>NZ_JACAPY010000053.1:0-22311 GCF_013385455.1 Pseudomonas sp. G1002
ATGTTCAATTTCCCCACCTCAGTAGGACTGTTTGCTGCATCCACCAATGCTTGAACGTCAGTGCTCGCACCATAGCGGCGGACCACGCCGACGAACTCTTCGACGTCGTGGCCCTGCAGCTTGATCTTCGGTGCGCCGTCTTGGGTAAATGCTGGTTGACCGTACTTGTCGGTCGAGTGAGCCAGGTGATACAGCTCGTGCTCGATCAGGGCGCAGAACTCAAGGTCGCTGCACTGCGCGCAGTAATCAGCAGCCAACGTGATGATGAAGGCAGGCACATCACCGAACCAATCACGCATCTGTTGTTCCATCCGGGCTTTCTGCCAACCACCGGCGCGGAACGCTACCTGTTCGGCCTGGCCCAAGACTGTGCGGCCCTGCTTCTCGAAGCTCGACGACGCCCACATGACCCGGATGTCTGCATCCAGTAGGTGGGCATGGTCTTCGTTGTGAATGCTGCCGGTGTCGGCGAGGATCTCAGCCTGGAGCCATTCCCACACCTCGGGCGCAGGAACAAGGCGGATGCCGAAGTCGCTCAGGTCGGAGAGCTCAAGCAGTGACGCCGGGGGCAGTGGTCTTTGCATCAGCCATCCCCTCGTTGATGATCACAGTGCGGATAGTGCCGCCGGTGTAGATGTCTCGCTTCATGGCAGCGCGCACTGCGTCTTCTGCACTTGCGCCCATATCCATTGCGGCCAGGGCGTACTGCGCCCCACTGCCCATGGCATCCGGGTTCGCCGGGTCGAGATCCTGTTTCCATATGCCGGTCGTGTCGTCGTGGCCGATCATCATCAGCTTGCCACCGTCAACGGCATAACCTGAGCACTCAACAGGAACTGGCGATGAGGTGCCGAAGTAGGCAGCGATCAAAGCCTTCTCGTCGCATACAGTCCCCGACAGGAAGAAGCTGACGCCATCTACCACCTGACACTTTGCCGCGCTGTCGGAAACGATGCGGTCGTTCCGGGTCTGGCGGCCGTCATAGGCGATCACGCCGTCTTTGTAGGCAATGGTCGTCATGCGGTCACCTGCTGCAGCCACTCTTCAATGATCCGCTTCACCACCAGCTCAGTCAGGATCGAGGAAGGCTTGTCGCCGGCGATCACAGATTGAACCAGTGCGTGCGGGATTACGTGGGCACCATCATTGGCTACCACCATCAGGTGCGGGCGCTGGTCGGCTATGTCGTGGATGCTAGCGGTCATGCCCTACTCCAATGCCGCGCCACGATTTCGGGCATTCGAAAACGTGGCGCGGATTACTTGCTATTGATTAGTCAGAATCCACTACCCTTGATCGACGACTTGCGGCAATCTGCGCGCCTCATCTCTAGTCGAGCTAACGTCATGCCAATTGATGCAGCATCCGCGATGGCGTTAGCGCGCAAGAACTTCCATTACCTGGCCGAAGCCAAAGATCAGGCGCACTTGGCAAAGCTCAGACTGGGCGCAGTCGGTTACAACCAATCCCTGATGACAGCTGGCTGGATCAGTCAGGAACAGGTGGATCAGCTGAACGCTGAGCTCGACGTTGCCTGCGGTTCCCGAAGTCGTGCGCTGCGCCCAGACCAGTAGATCGGAAAGCTATTTGCCCCGGCGCTCGACACCACCAGGTGCCTTGTCACAGTGCAGGCAGTGCTCGCAGTTCAACGTCCGGCACAGCCAGGCTTTTACCGGCTGCCAGTACGTGACCATGAAGATGTGGCGAGCACCGGCAAGGGCCAGGGACACGTGCAGCGTCAGGCCCGCACTGGTCGGGCCGAAGAAGATGTTCTGGCTGCGCGCCATAACGACGAAACCGCTGATGGCAATGGCCGAGTAGATCAGCTTCCCGAGGATGCCGTCCCTCACCTTACCGCTCAGTACGCACCAGGCGGCCCACAGCGCGATAAGGCCGCAGGCGATGGAGTTGATCAGTTCAAGATTCATGGTGGATTGCCTCCCCCGAACCGCTGGCGAATAAGCGCCCAGAGGTCAGCGGATTTGATGGCTCGATTGATGGCCGCCAGGAGCGAGCCGCCGAATGCACCCAACAGAAAGCCGATACCGGCGACGATCTTCGGCTCGGTCACTCCCAGATAGGTGCTGACCATGCTCGTCAGATAAATCGAGCAGGCCATGCCGGTGATCAGGAAGATCATCCAGGCACGCCAGTCGTTCAAGTCGTCCTTGTGCCACCAACTGGCGATCACGGCGCCAACTAGGCCCGCAATCAGCAATTCGAACCTGTCGATCTTGTCGAGCAGGCGCTGTAGATACTCCATGCGCTCGACTCCGTGGGGCATGTTTGAAATAGGTCAGCCCCGGCGGCACTCCCTACTAAGTGCGAAGGGTGTGGCGGGGCCGAAAACGAAAAAGGCCCCGCACGATGGCGAGGCCTTGAGATTGACCAGGTTTCCCTGAAACCAAACGAAAGAGGCCCCGTACTTGGCGGAGCCTCCTTTAGACCGGACTCATTGGTTGATTTCAACGCTGAAGACCGTTCGAAATGCAGTGTATGGGCACGATGAATAAATACTCTCTCATTTTCTCAATTAATGCAACGTTTCTTCGGATTCTGCATTGTGATTTATAGATGCAGAGTGAGCGGATCCAATGCGCTCTGTCCTTTCGAGAAGCGAAACGCCCGTATTTTGCCGTATTCCCTTCGCATGAATGGGTCGTACCTACTGACTCAATAAGTAAATGAAGTCGTAGGGTTAACGGTGATCTGATACCGTTTAGCCACATGGTCGTGATACACGAGGTTAGTCATGGACGCAAATACCCACTTCCCTGAGTACGAAGCAGAACGCTTAAAACGCGTTGAGGCCCTTTGCCCGCAAAATGAACAAGACGATGAAGTCTTCGAAAAAATGATTTCAATGACTTCAGAATACTTCAATGCTCCCATCGCCCTGATTTCTATTGTCGACAAGCACCGCCAGTGGTTCAGGGCACGGATCGGGATTGAGCAGCAAACTACACCTCGGGACGTTTCGTTCTGCGCACACTCTCTACGCGACAGGAAGGCGTTAGAGGTTTTGGATGCGCAGAATGATGAGCGCTTCAAAGATAACCCCATGGTCACCGGCGCGCCCTTCATTCGCTATTACGCTAGCGCGCCACTTCTCACAAGTGATGGTTTCTCTCTGGGTAGCCTATGCATAATAGATACTTCACCTCGACAACCGATGAGCAAGCGAGATGCAGCAATGCTCGTTTATTTCGCTCAACTCGTTGTCTTGCGGATTATGGGTTTACGTTCCCGTAATTTTATTGATCAGCCAACCGGACTTTTCAACCGACTCAGACTGGAAGAAGATATTCGACTAGCAAGCTCTAGCGGCATTCAGCACGATCTATTTGCTGTGGACGTAATATCTCCAAAATTTTTGAATGACGTAGTAAAAGCGCTCGGTTACAGCTTTTCTCAAAATTTAATGCTCAGCGTTAAGGGCAGACTTCAGTCTTTATTACCTAATAATTCTCTCTTGTACAAAATCAGTCCAACACGTTTTGGGTTTCTGTTAGAAGGTGGCCATCCGGTGGAAGGTCTCTGCCTTAAGATTCTTTCAAATTTTGACGAGCCGGTTGATTGTCAAGGAATCCCAATACTCATGCAGACAGGTATTGGGGTATTGAAAATCGCCGATGCAAAAGAGAGGGACTGGCTACGGTTAGTCGTAGGGGCAGCTGATGACGCAAGGGTTCGAAACTTGGGCTGGGCGATGTATCAACCTGAGTTGGACGCAGCTCAGCAGCGAGCGTTTACCCTATTGAGCTCCCTGTCTGATGCAGTTCGGTCTGAAGATCAGCTGAGCTTAGTTTTTCATCCGAAAGTCACATTACCTAGTCTAGCATGTGAAAATGTTGAAGCATTGATCCGGTGGAATCATCCTACGCTCGGGCCTATCAGTCCCGCAGAATTTATACCACTTGCAGAGAAAACTGCGTTGATGCATGCAATTACCTTCTGGGTACTTGACGCCGTAGTTGACCAAGCCAAGGAGTGGCTCGGCAAAGGTATTGAATTACGAGTTTCCATGAATGTCACTGTCAGTGATCTTGAGAACTCTAAGTTCTTAAATAAAATTACAGAATATATAAACAACGGCGCCCTTCTGTCGAAAAATTTAGAGCTTGAATTCACGGAAAGCATGCTCATGTCAGACCCGAAGACAGTTATTGAGCAGCTTGAGCGCGCCCGCGCGTTAGGCATTGAAGTTTCCGTGGACGACTTCGGCACTGGCTACAGCAACTGGACATATCTAAGGCAACTGCCTGTGAGTACGGTTAAATTAGACCAGTCACTAATCAGCAACCTCAACACCAACGAAAAAGATAAACGGCTAGTTAAGACACTCATCGAGCTTGCCAGAGGATTAGGCTATAGAGTCGTAGCAGAGGGCGTCGAAACCCAAAGCATTCTGGACCTGATCACGCTCTGGGGGTGTTCAGAGGCTCAGGGATACCTGATAACAAAACCCCTGAAAGCGGAACCTTTAGAAAAATGGCTGGCGCAAGGTGGTTTCAGCTCGGTATGTGATGGGACTAGAACGCCAGGCACCGAGTCCTTGTAGTCCATCAAAACCTGTCGGCGGGAAGCCTGTTATCACCTCCCGCCGATCTTAAAGCTGATGTCGCTCAGGCCATCTGTCCAGTTCATTGCCGCAGCAAATTATGACGCCATGAATTTCTCCATTAGCCCCTCGGCGTCAAGTATCTCTTGAGCGGCCATCAGCGCCTCATTCACCTGGCCATCCAAAGAATTTCGTATGGATGAACGCCAACGATATCGGGTCGACTCTGGCTTTCCGTCATTGTCCCAATTGGTGATGTCGTACCATGCCGCTGGCAGCACCGCGGCGGAGCGCTTGCCGTCGGCGCCTGCTATCTGAGGAATAGCCCAGGTCAGCACGGCGCATTCCCGAAAGCGCTTCGGTGCTGGAGTCTTTACCGAATTCAGCAGCTCCAGAATGGCTCCGTGCTTGCGCTCTTCGTGAGTGGAGTACTTCGCTACCAGTGCGCGCCAGTGTGCAGGGGTGAGCGCTTTGTGCAGTCGGCCGAATACCCAGCAGTCTTGGAGAAACGCCGCCTCCTTACCGACGATCTCCCCCTTCTGCTTGGCGCACTGCACCTTGGGTTCAAAGTCGCAGCCGCCGGCGGAACTGATGGTCTCCGCCGCAAGGGCTCGAACTACTGCTGAAACAACGTTGCGATAGGTCATGCGGCTTCCCCTTTCTTCAGCTCTCTGGTCATTGCGCGGTATGTAGCCTTGATAGCTTTGATCTCATCTACTGTGTACTTGCGGGCCGGGTGCAGGCCTTCCAGCCAGGCGACCATTTCGACGCCGATACGCTGCACCAGACGGATGCGGTATTCCACTGCGTTGCCGGACAGATTCCGATTGCACTTCACGCACTGTCGATGGATGTTCAGCGGCTCGAAGCGCAGCTCTGGGCAGGCACCGACGGATCGGTAATGCCCGGCGTCCCAGCGGCTACCGGTCATGAGGTCGTTGTCGTTCGGCGTCGAGTCGCAGCTGATGCACGGCAGGTGTGCGTCACGCAGGCGCACGTACTCGTTCACCGCGGCCTGGGCTTCGCGCAGGTGATCCGCCCGGGTCTTCAACTTCTCCTTGCGGACTTTGATCTCGCGGCGCCCTACTTCGGCCAATGCCTTGCCGGCGATCGCCCGTCCCTTCTCGGACTTGCCGTGAGCGATGGCGCACTCGATCTCCCCGCACACGACTTGCGCGTCACGGGTACGCACGAACATCACCCGGCACTCGGGGCAGCGCTTGCGGCGCGGGCCACCGGACGCGAGTGGAGTCTTTCGTTGCAGCGGTGTGCGCTTCATACAGCCTCCTTGGCTTTCTGCTGCCCGAATTCAAAATTGCCACGCAAAGGCATGAGGTATTTCTCAGCAATGCAGCAACGCGGGTGCTCGACAAGGGTCTTGCCGATGGTCAATGACACCAAGCCATCTGCCTCCACCACCCAGGCGTTTGCATCTCCACGGTTAAACCATGGACCGTGGGCGGAAAACGAGTCGCAGCCAGGCCCCAAGCACTCAACCAGCTGCACGCAGCGCCCTATCAGGGTTGGCACCAGCGGACAGGAAACGATCAACGCCAGGTCGCCCGGCTTGAAGTTATGACTCATGCGGCCTCCTTGAACGCTTCAAACTCGGCCATTTCGGTCAGGCGCTCTTCGGTAAGCGTCGGCCAGTCGTGCAGCACCAGGTACGCGCAGCACTGTCGCCAGAAGTCTTGGAATACCTCTTCGCCCATCGAGTCGTAGGAGAGGCTTCGGGGTGTCTTGCGGGTGAGCTGGCCCAGGCCCGGAATGTCGAACGCTTCCTCATCGCAGTACACGCCCGACTCCAGTTGCAGGGCCTTGATCGCGTCGTGGGACTGCTTGCCGGAGAACCGGTCGATGTTCTGGCTCAGCACCCGGCCCAGGCCGTGGACCAAACCATTGAACCGTGGGTTGCGTGGCTGCTTGAGCTCGGCGCGAATCTTCGTGTTGATCCGGAAATCCCGCTCGCGCAGGATCGACCGGTCGGCGTCGGAGGACGGCACGAACGCGGCCACCTCCTTGCCCGTGGCTGGATCGACCAGGCGGCGCAGCACCAGGTACACAGGCATTGGGCGTGGCTTGGCTGGCTTGGTCATGGCTTCACCCGAAAGAATTCAATTTCGAATGGACCGACATAAACCCGGATGGCAGGCTTGGAGGCGAGCTTCGTGAAATAGAAATGCCAGTTGCGTGGGCGGAACCCGAAGAGCAGCCATCCCCGCTTGAACCCGAAGCTGACCATGTAGCCGTTACCACGGTAGTCATCGCTAAACCTGCCGTAGTTGGTTTTCATGACTGCTCTCCCTTGCCCATGGCGGCGTCGGCGGTTGCTCGCGTTTTCGGGCATGGCAAGCCGCCGTGATCCGTGTACACGCCGAAAATCACGCAACCGGTGAAGCCAATTGCCGGCTCATGAAAAGGCTTGAACGGGTGACGAGCATCGCGCTCCTTGCGCAGCGTCTCGACTTCTTCGCGGCGGCGCTCGGCCAATACTGCAAACTCTTCCCCGTATTTCCGAAGCGCCTCGTTCTCGGCCTTGAGCTGGTCGCGCTCAGCAGCCAGCGCTTCGAAATCTTCCAGCGGTCCAAGAACGCCATCCCCGCCGCAGGTGCCGCACACGTCCATGTCAGGCTCTGGCGGCTCGTTGTTACCCTGGTAGGAACTGTGACCTGAATAGACTTCGCCCTGGCCACCGCAGTCGCGGCACACGCAAAGTCGAGCTTTGACACGCTCGTTCTCGCCGATCAAAGCCAAAACCGTCGCAGGGCTGGCGGCAAGCACCAGATCCGCATAGTCCTTGTTCTGCGCCATGAACTCGGGAAAGGACCGGTTCTGGTGGACATCGAAGACGATGCCGTTGTCGTTGCGGATGTACAGAGCACCGTGGCTGCGCATGAAGCGAAGCGGCTGGTGCTGCTGGCACACTTCGGCAATCGCTTTCAAATCGCGGAAATCGTTCATTCGGCGAACTCCTTGAGCAACTGGCGGGCCCCCATGACTGCACCCTTGTCACCGGATGTACGGCTTATGTCCTTGAGCCATTCCAGCATTCGCGTGTTCTGGGCTTTCAGGTCGATAACCATGCCGAGCAGCTCATCGCCGTCGGCGTCCATGTCGGACTTGAGTGCTTCGCCAATCGCGCCAAGGTCGCAAACTGCCGCCAGGAGCATGCGCTTGTGACTCTCAAGGTCCTTGATCAAGGCGAGGACTGCCTCAGCACTGGCCACGCATCGGAATGAGGCCTGAGCAGGCAGGGCCTCCCATCCGCACCCGGACGCGCAGAGCTGGATCGCTCTCGCCTCCTCGGTTTTTGCAGCCTCAGCCAGCCGCACAAGCTCGGTGTAGTCGGTCATGGCTTGCTCCCTGCACAGTCGTTGCAACCTGGGCGGCAAATCCACTCGGGCTGCGGATCCCCCTCAAAACGCTCCACTCGCTCAACCGAATCGCCGCGCTTGATGTAACCGGCTACGCACTTGGCGGTGTCCTTCTTGCTCATGGCGTCATCCCAGCAGGATGCGGAGACCTTTCCACATGCACGGCGAGCCAAGTACATGAAACCAAGCGAATTGCGCTCGGGCTGATTCACTTCTGCAAATTCGCTCATGTCCGCTGCTCCGCTGCTTCTGCGATCAATGCCATGCGCTCCAACTTGCGCGCCTGGAGCCAGGCCTCTGACGTGCGATCTTTCTCGCTGCCCTTGTCGACCCACTCCCACACCGGGCGGCCGTTGCTGACCATGTAGGCCCGATACATCTTGCTGTACTGCTGCTGGCGGATTTGCTGGACGCCACGGCCTTTCAGGAAGCGTTCGTCGCCAGCCTGCGGTTTTGGTTTGGTCTGGGCGGTGCTGTATCGAATGCTGGTTACGGTCATGTCCGTTTCTCCGCGCCGCACACCGGCTCGCGCTTGATATTCATTTTTGCCAGCAGCAGCTCGCGCGCGGACTTACCGTCGGCCGGGATACCCTGCTGAAGGATTCGCGCTTGGGTCTGCTGGTCGGCCAGCTCGTTGGCGAGTTCGAATTCGGTCTTCTGGCTATCGTGGCCGATGCCGGCGGCGATCCGGCCGTCGAGCGGCAACCTGGCCTGGGCACGGCGAAGGATGATTTCGTAGTTGCGGTCGAACCTGGCGCGAAGCCCCTTGTCTTCCTGCTTGGCGCCGCGAAGGTCAAACAGACCGGTAGCCTCGGCGGCCAGCTTCACAGCTTCGTGGCTGTACGTGGTCATCAGCGCTTCGATCCAGGCGTCACCAACGGCAGGCATGCCGAAGTCTTCAGGCCCTGGTGCGCACATTGCGATGAACTCACCAACGCTCGGCGCGAATGGCTTCTTGAGCTTGCGGCACTTCTGGATGCCGAACTCGATCTGCTCCAGGGTGCGGATGCCCGCCTCGGCGAACTCCTTGATCCACTCGGCCTTTGCAGCGTCCAGTGCTTCGGTGGACGGCCACGCCTGGCGCCATGCAGGGAAGATCCCACGCAGCCGGCGGAACAAGTCGTTAACCACCTCGACCGTCTGCGGCGTGATGTCGATCGGCTGGACATGGCTTTCAGCGGGCAGGTTGCCCATGGTCGCCATCAGTTGGTTGACTGGCTTCATGGGAGAGCCACAAGGCCGTCAGCCCACGCCTTGCTGTTGAAGTCTGGTTCGCCAGACTGAGGGCGCGGCGTGAACCGGTGGACGTTGCTTCCGGCCGGCGACGGATCTGGCACTTCGTCTTCCCAGCGCTTGCCGTTGATCCATGTCGATGGGTGCGGGATGAACCGGCCGTCGTCCTTGAGCCAGTCTGTCGTTAGGCATTGCGCCCCCAGGGCCTTAACCAATGAATCGAAAAGCTCTGTGGTCAGCTTGAGCTTATCCCACGCCTTCCGTGCAGCCTCCTTGCCCACCTTGCGTGGATACAGGGCCCAGAACTGCGCGAACAACTCAGCGTGATCGACCTCATCATCGCCATAAGTCTTTTGTTCTTTATCTTCTCTTCTCTTCTCTTCTCTGGTCCGCAATTTGTCCGCATCACTAGCGGACACGTTGCGGACATTCTTTGCCTTTCTGTCGTTGCGCTTGCGCTCGTTATCGTTGGCGCGGCGCTTGGCGCTGGCCCCGTTATGCTCCTCAAAGCGCGGCATTACGAGGCTTCCATCGTCCTGGATACCCGCCCATTCCACGTCAATCATGGCCTGGGTAAAGCCTGGCCAGCCCACTACCGCATCCATCGCGTCGACGGTGTAGCCCACCAGCACGCCATCATCACAGTGGGTGTCGAAGATGCTCCAAGCGATGTGCAGTCCACCGATGATCCGCAATCTGTCCGCTTTCAATGCGGACACCATGCGGAATACTTTCGGATGCGTCTGAAGGTCGATTCGCATTTTGATCCAGTCCCCGGCCATTACGCGGCCCTCAGTGCTTTGTCGTGGGTGAACAGGCCGTCCCAGGTCTTCTTCATGGGAAGCTCGCCAGCCAGGTAAAGGTCGTACAGGCGTGCAGCGCCCTTCTTCAGCAGGACAGGCGTGTAGGAGATAAAGGGATCTTTGCCGTGCGGGGTGACTTCGTGCTGGTGCTCGGTCATGTACTTGTCGCGGGCGTAGGAGCCAACACGGTGACGTAGGCCGGACTTGCTCTCGTTGTAGAGCCAGCTGCGAGCTTCCAGGTACTTGCCCACCTGCATGACGTTGACCCCATTAAGGCCCTTGCAGAACTGGGTGTGGGTCATGCCTTCCTTGAACAGGTTCTCCAGGGAATGGATCTTGGTCGCCTGCTGGTGGTTTTCAACTCGAAGCACCTGCGTCTGTTCGATCTGATCGGCATATAGGCGCAAGGCTTCTGCGTAGGACGGGAGCGCGACGGCCTTCTTGTTTTCCGCCTCCAGTTCGTTGAGGCGGCGAATCACTTTGAGGCGCAAAGGAATGCTGTAGCCCGTCAGAAGAAGCTCTGTCAGCTCACGATCAAGATGGAGGTTTGAGGTGTAGCCACGCGAATCCAGATCTTCCCGGACATGGCTCACATCTGAGCCATCCTTTTTCAGCTCGTCGAGCATCTCTCTGATGTCGCGAATAACGTTTTTGTGCAGCTTCCTGGTCAGTCCGGCAATTTCGGAACTGGTCATTGAAATTACACGCGCCACGTTTTCAGATTGAGAAAAACGTGGCGCGAGATTGTTGGGGGTATTGCCTTGAGTTATCTGTTGCATTAGAGTTGCCTCAAGTGATGTAGCAATGAACCGGGCCGTGAACCCGGTTTTTTTGTGCCTGAGATTCAGGCGTTATAGGTGTCCGGCGCATCCGTGGTAATTTCGAATTTCCACAAACGAAGGCCAGGAGGCCGGACATGTCATTAATCGATACTCAAAACTTCAACATCACCTGCGGCGAGTGCGCCCACCAATTCCCTCATTCGGTCGGTTATCTGAAGCTCAATGACCGAATGACCATCTGCCCCGAATGCGGGAATCGCCACCAACTCGACAAGGCCGGGTTTGAGGCTGCCGTCGCTGAGGGTGAAAAGCAGATCGATGACCTTCAAGCGAAGGTGCGGCGCATCGGAGAGAATCTGTTCAAGGGTGGCAAATAGCCCCTCAAGCTCGGAAAGACCGGGCTGAGCGTTCAGTTGAAGTTTCAGTTCGGCTTTCATCAGGCGCGCGCCTTGTGCAGCTCAATCACTGCATTGACTTCTTCGTGTCGAGCTGCCAAGTGTTTGGCATGCAGGGCGAGAATATCTTTGGCTTCTGCGGCATCAATTTCACCATCCTCCAATGCCAGGGCGATCAACTGGTCTACCCTCCCCCGCCTTACCGCTGTACGCAGAGAGCGGTGGTGCATGTCCACGTTATCCAGCGACTCGGAATCAGGAAGGCGGACGAAGATCCCGCCATACATGGCGCAGATGTAATCGGGGAGGAAGGTGGTTTTGGCCTGGGTTTCGAGTACGCAGACTTCGTCATCACTCAGCTTCTTGACCCCTGCCGACTCGTAAATCCGATTCTTGAAACGCTTGAAGTCCTCCTCGCCAAGAAATGCCGCGGCGCAAGGAAGGCCGCCCGATACGGCGTTGGCGGCAGCAATCACTGCTGCTCTGCGGGTTTCTAGCACTTGCGACTTCATCGTCTAGTTTTTCCTTGGGTCGGTTGCGGTCAGAATTGCTTCAATGGAACGGCGGACAGGGATGTCAGGCAGCGGACTGCTGCGAAGCCTCAACAGAGGCCGGAGCGATCTGCCCCCACGGAAACGATGGGCAAAGGTCGGTGCGGTTTACGACGCCACCGGTCAACGCCTCGATTTGAACTGCGCGCTTTGCTGGTACTGGGCGCTCGCCGGAGCACCACTGATTAACTGTGGGTGCAGTGACCTGCAGCAGGCGCGCCATTTCCACCTGACTACCCAGCAAGCGAGATGCTTCTTTGGCCGCTTCTGCTGATTTCATGAGTTCTCTCCTGGAGATTTGTGTCGAATATAAGGCATTACCTTATCGCGGGCAAGTCATTGCCTAACCGTCAGCGCAATAGGCTTAATTAGGCAATGCTTACCGGACCAGAATTAGGCGCCGCCATTGAGGCCGCGCGGATCGCCAAGGGCGTATCGAAAAAGAACCTCGCAGACGACTTCTCCGTGAAGCCTCCGTCGATACAGGGCTGGGTGAAAAACGGCAGGATCGACAAGTCAAAGCTGATGGACGTGATCGCCTATTTCTCTGACGTCGTGGGGCCGGAGCACTGGGGGCTACGCCCAGGCTTTTCCTACGAAAACCTGGAAGTCTCCAACGAAGAATCTTCCATTCAAGACAGTAATGACGGACGCTCGCTGGCTTCGTCTGCGGCAGACATGGTTCGTCAGATGTTGGCGTCGAAAGGTAAGAGCCTTTCAGAAGATGCTCGCGCCAGGTTGCTGGCTGCTGCTGAGCAAAGCGACTCAGGAAACGTTATCCATGTCGACTTCTCTCGCCCCGGCCAGGTTGGCGATGAGGTTTGGATCGCGCACTACGACGTGCGCGCAGCGATGGGTGGCGGGCAGATCCCGCACGAATACCCGGAAATGCTCCAGGACATACGGGTTAGCCCCAAGCACCTGCGTGACCTGGGCGTCACCTTCAAAGAACACTTCCATCTCAAGATGATCACTGGCTGGGGCCAGTCGATGGCTCCAACCATCAAGGATCGCGACCCGCTACTGGTCGACATTACGATCCGGGAGTTCACCGGGGACGGGATCTACCTCTTCTCCCACGACGAGATGCTGTATGTGAAGCGCCTGCAAAAGAAAGGCAAGGATCGCTTCAAGATGATTTCGGACAACAAGCACCACGACCCCGAGGACATTCGTGTCGACGACACCCACATCCTGGCTCGAGTGCTTTACGTGTGGAACGGACAACCGGTATAGCGCCATGCCCCTCACCAATTCGAACAAACAGCTGCGCAACGAGCTCAATTACCTTGGGCTGGGCCTCGAGCAAACCGCGGGCGGCATAATCAACATCACTAAGGACTGCCAAGATATCGATGTTGCAGCCGTCCTAAAGCTGGTAGCGAAGCTATACGATGATGCGGATCGGCTCGCCGCCCTCGCAGACGAGGTTGGTGCTGGACTGATAACGCGAACCGAATCTGAGTAGGATCGAAGAAACAGCAAGGAGACTGCATGCCCCTCACCATGCCAAACCAGCAACTGCACCGCGACCTTAAAGAGGCTGCCGCCCTGCTCAAGTGGTCAGGCGTCGACCTGAAGCAGGCTGCTGTAAAGCTTTCTGATGCCGGCCAGGAAGATGACGCTCGCGAACTGACAGCGATCGCTATGAGGTTCCAGGAGGTCGAGGATCTGATGGATGGGTATGCGGATGAGGTGAAGGTAGGCCGAATAAGCCGGGCAGCGGAACAGCCAAAATGACTGCATGGCGAGAGCAGACCTTCTGGAGCAAGGTTGGAGTCATTGCTTGCCTGGCTTTCCTTATGATGCTCCCCGGCTATTCCGACGTCGCTGGACTGGGCGGAGGCTCATCCGGCCGCAAGAGGGTTTTCAGCCCCGGTTTCGTTGTACTCTGTGTTTTCGTGGCTGTGTTCGAGTTGATAGCGCTGAACCATTTCTATGGTGGGCGCGAATAATCTAAGCATGAGACGAATTGGCGCCAAGCTCCCCAACTACTCTATGGAAGTCACAGCTCAACAGGGATTTTATGCAAGAAGAACCAGTTCAAATTCGTGTTGGGCGATTGCTACCAGGCGGACAGCTTGTAGGTGAAGGCGCAAACCAACCTTGGCGCGGAATTGCTGCAACTGTCGCAGGCGAGGTGGCAGTCATCGCGAAAAAAATCTCAAACAGAGAAATGGCCGTTGAGGTTATTTGTGCTGCGTTGGGTCGCTCCGCAGGTCTCCCTGTTCCGGAGCCCCTACTCCTACTTGACTCCGCCAATGAGTGGCACTTTGGCAGCGCTGACACTGGGCATCCTAATCTCTCCCAGTTTGTCAGCTCGCAAGACAATGTGATCTTAGATGAGCTTGAGCGATGGCCTGAGTTGCTCGCGGCGGCATGCTTTGATGAGTTGATCGCCAACCCCGATCGGCATGATGGGAATATCCTGTTCAATGGACAGGGATTTCTGTTGATCGACCATGGTCTTTGCATGCCATTTGGCATGAAGCCGTCCGACGCCACAGATGACTACTACTTAAATCGTTTCCTCGACCTGGCAATAAGCGGTTGCAGGGACGATTTATCTACCGAGCGTGCAGCGCGGCGAGCATCCGAGTGGGCCGAACACAAGCCTAAACTAGCTGTCGAAGAGACAGAGAGTTCTATTTCTGAGCACTTTGAGTCCAAAACTCAAAATCAGCTGATATCTTTCTTGAAAGAGCGAATCACCAGCTTGGGCGATATGCTCCACCACAAAATAAAGCCAACTGCACAGGGGAGGCTAAAATTATGATCAATTTTGAGGCCCTCCTCAAAGCGGTTCCGGCAGCGCCTTCCTTCCAAGGTAGCTGGGCGTCCGTATACTTGGAGCCCATGATGGCGTCCGGTGAGCGACTAACTGTGGCCGTCGCGGCCATAGGAAAAAATGGTGAGTGCAGGGTTTCCCCAGCAATTCGACCTCATGTAATTGACGCGATGTTTGGAGCTCAGGCGGCAGGGATGGCAAAGATGATCGGCCTCATCTGCTCAAGCCTGCAGCATCATCTTCAATACAGATCAAGCTTTGACGGCTGGATATCTCCGATGTCCGGTGTCAGCCTCGGAAGAGTGAGAGAGACCTCCTCAGCCGACCTGGTTGGCCTGTTGCGGCAAGCCGTCTCCATGACAGCAAGCTTAGCTGCCTTAGATTTTTCAGACGCTGAAGGCGAGATCGAGGAGCTTGACGGTGTTGATGTCGGATCGGGCTCAAATCGAGATCCGTGGCCGAAGCTATTTGAGTCGGCGGTTGTGCAGCGAGATGCCCGCCTTTCCGGTTACTTCAATAGAACATTTGAGGTTTCGGAAAAAGCTCGCCCCGCAAAGATCTTTTACCTAAGTGAGCGGGCAGCAATCAACACCGGAAAGCTCATACCTGGCGCCGCACTTTCAGGAATGTTTGAACGAAACAAGGCTCGACTTCTCGATTTGCTCGTGGTTAGAGATCGCGATGACAAGCTCTTTCCGAGAGCTCACTTTGAACTTGTGGTTTTCAGGCCTGCTTTTGACGACCCAACGTACAGTGAACGCCAGATTGACTCCTTGCGACGGTCGATAGAGGCGCTAGAGGAGGCAGGCGACAAGCATGAACTCCGTGTTCAGGCGGTTCAGTCACCGGAAGAGGCGGCAGACCGTCTTTTGCAGTCAGAAGCAGCTTAGTGGCGCTTTGCTAAAAAAGAGCCCGGCCCAGCGCCGGGCTTCTTGTTTCTGCCCTTTCACACTTGGGTTCCTTTGGTCATTTTAATTCTCAGCACCCGCTTAAGCCCGCCCTCCGTAGCCGAATCCATTACGGCATATCTTGCTACAACCATTCGCCCGCAGGCACCGCCCATAGAGAACTACAAACTTCTACTCCAGTCCTAATGCTAGGCGTGCTTTAAACCGTGAGCGCCTGCTGACAACCCATAGAGGTTCAAAAAATGAAAATGACACTACCCGCCCTAGCTTTGGGTGTCCTCATTTCGCAAGGAGCGATGGCAGCCGGAGATGGCACAGCCGCTCTTGGAGGCGGCGTTGGTGGTGCACTTGGCAATATCGTAGGCCAACAGTTTGGCGGATCAACCGGCACGGCAGTAGGCGCAGGCGTAGGTGGTGCTGCCGGCAGTGCTGTCGGCGCTCAAAGAGGCAATAGAGCGGAAGCTGCGTTAGGTGGCGGTATCGGATCGGCTGGTGGCTCGCTCATTGGTAACCGTCTGGGCGGCACGACTGGCTCAACTATCGGTGCGGGTATCGGTGGCGCCGCGGGTGGCGCGCTAGGAAATAACCTAGCGGATGATGAAAGCAGTCATCGATCAGATGGTAAGAAGCACAAAAGCAACAACAAGCATAAACACAAGAACAAGCATCGTTAGTTCCTGACGCTGCTACATCGAAGCCCGGCCAAGCGCCGGGCTTCTCGTATCTGCTCTCCCAATCCGCAGATGGAGGCTGTGCATCACGGATGCTAAAGTGTGAACTCAATTGTGAGAGCGCCCCAATGAAAGAGATCACTGACCGACTCAAGGAGGAACGAATTCGTCTCGGTTTGACGAAGGCAGAGCTAGGAGTCGCTGGCGGCGTCAAGGTCAATGCCCAAAACGTCTACGAGCGCGGGATCAGAACGCCGAGCGCGGTCTATTTGGCCGCAGTCGCCAAAATTGGAGTTGACGTGCTCTATGTATTGACCGGTCAGCGGCGTACGGACTAGCAGGAACTTCGCTGTGTAGAAAAAACCAAGGGGTTGTCACAACAGAAAGGGTGGATCTATGGACCTAACAGAGAACATCCAACTAATTTATTCCCTTCTGGATCAGCTATCCGCTGACGTCGAAACCAGCTCTGCGGATTTGCTCGGTGATCAGGAGCAAATCTTGTTCGGGCTGCGTGAAATGCTTCGGCTCAATTTGGTAACGGGACAGCATCATTACAGTGGGTACTCAGACACCACCGGGCCGCTGCTGTCCTCCGTTTTATCGATTCGCTTGACCAGGCGCGGAGTTGCGCTGAAGGAGCAATAGGCCACTATTTACAGCTTGTCCTGAGCGCCTACCCTTAAAGACTCACGCAATTTGAGTTGGGAGGACAACCATGGACACCTTAAGCAGGCTGGAAATCGAGACGGTCCTGGCCAGCCGCCTGCCGAATTGTCTAATCTCGTGCTCGATTAGCGCTGACAACACGCTGTCAATCGACGTGACAGGTCCGGAATCTGATCAGTTTACGATAGTGAACATCGACCGGCGCAACTACCACGGAGAATACGGCATTAGTAGGCTAGCCCGAGAAATTCTTGAAGAGATGGTGTTCTCGAGGCAGTCCTCTCGCCGCCATGATTCAAGGCGAACAGGATAAATCGCCCAGGCAATTCCCCCCCTTTCTTATCCCCCGCTGCGGCAGATCAGTAACGCGCCCTGCTCCCTATGCGCCACCGTGATATAGGTACGGTTACATCGATCTCCCTACGAAAATCGCGAGGATCTGCCCCCTACTTCTACCTCCTTTTGCCGCTGCCGCTTGCCACGATTCATGAACAGCTATCAATGCTCTCTGCGCGCGAAAGAAAAGCCGTGCTAGATCTAATGAGCTGCCTCACAAAAAATCGATAGTGCGCGACGAGCACCTCCAAACTCTAGCCCCCCCCAATTGGGCCGGCTCCCCGCTCGCTAGAATCTCAATTCTTGGAAGGTGCCATTTTCGTTGTGCACTTTCACCGAGGCGGCTTTCCCTACAATAAGTGTTGCGGTCATCCTCACCAGCCCTTCCTTCGTGGATGCCTCTGCGAGTGGCTTGGCTGAGCCAGTCCTGAACAAACCCCAACCAACTTTCGTTTTCATTATCCTGTACGAGTTCATACGCAGATCCATCAAATCGAATACCTAAGCGTAGTCGATACGTGAAGCCCGGCTCATCGCACGCAAACAAACCCGGCGATCGCGGGCTCTTTCTTGCCAGTCAGAAAGGCGCCGCCTCTTCTTCCTGCTCAAACTCGACCTCTCCCCTCCCCGCTACCTCGACTTCCTGCTGCTCCCACCTCACCGTCACGCTGCCGTCGTCGTTGAGCGTCAGCTCAAGCTCGTCCGTCTGGGCGATCACGCTCAATACCTCTTCCCACTCCCGATCCCCGTCTGTGTCCAGGCGATGAATTGTCACCCAGCGCTGCGCCTGCGCCACGGGGTGGTTGATCATCGATGACACACGCAGCCCAAGGCGAGCCATACCGCTCATTTCCTGCCGTTCCGCCGGTGCCGCCTGCTTCTTCCCCATGAAATCTCCTCCCAGTTTAATGCTGTATATCCATACAGCTTAGGCAAAGCTTATATCAGCGCTGCCGAGAATGTCATCTCCGAAATCGGAATAACGACCGGGAACATTTTCTGAAAATAATTAGGCATTACCTATTTACAGACGATTAGGCATTAGCTTACTGTTCACTCCATCGAGTCACCCAACAGGGACTCGCCAGGGCCTCAGGGCCTGACCCGCTCTTTAGTCGCACCGCTTCACCCTTGCCGGATCACCACCGGCCCAGATTCAAAGGCAGCGATGAACCGGCCTAAACGGTTCAGAGGGTTGGCAACTGACCCGGGCGTGCAGCGTAAAGCGCCAAGAACAGTTATCCAGCGGGAGAACAAGCCGAAAGGCCCGCGGCTGGAAGAACATTTGATTCAAGCCGGTGACCGACGCCAGCAGCGGGTCACGGCCAGCTCCAAAAGATTTGAATTAGCGATCCCGATAGCCTCGGCTGGGAACGCCGGACCTCATGCACCCTGCCCCACTCAGCCAGGGCATTCAGAGCTGTAGCGTGCATGTTGTAAGGACCTGTGATCCACGGCGAACAGATGCTGTTTGACGCTGGGAGTAGGAAGCTCGAAGCCCACACCGAAGACGACCGGCCAGCCCTGCAATCAGCAGCGGGCAACGGGCCACACCGCTGACGCAACAAACCCAGGCCGTCGCCAGTAGCGGGCCTGGGCCCCCTTCCCCACCTCTATTACGTCAGCACTCCTCCCCGCGCCCATCGGCAACCAGCGGAAGGCATGAGTGTTGACGAATACAGATGAACCAACGAATGGAGAAAGTCATGGCCAAGAAAGTTGGCGTAAAAACCAGGAGCGCCCAAATCGGCGTTCGAATCAGCCCCCGCGTTAAGTACATGCTTGATGTAGTGGGTCGCATCCAGCGCAGAACCATGAGTGGAGTTATCGAATCGGCTCTTTTGGCTTATGCCAAGTGCGACGAAGAACGCTTAGCCGACCAGACATGGTCAACGGATGAAAGCGAACGATTGCTCAACCTTTACCTAGTAGCGCCTCACCTCATGTCATTCGACGAAGAGATTGAGGCCAAGCGGCTAATCGCAGCCAAAGCAACCGCCTAACCCCAAGCAATGGAGGCCGCCAATCGTCAATGCGCTCTGGGTCGAGATCGACGCCCGCAAGCGCCGGTAACGGTGCGACGGCACCCGGCGCCGGTTGCGGTCAGCTTAGGCTGACTGTGCGATGAGATCCTTCCACCGATGGCAGACGCCAACCCTCAGGTGCGGAACACCTAGCATCAGGTATGCGTTCTCACTTCTTGGGGAGGTAGTACGAGCACATATCTGGAAGCTTAGATACGACGACAGAGTTGCTCATATTGAACGCCAACGATTGGATTTTTGCTTTGGAAGCTGGATCAGCTTTGACTCGGCGAACTTCCGCTCTAAGCGAATCGGTCGTCTCCGGGTCGCTATTTAAAGCGTTCTCAACGCTGCTATTCGAATCTGGATTGGCCTTGACGCAAAGGCTTTCAATGGCCAGCAAATTGACGGCGTTTTCGGTGTCGTCCTCTGCTGCGCTTGCCAAGGTACTTGCGACCGAAGAAACGCTCAATAGCAGAAACGCTGCAGAAATTCGCTTTAAAAACATCATTGATCTCCCTGAAAAACTGAAATTCATCATAGCGCTATTGATTGGCGATTTTCCAGTTTGCCCCCCGCATAGCCCCCCCCTACCAACAACCTTACCGGTCAGGTGCCCGACAGGCCTATTTACGCCGGGATTCAAAGACGGCCACTTCAAATACGTTGCATACACCGACTAACGCCACCCTGGAGGCGATCATGAACGCAGCATTGAATATTTGCCAGGAGCGTTACGACGCTCAGTTGCCTCCAGAGGTCAGCGAGGCGAATCCGGAACAGGAGTGGCTGGAACACTCGGCGGAACAGCTGGTGTGCGGCGTCGATATCAAGTGGAAGCGCCGCCACGGCCAGCCGCAGGTGGTAACGTTCGACCGGTTCTGCACGGTGCTGCAAGGCCACCTGAATCAGCGCCAGATTGACGGCCTGGACCAGCGTGATTCGTTTGCCCGGCTGCTGCTGTCGGCGATGCTCGGCAGCCAGAGCGATGCCCGGTCTCACGCCGCAGACCTGCTGGGCCAGCAAAGGCCCATTGAAGCGGTCGAGAAGATCGCCGTAGCGCTACTGAGGCCGTATGCCGAAGACGCGGTAGCAGCAGAGCGGGAAGAGCGCGAAGACGACGTGGATGCCGACCTATGAGTCCGCACATCCTGATCGACGAAGCGCTGGAGGCGCTTGAACATCCAAGCAGCGAGCTGGGCGCCCAAACCGTCGTGGCGCGGATGATCACGAACATGCTCACCGACGACGCAATCACCGTCGAAGAATTCAACCATTACTGCCAGCGGCTGCTGAAGATCAACACGCAGCGCAAGGAGGACGCATGACCACCGCACCGGTTAAATCACTGATCGACGAGCAGCTCGACGACGTTGAGTCCAAGCTGATCATGCTGGGCTTCGGCCTCCCCTTCAATGAAGTAATCGGCCAGCCGCGTGAGCGTGCTGTGGCCACCTTGCCGAAGCGCCTTGCAGCAACCATGAAGGGCGGGCGGATCGCGGTGAGGGTTCGGCCGTGACCACCCACCAGCGCACCCGGCGCCTACTCATCTGGCGCGGCTCCTTCTCTGCCCTCTCCGTCTGCACCTTTCTGATGTTGCTCAGCGCCCTCGCTGATCGAATTACTCAATAACCAATGCCTCACAGCGCCCCGCAAGGATGGCGCGGGAGATAGTCATGCTCGCAGCAATTGCAGATCGCATCCGTTCCAAATCCTACGAACTGCCCCTGTCCCGCGATTACGTCCGCCACTGGGGCCTGAAAGAAGCCATAAGGGAGCTGGTACAGAACGCCCTGGACAGCGAGTCGCCGTTTGAATACGCCTTCGCTGATGGCCAGCTGCTCATCACCAGCCGCTTTGCAAGGCTGGAGGCCAGCACCTTGGTGCTGGGCAGCACGTCCAAATCTGACCGCACCGATGCCATCGGCAGCTTCGGCGAGGGCTATAAAATCGCCCTGCTGGTGCTGACCCGGAATGGCTACGACGTGAAGGTGCTGAACGGCAACAAACAATGGGTACCAGAGTTCCGGCACAGCGACCAGTTCGACGCCGAGGTGTTGTGCATCAACGAGACCCCGGCGCACCGGCAGAATCAGGGTGTTGAATTCGTCGTCTCCGGCCTCACCGATGATGACGAAGCGGAAATCCGCAGCATGTGCCTGCGCATGCAGCCACCAATGAACGACGTGATCGGCACCAAGTACGGCCACATCCTGCCCTCCCGGCCCGGAAAGCTTTACGTCGGCACGCTGTTTGTTTGCGACACCGACCTGACCTACGGCTACGACATCCTCCCCGAACACCTACAGCTTGAGCGTGACCGCCAGACGGTCAGCGGTTGGGATTTGAAACAGGTATCCAAAAACGCCTGGATCGACACCGGGCGTCTGGATGAGGTGGCGGAGAAGATCGAGGCAGGAATTCCCGACGTTGAATACGTCGAGTACGGCAGCACCGAACTGGTGAGAGAGGCCTGCTACAGGTTGTTCCAGCAGAAACACCCGGGCGCTATTGCAGTTCAATCCCAGGAAGAGCTGAACACCCTGGTCAAGCAGGGAATGACCAACACCGTAGTGGTGAGCCGGACATTCCACTCGCAAGTCGCCAACTCGACCTCATACAAACAGCAGGTCGCCCACGTCGTGGCCATCCAGACACCCAAAGCTGCCCTGGAAGAATGGTACCGCGACAACAAAAAATACATGAGCAGGCTGCCCGCGGCTTCCTTTAAGGAACTGGTCAAGCGTGCTGACGGCTGGAGGAATAAGTAATGTCCGAGAACACGAGAATTTGGGACCAGGTCAACACAACCGACCCTGACGCTACTAAAAAATACACTGGCGCAGGTGGCTTTAAGGGCACTGCGATCAGGCCAACCTACCTCATGCGCAAGGCAACAGAAATTTTCGGACCATGCGGTGAGGGTTGGGGCTGGAATGTCCTTGAGGATCGATTTGACGAAGGTGCACCGCTTCAGGCGCCCACTAAAGAGTGGCCAGAGGCTCCAATGATCTGCGCGAAGCTGCACACCGTAAAAATCGAACTTTGGTACCTGGGCAACGCCGGGCAAAAATGCACGGTTCAGCACTACGGCCATACGCCATTTATCTACCTGCAGCAGGGAAAGATTCTTACTGACTGGGACGCAGCGAAAAAATCACTGACGGACGCCATCGGTAAATGCCTGCAGCCGTTGGGGTTCGCCGCCGACATCTA
>NZ_JACAPY010000054.1:0-59985 GCF_013385455.1 Pseudomonas sp. G1002
GGCCAGGGATGGCCCATGACGGCGGCCCACGGTCCAAAGCCGGAGTGAGGGCACTCCGAGCCTAAGCGAGGAGCCGAGTGGTGGGGCAAGAGCGTTTTGCTTACTTTTGCGCTTTTCAAAAGTGAGCCGCTGTAAGAGCGGAACCAATCTCAGCCATCACCCAAAAAACGGATATACACGCAAATCACCTTCCCCGAGAAAGCACAAAGGGGACCCGAAGGTCCCCTTTAATTTGTCGTTGCGTGCTCTTTTTTTATTATTGAGGGGCGGTCTATTGTTGTTTTTGGCAACCGTGGCCCTTTACCGCTGTTTTTGGCGACCCCCATCCGGGGTCAAGAGCAAACGTATTTTTTTGAGCGCTGATCTGCTTCTTCGCACGCGATCCAACCAGTGGGTAGCTACCTTGAGGTAGTTTTTTGTTCTTCTCTATCCGGTTGCGGGTTTCGGCAAGCCGTACCCTGCGAAGCACATCTTCTCCAAAAAAATCTGTTAGCTGCGTCTCTGCCGTGTTGTTTTTGTTATGTCAGAGTCGTTACGTCTTATTTTTATTAGGTTTGGTGCTTTTTATTCTTGTTATGCAATAGAGATAGCAGAAGCCGTGCCAACTTTATAAAGTCCTTTAAAATCAATGCCTTGATTTTTTGGCGAGAAATTTCCTTCAGGAAATGCGACAAAATATGTTCCCGTGTTACCCGATGTGTAGCCGCGAGGTAACACATCGTCACAAGCGCACTACTCAACCGGCACTGCGAGCCTTCGCCACGCACGAACCGGTGGGGCGGCCGAGTACCGTACAAATCTGCTGACCCGCCAGAATCAGCTTGTCCATGTCGATACCCGTCTCGATGCCCAAGCCATTGAGCAGGTACAACACATCTTCAGTGGCAACGTTACCGCTGGCCCCCTTGGCATAGGGGCACCCGCCGAGGCCCGCAATAGAGCTGTCGAACACCTGGATACCTTCCTCAAGGCTGGCGTAGATATTGGCGATGGCCTGGCCATAGGTGTCATGGAAGTGCCCGGCCAGCTTGTCCCGTGGCACCTGCGCGCCGACCACCTCGAACATCCGGCGTGTTGCGCCTGCAGTGCCGGTGCCAATCGTGTCGCCCAGGGACACCTCATAGCAGCCCATTGCGAACAGCTCGCGAGCGACTGCCGCGACCTGTTCCGGCGAGACCTGACCTTCATAAGGGCACCCCAACACACACGACACATAACCCCGCACACTCACACCATGCTGCCTGGCCGCGTCCATGATCGGCACGAAGCGTTCCAGGCTTTCGCTGATGGAGCAGTTGATATTGCGCTGGGAAAACGCCTCGGAAGCCGCCGCAAATACGGCCACTTCTTTCACGCCCGCCGCCAGTGCATCTTCAAAACCCCGCAGGTTTGGCGCCAGCGCGCCATAGGTCACGCCCGGCTTGCGCTGGATCTGCGCAAACACCTCGGCCGACCCGGCCATCTGCGGTACCCATTTGGGCGACACAAAACTGCCGACTTCGATGTAACCCAGGCCGGCGGCACTCAGGGCGTCCACCAATTGCACCTTGTCGGCGACGCTGATGGGTTGCGCTTCATTCTGCAGGCCGTCGCGGGGGCCCACTTCCACCAGGCGCACATGAGAGGGGAGGGACATGGCAGCTACCTTTTATGAATGGCCAACCTGGCCCTGAATGGTCTGTTCCAGCGCCTGGGTGCAACGCTCTTCGGCGGTGTCCAGTTCGAGCTTCATCTGTTCGATGTCGAGCAACTGTTGTTCCAGCTGCTCGCGGCGCTCGGCGATTTTCGCCAGCATGCTGTGCAGCTGTTTCTGGTTGCCGCTGGTAGGGTCGTAGAGTTCGATCAGTTCCCGGCACTCGGCCAGGGAAAAACCGATGCGCTTGCCCCTCAGGATCAGCTTCAGGCTGACTTTGTCGCGGGGCGAATAAATGCGCTCCTGGCCCCGGCGTTCCGGGGACAGCAGGCCTTGTTCTTCATAGAAGCGAATGGCGCGGGTGGTGATGTCGAGCTCGCGGGCGAGGTCGGAGATGCTGTAGGTCGTGCTCATGAGGGCGCTCAAGGAGTGTCTTGAGCGTTAAGCTAATGGCTGGTTGACGTTAACGTCAAGCTCGCTCCTACAGTTTGTCCAGCTTCTTCTCATGGGCCGTCACCTGCTGGCACAACTCGATCATCTGCTCGCGCATCCAGCGGTTGGCCGGATCCTGGTCGGTGCTTTCATGCCAGTAAAGATGGGTTTCCACCATCGGCACATCATTCACCGGCAGGTTGAACCAGTGCAGTTCATGGCGCCGTGCGAAGCGCTCCGGCACGGTCATTACCATGTCGGTCTGTTGCAGCACCTGCGAGGCCATCAGGTAGTGCTGGGAGCGCAGGGCGATCTTGCGTTGCAGGCCCATCTTGCCCAGCGCCAGGTCGACATGGCCCAGGCCGTTGCGCCGGCTGGAGATATGAATGTGGGTCAGCGACAGGTAGTCATCCAGCGTCAGTTTGTCCTTGCCCGCCATCGGATGGCCCTTGCGCATGGCGCACACGTAGCGGTCCTCCATGAGCTTGACGTGGCGCACTTGCGGGTCGGTGTTGAGCGGCGCATCCACGGCAAAGTCCAGGCGACCGGCCGCCAGTTCCTTGGTGGTTTCCCGGCGCTTGGACAGGAAGCTCTCGATTACCACCGTCGGTGCCAGGCGGCGCAGGCGCTGGAACAGCGGCGGCAGAATCACTGCTTCGGTGAGATCGGTCATGCTGATGCGGTAGGTCTTGGCCGCCTGTTGCGGGTTGAAGATCCGGCTTTCCTGTACCGACACCCGCAGCAGCGACAGCGCATTACGCACCGGGCCAATGATGTTCTGGGCCATGGGCGTGGGCACCATGCCTTGGGCTGTGCGCACGAACAGCGGGTCGTTGAAGGTCTCCCGCAGGCGGGCCAGAGCGTTCGACACCGCAGGTTGAGTAATCCCGACAATCTGCCCGGCGCGGGTCAGGTTGGCTTCGGTGTAGATCGCGTCAAAGACGATGAAGAGGTTGAGGTCGACCTTGCTCAGATTCATTTCGCTGCGCTCTTATTGTTAGGTGTCCATACGCCGATCATATATCGGTGATGAATGTTAATACACGCCGAGAATAGGCTAGGTAAATTATCAACGCTGTTCTAGCATCGATTCATGACCTCAACAACCTCCATTGAGAAGGTGCTGCCCATGGATTTCGCCTATTCGCCCAAGGTTCAGGAACTGCGTGAACGCGTCACCGCGTTCATGGATGCCTACGTTTACCCGGCCGAGCCTGTGTTCGAACGCCAGGTTGCCGAAGGTGACCGCTGGCAGCCCACCGCCATCATGGAAGAGTTGAAGCTCAAGGCTAAAGCCGAAGGCCTGTGGAACCTGTTCCTGCCTGAATCCGAATTGGGCGCCGGCCTCACCAACCTGGAATACGCACCCCTGGCCGAAATCATGGGCCGCTCCTTGCTGGGGCCGGAGCCTTTCAACTGCTCGGCACCGGATACCGGCAACATGGAAGTGCTGGTGCGCTACGCCAACGAAGAGCAAAAACAGCGCTGGCTCGAACCGCTGCTGCGCGGCGAAATCCGCTCGGCATTTGCCATGACCGAGCCGGACGTGGCTTCCTCCGACGCCACCAACATGGCCGCCCGTGCAGAACGCGACGGCGACGAGTGGGTGATCAACGGTAAAAAATGGTGGACCTCCGGCGCCTGTGACCCGCGCTGCAAGATCCTGATCTTCATGGGTCTGAGCAACCCGGATGCGCCGCGTCACCAGCAGCACTCGATGATCCTGGTACCAGTGGATGCGCCCGGTGTGAAGATCGTGCGCCCGCTGCCGGTGTTCGGCTACGACGACGCACCCCATGGCCACGCCGAAGTGCTGTTTGAAAACGTCCGCGTGCCGTATGAAAACGTCCTGCTGGGCGAAGGCCGGGGCTTTGAAATTGCCCAGGGGCGCCTTGGTCCGGGCCGTATTCACCACTGCATGCGTTCCATCGGCATGGCCGAGCGCGCGCTGGAACTGATGTGCAAGCGTTCCGTCAGCCGTACCGCCTTCGGCAAGCCGCTGGCCCGCCTGGGTGGCAATATCGACAAGATCGCCGACTCGCGGATGGAAATCGACATGGCGCGCCTGCTGACCCTGAAAGCTGCCTACATGATGGACACCGTGGGCAACAAGGTCGCGAAAAGCGAAATCGCCCAGATCAAGGTGGTGGCGCCGAACGTGGCGTTGAGGGTGATCGATCGCGCTATCCAGATCCACGGTGGCGCCGGCGTATCCAATGACTTCCCGCTGGCCTACATGTACGCCATGCAGCGCACCCTGCGCCTGGCCGATGGCCCGGACGAAGTGCACCGCGCAGCAATCGGCAAGTTCGAGATCGGCAAGTATGTGCCGCGGGAAATGATGCGCAGCGGGCAGTAAAACCGAGGTGTCTTCATCGCAGGCAAGCCAGCTCCCACAGGGGAATGCAGTCAACTGTGGGAGCCGGGCTTGCCGCGATGAGGCCAGTTGATCGTTCCCACGCTCTGCGTGGGAATGCTGCCCCGGACGCTCCGCGTCCTCAATACACCCAAACCTCTACCCGCCGATTCTTGATCCGTCCCTCATCTGCCGTATTTGCCGCCACCGGCATCTCGGCACCGAACCCCTGAATGTCCCTCAGCACCACGCCGCTTTTAACCAGTTCCCGGCGCACCGCCATCGCCCGCAACTTCGACAATAGCGCCGCCCGCTGCGCATCACTCTTGGCATCCCCAAACCCCACCAGTGTCACCTGCTTGTCCAGCTTGCCGTGGCTCTTTATATAAGCCACTACCCGCATCAGGTCCTGGCGCGCCTTGTTGTCGAGGCTGGCACTGCCTTCCTCAAACCGGAAAT
The DNA here is from genome assembly GCF_013385455.1 of Pseudomonas sp. G1002. Lineage (NCBI taxonomy): Bacteria > Pseudomonadati > Pseudomonadota > Gammaproteobacteria > Pseudomonadales > Pseudomonadaceae > Pseudomonas > Pseudomonas sp. G1002. The sequence continues at coordinate 4,881 of NZ_JACAPY010000054.1, forward strand.
TCACCGTCAGGCGCTGCGCTTGTCGGGCAATCGCCTGGTAATCCCCGGGCATCGGCGCCCGTGGTTCCACCGCCATGGCCTGCACCTGCTGTGCGATAAAACCGTTGGCGGCGACGATCGCTTGGCCCTTGCTGCTTTGTGCAAAGTCCACCAGGGCCTTGGCCCAGGGGTTTTGTGCAACAGGTGGCAGGTAGAAGAACAACCGGCGTGACAGTGGGTAGTCCTCGGTGGCGATCAAACTGTTCAGCGGCAGCATCGGCTGCGAGTCGCCATCGACGATGGCCACCGCCTTGGCCTGGCGCACATAGGGCAATCCGATAAAACCGATGCCCTGGGGGTCATGGCTGACAGCATCCGACAACTGCTCGCTGGATTCGAAGCGCTTGGCGCTGCCATCCAACGACTTGCCGCGCCGGCTGAGCACCAGTTCCTTGAAGGTGTCATAGGTGCCGGATTGATCATCCCGCGCGTACAGGTGAATCTGGCCACCGATGCCGCCCAGTTGTTCCCAGGTCGAGACTTCGCCGCTGAAGATCTGCGCCAGTTGCGCGGTGTTCAGCGTCCCCAACGGGTTGCGTGGGTTGAGGATGATCGCCAGCCCGTCAATGGCGATGACCTGTTCGGCGTCGGGGCTTTTCAGGTCGCCGAGGGCTTCGAGGTCCACCAGTTCGCTGTCCTTGATCGGCCGGGAAGACGCCGCGAGGTCGGCGCTGGCGTTTTTCAGGGCTGCGAACCCGGTGCTGGAACCATGGGCCGCCACTTCCACCGTCACCTTCTGGCCCTGGCGAGTCTTGCCGACGATGTGCTGTTCGTTGGCCTGGTCAGATGGCTCGCTGTGCACCGCTTGCAACCCCTGTTGCTCCATCAGCCCCTTGACCAGCGCCGGGCCAAGCGCCGCGCCGATGGTGTTGGAACCCTGGATGCGCAAGGCCGGGCCATGTTCGGGGAAGGGCAGTGGGGTGGAAAAAGCGGCGAGGGGAAATGCGCTGAGCAGGGCCAGCAGGGATAGAACGCGCAGCATCATGCCGGCACCTTCTCAAGCCAAAGGGAGTGCCGCGAGATTAAGTCAGAGAGGTTTCAGCAATATGACCGGCATCACGCCGTCAAAAAGTGTGGGAGCGGGCTTGCTCGCGAATACGGTGTGTCAGTCGACGTATCCGGTGACTGACACACCGTATTCGCGAGCAAGCCCGCTCCCACATTTAACGGCGCTGCTGTTAAGAAATCAGCTCAATTCCAGCCAGATCGGTGCATGATCGGAGGGTTTTTCCATGCCGCGCAGGTCGTAATCCACACCGGCATCCTTCACCCGAGGCAGCAGCCCTTGGGAAGCCAGGATCACGTCGATCCGCAGCCCGCGCTTTGGCTCGTCTTCAAAACCACGGCTGCGGTAATCGAACCAGCTGAAGCGGTCTGCCACATCCGGGTTGAGGTGGCGGAAGCTGTCCACCAGGCCCCAGTTCTTAAGGCGGGCCATCCACTCGCGTTCTTCCGGCAGGAAGCTGCACTTGCCGGTCTTCAGCCAGCGCTTGGCGTTGTCGGCACCGATGCCGATGTCGCAGTCTTCCGGGGAAATATTCACATCCCCCATTACCACCACGGCCTGTTCATTGCTGAACTGCGACTCCAGGAGGGTTTGCAGGTCCTCGTAGAAGCGCTGCTTGGCCGGGAACTTGGTGGGGTGGTCGCGGCTTTCGCCCTGTGGGAAATAGCCGTTCATGATGGTAATCGGGTTGCCGTTGGCGTCGGCGAAGGTGCCCCAGATAAACCGGCGCTGGGCGTCTTCTTCGTCACTGGCAAAGCCTTTGTGCAGCGCCAGCGGTTCCTGGCGCGAGAGCAGGGCAACACCGTAGTGGCCTTTCTGCCCGTGGTAATACACGTGATAGCCGAGGGCCTTGATCTCATCCAGCGGGAACTGGTCGTCGTGGACCTTGGTTTCCTGCAGGCCGATCACGTCCGGCTGGTGTTTCTCGATCAGTGCCGCCAGCTGATGAGGGCGGGCGCGCAGCCCGTTGATATTGAAAGACACGATTTTCATGGTCGGCGGTCCAGTCTGGCAAAAGGGCGATGCTAGCCGACAATGTAGGACGGGAGCCAGCCTTGTAGCAGCTGCCGAGGCACAAGGCTGCGTTGGGCTACGAAGCGGCGTCCGGTGGCTACACTGAACGAAACAGTGCCGCAGACGTTCGTAATAACAAGAGCGCGACCTTTTGAGTCAGCGCCCAGGGGAGATTCACTGTTATGCCTGACACCTCGACTGCCATCGCCCAGATCCACATGCTCGACAGCGGCTACTCCCGCGAAGCCCGTTCGCTGTTGTACCAGGCCTATCGCCATGAGCCGACGTTCGCCTACATCTTCGAAGCCGAACGTCCCGGCTACGAACAGCGGGTGCGCGCCACGGTGCGTGAGCTGGTCAAACAGCACTTCTTCCAGAAACTCCCGGCGATTGGCCTGTTGGTCAACGACCGGCTGATCGGCATCGCCCTGATCGCGCCACCGACCCGCCGCCTGGGCATCACCGAAAGCTGGGCCTGGCAGTTGCGCATGTGGCTGAGTACCGGCGTGCGCGGTACCCGGCGTTACCTGGAATACCATCAGGCGGTGCTGGCATGCCTGCCCTCGGACTCGGTGCATGTGCTGCCATTGCTGGGGATTCACCCGCAATTCCAGGGCAAGCACTACGGTGAGCAACTGCTGGAAGCGGTGCATAACTGGTGTGCCGAAGACCCGCATTCCTCGGGCGTGGTGCTGGACACGGGGAATTCTCGCTATCTGGAGTTCTATAAGCGCCAGGGGTATGAAGAGATTGGCGAGGTGGCTGTAGGACCTGTTCTGGAGCACGTGTTCTTTCACGCAAATCCGCAGGTGTTACAGGCTGCAACGGTTTAAGACAGAATTATTCAGACAAATCCGGGTTCTAACTCGCTCCCAAGCTCGTGTAGCATCCCGGCCTATGAAGTTTCCAGGAAGATTTACCAGCGGCTTGATTCTGCTGTTCACGAGCTGCGGCGCCTTGGCGCAAAGCGAATTGGATGTGCGCATCAAGCCTTCAAACGACGCGTTGAAAGCCAACATCGAAGGCTATATCGGCGGGGTCGGCGATCGTGACGAAGAAGCCCTGCTGCGGTTCAGCCGTGGCGCCGAGGAGCAGGCCCGCAAGGCCGCCCAGGCGCTGGGCTACTACCAACCGCAGATTGCCAGCGATGTGAAGGGCGGCAAGAACCCGCGCCTGATCCTCACCATCGACCCCGGCGAACCGGTGCATTTGCGCAATGTGACCATTCGGGTCGACGGCCAGGCCGCCGACCTCAAGGCCTTTCGCGTGCCCGCCAGCGACCAACTCAAATCCGGCGCCGTGCTCAACCACGGCAACTACGAAGACGCCAAGCGCGTCATCCAGAACCAGGCGTCACGCTACGGCTTTTTCAGCGGGCGCTTTACCAGTCAGAAACTCTCGGTCGACCCCAAGGCGGGTGTGGCCGATATCGAACTGATTTATGACAGTGGCCCACGCTACACCTTGGGCAAGGTCAGCTTTGCCGGCGATACGCCGTTTGATGAAGACCTGCTGCAACGCATGGTGCCGTTCAAGAGCGGCGCGCCTTACGACTCCGAACTGATCGCCGAACTCAACCAGAACCTGCAATCCAGCGGCTTTTTCGAGGGCGTGCGGGTGGACGCTGCCCCGGCCGCTTCGACCAATGACGTGATCCCGGTGGCCGTGCAACTTGAAACCCGCAAGCCGCGCACCATGGGCCTGGGCCTCGGTTACTCGACCGACGTCGGCCCGCGGGGCAAGGCCAACTGGACGCGCCACTGGGTCAACCCCCAGGGCCACAGTTATGGCTGGGAAGCCGAGCTTTCCGCGCCTCGGCAGAACGTCGGGTTGTGGTACGACATTCCCATGGACCCGCCACTGACCGACAAACTTCGCTTTGCCGGCGGTTACCAGAATGAAGAAATCGCCAACACCGACACCCTGAGTAAACTGCTCACCCTCGGCCCCGAGTGGCACAGCAAGTTGCCCAGCGGCTGGACGCGGGTGATCTCGCTCAAATGGCAGCGCGAAGAGTATCGCCTGGGCAACGACTCGGGCCTGAGTACGCTGCTGATGCCGGGCATCAGTTATTCCTACCTGCGCAGCGACAACCGCATCGACCCGCACAATGGCTATCGCCTGCTGTTCGACGCCAAGGTCGCCAAGGAAGGCCTGGGTTCCGACACCAACCTGCTTTACGGCACGGCGACCATCAAGGGCTTGACAACCCTGTGGGACAACCACCGTTTCCTGGCCCGGGCGCAGTTTGGCGGCAGTGCCACCAACGGCTACAAATCCGTGCCGCCGTCGTTGCGCTTTTTTGCCGGTGGCGACCAGAGCGTACGGGGTTACGAGTACCAGACCCTGTCCCCGGAAAACGATCGTGGCGACCGCATCGGCGGCCGCTACATGGTGGCCCTGAGCGCCGAGTACCAATATTCCATCGCCGAAAAATGGCGGATCGCGACCTTTATCGACCAAGGCAACTCGTTCAACACCCTGGAAATGCCAAGCCTGAAAACCGGCGTGGGTGTGGGTGTGCGCTGGGTGTCGCCGGTTGGCCCGATCCGCCTCGACCTGGCCCATGCCCTCGAAGATCCGGGCGGCATTCGTTTGCACTTTTCCATGGGGCCTGAGCTGTGATGCGTGGTTTGAAAATAGCGGGGCTGGCCATTCTGGCGGTCCTCGCGGTGATAGTGCTGGCACTGTGGACGGTGCTGGGTACCCAAGCCGGCAGCCGGTGGGTGCTGGGCCAGGTGCCGGGTTTGACCGTGGAGAATTTCCAGGGTCGCCTGGGCGGGCAGTGGAGTGCCGACCATCTGTTATGGCAGCAGGACAGCAGCCGCGTGGAGCTTCAGTCGCCAAAGTTCGACTGGTCGCCGGCCTGTTTGATGCGCATGACCTTGTGCATCAACCAACTGGATGTGGAGCAGGTGAGCCTGCAATTTCCACCCGGCACCGAAGAAAGCAGCGGCCCGATTACCCTGCCGGACCTGAAACTGCCGGTCGCCCTTCAGTTGGGTGACATCCGCGTTGGCAGCCTGCTGTTCAATGGCAGCGAAGAGCTCCAGGGCCTGCAGCTGGCGGCGCACTGGACTGCCGCCGGGATGCAGATCGATTCGGTGCACCTGCAACGGGACGGTTTGGTCCTTGACCTGTCCGGCCTGCTGCAACCCACCGGCAATTGGCCGCTGGCCGCCAGCGGCAACCTGAGCCTGCCTTACGCGCCGGGCGGTGCGCCCTGGACGCTGGCGCTCAAGGTCGATGGCGATTTGCTCAAGACCCTCAAGCTCGACGCCGACAGCAGCGGCTACCTGCCGGCCAAGCTCAGCGGCGAATTGCAACCGCTGGTGGAAAACCTGCCGGCGCAGTTGCACATCACCGCCGACGGCTTCAAACCCAGCGCCGATTTGCCCGATACCCTGCAACTCAATCAGCTGGACCTGACCGCCAAGGGCGACCTGAGCAACGGTTACCAGTTGCTGGGCAAAGCCGTACTGCCCGCGGAAAAAGGCCCGGTGGACCTGCTGCTGCAAGGCAAGGTCGACGCCAAGGGCGCGCAGATCGCCGGGCTGGATTTGAATGCCGGTGACAAACAAAGCCTCAAGCTCAGTGCCAATCTGGACTGGCAGCAAGGCTTCAGCGCCGACGCGAAAATCGACTGGCTGGATTTCCCGTGGCATCGCCTGTACCCCGTGATCGACGAACCCCAGGTGGCCTTGCGTACCTTCAATGGTGAAGTTTCCTACAAGGACGGCAACTATCTGGGCAACTTCAAGGCCGACCTCGACGGCCCTGCGGGCAAGTTCAGCCTGGCCAGCCCGTTCAGTGGCGACCTCAAGCAAGTGTTCCTCCCCGAGTTGAAACTCGCGGCTGGTCAGGGCAAGGCCGAAGGCCACCTGAACCTGCAATTTGCCGATGGCATCGCCTGGGACACGGCGCTGGACCTGTCGGCGATCAACCCGGCGTATTGGGTCGCGGAGTTGCCCGGCACCCTCGCGGGCCCGTTGCGCAGCAAGGGCGAAATGAAGAACGAGCAACTCAAGCTCAATGCCGACCTCGACCTCAAGGGCCGTCTGCGTGGCCAACCTGCCGTGCTCCAGGCCAAGGCCGAAGGCGCAGGCGAGCAATGGACCCTCGGCACCCTGGACATTCGCCTCGGCGACAACCGCATCTATGGCAGCGGCAGCCTGCAACAGCGCCTTGCCGGGCAGATCGACATCAAGCTGACGCGCCTCGCCCAGCTCTGGCCGCAACTGCGCGGGCAGATGAATGGTCGCCTCGACGTCGCCGGCACCCTGAAAGCGCCGCAAGGCAAGCTCAACCTGGTTGGCCAGCAACTGGCGTTTGAAGATAACCGCCTGCAAAACCTGACCCTGGACGCGAACCTGGATAATGCCCAGCGCGCCAAAGTCGACCTGAAAGGCAGTGGCATCCAGGCCGGTGAAACCCAGCTCGGCACCTTCAGTGCCAGCGCCCAGGGCGATATCAAAAGCCAGAAAGTCCAGCTCGACCTGGCCGGCCCGTTGCTCAAGCTGGCCCTGGCCCTGGACGGCAACCTCGACAAAGGCAACTGGCGCGGGCGCCTGGCCAGCGGCGATGTGCAAGCCGGTGGCCAGGACTGGAAGCTGCAAGCGCCGGCGAAGATCGAGCGCCTGGCCGATGGCAAGCTGACCTTTGCGGCGCACTGCTGGGTCTCCGGCCCGGCGAGCCTGTGCGGCGAAGACCAGCGCCTGATGCCCGAGCCGAAGCTGCGTTATCACCTCAAGCAGTTCCCAATCGACAGCCTGGCGCAGTGGTTGCCCAAGGATTTCGCCTGGCAGGGCAAGCTCAATGCCGACGTGCAGCTCGACCTGCCGGCCAGCGGCCCCAAAGGCGTGGTCTCGGTGGACGCCAGCGGCGGTACCCTGCGGGTCAAGGACAAGGACCAGTGGCTGGATTTCCCCTACGACACGCTGAAGCTGGAAACCACCCTCAACCCCACGCGCATCGACACCCAGCTCAATTTCCGTGGCGGCAAGCTCGGCGAGTTGCTGTTGCAGGCGCAGCTCAATCCGCTGGCAAAGAACAAGCCGATCACCGGCAACTTCACCCTGACCGGCCTCGACCTCGCGGTGGCCCGCCCCTTTGTACCCATGGTCGAGAAGCTCAACGGCAAGCTCAACGGTAACGGGCGAATCGCCGGCAGCCTGCTGGCGCCTCAGGTCAACGGCAGCATCAACCTGGTGGGGGGGGAAATCTCCGGCCCGGAACTGCCCACCAGCATTGAAGGCCTGAATATCCAAGCGTTGATTGCCGGCGAAAGCGTGCAGCTCAATGGCGGCTGGCGCAGCGGCAAGGCCGGGCAGGGCACTATCAAGGGGCAGATCGACTGGGGCCAGGCCCTGGCGGTGGATATCGCGCTGCAAGGCACGCAACTGCCGGTCACCGTGGAACCGTACGCGGCCCTGGAGGTGGCGCCCGACCTGAAGATCAGCATGAAGAACGACAAGCTGGCGATCTCCGGCAAGGTGCAGATTCCCAAGGGCGAGATCACCGTGCGGGAATTGCCGCCCTCGACGGTCAAGGTCTCGGATGACACGGTGATCGTCGGCAGCCAGACCGAAGAGGGCAAGCCGCCGATGGCCATGGCGATGGACATCGATGTGGAGGTAGGCAAGGACAAGCTGAGCTTCGCCGGGTTTGGCCTCACCGCCAACCTGCAAGGCCATGTGCACATCGGCGACAACATGGACACCCGTGGCGAACTGTGGCTCAACGACGGCCGCTACCGGGCCTACGGCCAACGCCTGACTGTGCGCCGCGCGCGATTGTTGTTTGCCGGGCCGATTGACCAGCCGTTCCTGGATATCGAAGCGGTGCGGATCACCACCGAGCCGTCCCGGACCGTCACCGCCGGTATTCGTCTGAGCGGCAGTGCCGAGCAGCCGACTACGCAAATTTTCTCGGAGCCGGCCATGGCCCAAGAGGATGCATTGTCGTACCTGGTGTTGGGGCGTTCGCGCACCACCAACGGTGAGGACAACAACATGCTGGCCGAAGCGGCGCTGGGTCTTGGGTTGATGGGCAGTGCCGGGGTCACGTCGGACATCGCCAAGAACCTGGGCATCCAGGACTTTGAACTGGACACCCAGGGCAGTGGCAACAACACCGCCGTGGTGGCCAGCGGCAAGATCTCCGAGAAGCTCAGCCTGCGTTATGGCGTGGGGGTGTTCGAGCCGGCCAACACCATCGCCTTGCGCTATTTGCTGAGCAAGAAGGTGTACCTGGAAGTGGCCAGCGGCGTGGCCAGCTCCCTGGATATTTTCTACAAGCGCGATTTCTGATCCGTCCACGGTAATGGTGGGAGCCTGGCTCCCACCATTTATCCGCTAATTAGCAAGCAACCTAACTATTCGTTTGACATTCGCTGCCTAGGCAGTAACATCGTGTCACACATTCACTGCTTAGGCAGTTAATAGGCTGGTCACGATGAAGCACTTCACCCCCGAAAACTTCCACAACTGCCACCTCGGCCTGCTGCTGGGCCGGGCTGCGCTGCTCAAAGACAAGATCATCGACACCCACATGGAACCCCACGGCATCACGGCCGCGCAGTTCAAGGTGTTGATCATCATGGCCCAGTACGGCGTCGACACCCCGGCCGAGCTGTGCCGCAACCTGTCGTTGGACAGCGGCTCCATGACCCGCATGCTCGACCGCCTGGAACAAAAGGACCTGCTGGCGCGCAAGCGTTCCGAGCAGGACCGGCGCCAGGTGCAGTTGGTGCTGACCGCCGAAGGCCAGCGCGTGGCCGACATGCTGCCGCACATCGGTGCCCAGGCCTTGAACCAGTTGGCGGGCGCGCTGGAGCCGGGTGAATTGCAAACCCTGGAAAAAATCCTGAAGAAAATTCTGATAGCTGCGGGTGACCCCATCACCATCCAGCGGGTAGGTAGTGCATGAACAATCGCTCCTTGCGTGCCGGCCTCAGCCTTGTGCTGGTGGCCATGACTATGGCCGGTTGTGCCAATTTCAGCGGCTTGGACACAGAAGGCAAACGCCTCGAAGCCAATAACCTGCAAACCGGCAAATCCCTCAGCGGCGTGACCCTGTCCGCCGCTGCCTGGCCCACCGCCGACTGGTGGAAAGGCCTTGGCGATCCACAGCTCGACGGCCTGATCCAGGAAGCCCTGCAGAACAGCCCCGACATGCAAGTGGCCAGCGCCCGTGCCCACCAGGCCGAAGCCGCTGCCTATGCCGCCGACGCCGAGCGCATGCCAACCCTGGATGCCAGCGCCGGTGTCAGCCGTTCGCGCCTGGCCAAGGACCAGGACCCGTTGGGCCAGGGCGATGCCTACGCCACCGTGCGTAACATCGGTGCCAGCTTCAATTATAACTTCGACCTGTGGGGTGGCCAGCGCGCCGCCTGGGAAGCCGCGCTGGGCCAGGCCCGCGCTGCCGAAGTCGACCAACAGGCCGCGCGCCTGACCCTGGCGGCCAACGTCGCCAAGGCCTACAGCGACCTGGGCCAGGCCCATATCGTGCGTGACCTGGCCAATGATGACCTCAAGCGCACCCGGCAGATGCTCGACCTGGGCCAGCGTCGCCTGAATTCCGGGATCGACAGCCAGTACCAGTACCAGCAAACCGAAAGCCTGGAAGCCAGCTCCCAGTCGCAACTGATCGATGCGGAAAAGCAACTGCAGAGCGCGAAGATCGCCCTCGCGGTGTTGCTCGGCAAAGGCCCGGACCGTGGCAGCGAACTGGTACGCCCCAACGTGCTCAAGCCGAGCGCGGTTGCGGTGCCTTCGGTGTTGCCTGCCGAGCTGGTGGGCCGTCGCCCGGACCTGATCGCCGCACGCTGGCGGGTGGAGGCGGCGAGCAAGAACATCGCGGCCAGCAAGACCCGTTTCTACCCCAACCTCAACCTGAGCGCGAGCGCCGGGGCCGAGTCGTTGCTGGGGGATGCGATGTTTGGTTCGGCCAGCCGCTTCTTCAGCATTGCGCCGACCGTCTCGCTGCCGATCTTCGACGGCGGCCGCCTGCGCGCCGACCTCGACGCTCGCGACGCCGACTACGACCTGGCCGTGGCCCAGTACAACAAAACCCTGGTGCAAGCCTTGGGCGATATCGGCAACACACTCTCGCAATTGCGCGAGACCGGCCGCCAGATCCAGGCCCAGCAACACGCCGCTGACATTGCCCAGCAGTCCTACGACACCGGCGTCCAGCGTTACAGCTCAGGTATCGGCAATTACCTGGACGTGCTCAGCATCGAACAGCAACTGCTCCAGGCCCAGCGTCAGTTGGCCACCCTGAATGCCGAGCAAATCGATCTTTCGATTCAACTGATGCAGGCCCTGGGCGGCGGTTTCCACGCCGATAACGTGGCCTCGACCACCCCAGCCACGCGCACTGAATAATTCAAGGTACTTGTCATGGCCACTGCCGAAACCAGCAACAACGCTCCTGAAACAAACAAGGCTGAACAACCCAACAACAGCAACCCGCGCAAACGCAAAGTCATGCTGTTTGTGCTGGCGCTGATCGTCATCCTCGGCGCCCTGGGCGTGTGGGGTTGGTACGAATTGTATGGCCGCTTCAGCGAAAGCACCGACGACGCCTACGTCAACGGCAACGTGGTGGAAATCACCCCGCTGGTGACCGGCACCGTGGTGAGCATCGGCGCTGACGACGGCGACCTGGTGCATGAAGGCCAGGTGCTGATCAACTTCGACCCCAACGACGCGGCCGTCGGCCTGCAAAGTGCCCAGGCCAACCTGGCCCGCACCGTGCGCCAGGTGCGTGGCTTGTACAGCAACGTCGATGGCATGAAAGCCCAGGTGCTGGCGCAACAAGCCAACGTGCAAAAGGCCCAGGACAACTACAACCGACGCAAGAACCTCGCTGCCGGCGGGGCGATTTCCCAGGAAGAACTGTCCCACGCCCGTGACGACCTGACCTCGGCGCAAAACGCCTTGGCCAACGTGCAGCAACAGTTCAAGACCAGCAGCGCCCTGGTGGATGACACGGTGATTTCGTCCCACCCGGACGTGCAGGCTGCCGCCGCACAGTTGCGCCAGGCTTACCTGACCAACGCCCGCAGCACCCTGATCGCACCGGTGACCGGCTATGTGGCCAAGCGTACCGTGCAATTGGGCCAGCGGGTCCAGCCGGGTACTGCACTGATGGCGGTGATCCCGCTGGATCAACTGTGGATCGACGCCAACTTCAAGGAAACCCAGCTGCGCAATATGCGTATCGGCCAGCCGGTGGATATCGAATCCGACATCTACGGCAGCGACGTGAAATTCAGCGGTACCGTCGACAGCCTCGGCGCGGGCACGGGCAGCGCGTTTGCCTTGCTGCCGGCGCAGAACGCTACCGGTAACTGGATCAAGATCGTGCAACGGGTGCCGGTGCGTATCCATGTGAACGCCGATGAGTTGGCCAAGCACCCGCTGCGGGTGGGCTTGTCCACCGTGGTCAACGTCGACCTGCACGACCAGAGCGGCCCGGTACTGGCCCAGCAGGCGCCGCAGAAGGCGTCGTTCACCACCAACGTTTACGACCGCCAGTTGGCCGAAGCCGACGCGATGATCACCCAACTGATCCATGACAACAGCGTCGCCGCTCCCAAGGCTGCCCAGCGCTGATTCGCCAATCCATCAGCTGCGGCCCCGGCGGCCGTAGCGCCAATCATGTTGCACAGGATTCGCGATGAGTAACGCTAACGCCTCCTTCACGCCGCCCAGCTTGCTGATGGCCACCATCGGCCTGTCCCTGGCGACCTTCATGCAGGTGCTCGACACCACCATCGCCAACGTGGCGCTGCCGACGATTTCCGGCAACCTCGGCGTGAGTTCGGAGCAGGGCACCTGGGTCATCACCTCGTTTGCCGTGAGCAACGCCATCGCGCTGCCGCTCACCGGCTGGCTGAGCCGTCGCTTCGGCGAGGTGAAGCTGTTTCTGTGGGCCACCATCCTGTTTGTGCTGGCCTCGTTTCTCTGCGGTATTTCCACCTCGATGCCCGAGTTGATCGGCTTTCGGGTATTGCAAGGCCTGGTTGCCGGCCCGTTGTACCCGATGACCCAGACGCTGCTCATCGCGGTCTATCCCCCCGCCAGGCGTGGCATGGCCCTGGCGTTGCTGGCGATGGTCACGGTGGTGGCGCCGATTGCCGGGCCGATCCTCGGCGGCTGGATTACCGACAGCTACAGCTGGCCGTGGATCTTCTTTATCAACGTACCCATCGGCATCTTTGCCGTGATGGTGGTGCGCTCGCAACTGAAGAAACGCCCGGTGGTCACCAGCTACCAGCCGATGGACTACGTCGGCTTGCTCAGCCTGATCGTCGGCGTCGGCGCCTTGCAGATCATCCTCGACAAGGGCAACGACCTGGACTGGTTCGAGTCGAATTTCATCATCATCGGCGCGGTGATCTCGGCTGTCGCCCTGGCGGTGTTCGTGATCTGGGAAATGACCGACGAGCACCCGGTGGTCAACCTGCGGCTGTTCGCCTATCGCAACTTTCGCATCGGCACGATTGTGTTGGTACTCGGGTACGCGGGTTTCTTCGGGATCAACCTGATCCTGCCGCAATGGCTGCAAACCCAGATGGGCTACACCGCCACCTGGGCGGGCCTGGCGGTGGCGCCGATCGGGATTCTGCCGGTGTTGATGTCGCCATTTGTGGGCAAGTACGCGCACAAGTTCGACCTGCGCTTGCTGGCTGGCCTGGCGTTCCTGGCGATTGGCTTGAGTTGCTTCATGCGTGCCGGGTTTACCAATGAAGTGGACTTCACCCACATCGCCCTGGTGCAGTTGTTCATGGGGATCGGCGTAGCGCTGTTCTTCATGCCGACCTTGAGCATCCTGATGTCCGACCTGCCGCCGGCGCAAATCGCCGACGGCGCTGGCCTGGCGACCTTCCTGCGGACCCTGGGCGGCAGCTTTGCGGCCTCGTTGACCACCTGGATCTGGATTCGCCGGGCGGACCAGCACCATGCCTACATGAGCGAAAACATGACCACCTACGACTCGGCCACCCGGGACGCCTTGCAGGCGCTCGGCGGGGCAGGGCACAAGGCGTATGCGCAGTTGGACCAGATACTGACGAGCCAGGCGTACATGATGTCCACCGTGGATTACTTCACGTTGCTGGGGTGGATGTTCATGGCGTTGATCGTGATTGTATGGCTGGCGAAACCGCCGTTTGCAGCGAAGGCGGGGCCGGAGGCTTCTGGCCACTAAGCCTCAATCCATGATCATTCCCACGCTCCGCGTGGGAATGCCGCTTTGATGATCGTTCCCACGCTCTGCGTGGGAACGCCGCTCTGGACGCTCTGCGTCCGCTTTTGATGGTCGTGACGCAGAGCGTCACAGGATGCATTCCCGCGCAGAGCGTGGGAACGATCTGGGTCAAGCGCCGGGCAGTGCCAACTGCGGGTTGACGAAGTCAAACGCCGCCAGTTGAAACCCTTGCTCATCCACCTGCAACGCCCACCCTTGCTTGTCCCAATCCCCCAGCACAATGCGCTTGGCCGCTTGCTCGCCAATCTGCAACTTGTGAATCGCCGGGCGGTGGGTGTGGCCATGCACCAACGTACGCACGCCGAACTGCTGCATCACCCTCGGCACTTCCTCAGGCGTTACATCGACAATGTCGTTGGTCTTCATTCGCGTCTGCGCGCGGCTTTCACTGCGCAGCTTGCGCGCCAGCTTGTGCCGCGTGCGCAAGGGCAGGTGGCGCAGGATGAACAGCGTGATGGGGTTACGCAGGATGCGCCGCAGCTTCATATAGCCAAGGTCGCGGGTACACAGGCTGTCGCCGTGCATCAACAGCACGGGCTCGCCTGCGAGTTGCACCACACTCGGGTCCTTGAGCAAGGTTGCGCCTGCGGCTTTGCAGAACGCCTTGCCGATCAGGAAATCCCGGTTGCCATGCATGATGAAAATCTGGGTGCCGCTGTCGCTCAGCTCGCGCAGAGCCTGGCAAATCGAACGCTGGAAGGGCGTCATCCCATCGTCGCCAATCCAGGCTTCAAAGAAGTCCCCCAGAATGTACAACGCCTGGGCAGAACGGGCGCGGCCGTGCAGTAAATCCAGAAACGCCCGGGTTATGTCCGGGCGCTCCTCTTCCAGATGCAAATCTGAAATCAGCAATATCACTCAACGATCTCGGCTTTCTCGACGATAACGTCTTCTACCGGAACGTCCTGGTGACCTGCCTTGCCGGTGGTTTGCACACCCTTGATCTTGTCGACAACGTCCTGGCCTTCGGTGACTTTACCGAATACCGCGTAGCCCCAGCCCTGCACGTTCTTGCCGCTGTGGTTCAGGAAGGTGTTGTCGGCGACGTTGATGAAGAACTGCGCGGAGGCCGAATGCGGCTCCATGGTACGGGCCATGGCGACGGTGTACTTGTCGTTGGAAAGGCCGTTGTCCGCTTCGTTCTGGATGCTGGGACGCTTGTCTTTCTTTTCTTTCATGCCCGGCTCGAAACCGCCGCCCTGGACCATGAAGTTGCCGATGACACGGTGGAAAACAGTGTTTTCGTAGTGGCCGGCTTTAACGTACTCGATGAAGTTGGCGACGGTGATCGGCGCTTTCTCGGCGTTCAGCTCGATGACGATGTCACCGTGGTTGGTGGTCAGTTTGACTTGAGTCATGTTCACTACTCTTTCAAGGAATTCGTGGGTTTGGGCGTTTTGCGCCTTACCTGCTTGGCAAAAACGGCAGCCAAGGCGCGCAGTTTAGCGTGACCTGCGGGAATTTCGAGGTGGTTTTTTACCGCCCGTGCAATAAATGCAGCAGTTTTTGGCCACGCTCTGTCAGGGCCTTGACAGCATCGGCTATGATAAGCCCTTTGTTTGTCGGCCTCACCCGGCCAAGTACTTCGTCTGTTCAAGGATCCTATGAGCAAGCCCACTGTCGACCCTACCTCGAATTCCAAGGCCGGACCTGCCGTCCCGGTCAATTTCCTGCGCCCGATCATCCAGGCGGACCTGGATTCGGGCAAGCACACGCAGATCGTCACCCGCTTCCCGCCTGAGCCCAACGGTTACCTGCACATCGGCCACGCCAAGTCGATCTGTGTGAACTTCGGCCTGGCCCAGGAGTTCGGTGGCGTCACGCACCTGCGTTTCGACGACACCAACCCGGCCAAGGAAGACCAGGAATACATCGACGCCATCGAGAGCGACATCAAGTGGCTGGGCTTCGAATGGTCCGGTGAAGTGCGCTATGCCTCCAAGTATTTCGACCAGTTGTTCGACTGGGCCGTCGAGTTGATCAAGGCCGGCAAGGCCTACGTAGACGACCTGACCCCGGAGCAAGCCAAGGAATACCGTGGCACCCTGACCGAGCCGGGCAAGAACAGCCCGTTCCGCGACCGTTCGGTTGAAGAGAACCTGGACTGGTTCAACCGCATGCGCGCCGGCGAGTTCCCGGACGGCGCCCGCGTACTGCGTGCCAAGATCGACATGGCCTCGCCGAACATGAACCTGCGCGACCCGATCATGTACCGCATCCGCCACGCCCATCACCACCAGACCGGTGACAAGTGGTGCATCTACCCGAACTACGACTTCACCCACGGCCAGTCTGACGCCATCGAAGGCATCACCCACTCCATCTGCACCCTGGAGTTCGAAAGCCACCGTCCTCTGTACGAATGGTTCCTGGACAGCCTGCCGGTACCGGCGCACCCGCGTCAGTACGAGTTCAGCCGCCTGAACCTGAACTACACCATCACCAGCAAGCGCAAGCTCAAGCAACTGGTCGATGAAAAGCACGTGTTTGGCTGGGACGACCCGCGCATGTCGACGCTGTCGGGCTTCCGCCGCCGTGGCTACACCCCGGCATCGATCCGCAATTTCTGCGAAATGGTCGGCACCAACCGCTCCGACGGCGTGGTCGACTACGGCATGCTCGAATTCAGCATCCGTCAGGACCTCGACGCGAACGCCCCGCGCGCCATGTGCGTGCTGCGTCCGTTGAAGGTGGTGATCACCAACTACCCGGAAGGCCAGGTCGAAAACCTCGAACTGCCACGTCATCCGCAGAAAGAAGAACTCGGCGTGCGCAAGCTGCCGTTCGCCCGTGAAATCTACATCGACCGCGATGACTTCATGGAAGAGCCGCCAAAAGGCTACAAGCGCCTGGAGCCGAACGGCGAAGTGCGCCTGCGCGGCAGCTACGTGATCCGTGCCGACGAAGCGATCAAGGACGCCGATGGCAACATCGTCGAACTGCGTTGCTCCTACGACCCGGACACCCTGGGCAAGAACCCGGAAGGCCGCAAGGTCAAAGGTGTGGTGCACTGGGTGCCGGCGGCGGCCAGCGTCGAGTGCGAAGTGCGCCTGTACGATCGCCTGTTCCGCTCGCCGAATCCCGAGAAGGCCGAAGACAGTGCCAGTTTCCTGGACAACATCAACCCTGACTCGCTGCAAGTTCTCACGGGTTGTCGTGCCGAGCCATCGCTTGGCGACGCACAGCCGGAAGACCGTTTCCAGTTCGAGCGCGAAGGTTACTTCTGCGCGGATATCAAGGACTCGAAACCCGGTGCTCCGGTATTCAACCGTACCGTGACCTTGCGTGATTCGTGGGGCCAGTGATTCTGTTTTAAGGAACTGTCGTGCTAACGATCTACAACACACTCAGCAAGACCAAAGAAGTCTTCAAGCCGCTGGATGGCAACAAGGTGCGCATGTACGTGTGCGGCATGACCGTGTACGACTACTGCCACATCGGCCACGGCCGCAGCATGGTTGCCTTCGACCTGGTGACCCGCTGGTTGCGTTTCAGCGGTTATGACCTGACGTATGTGCGCAACATCACCGACATCGACGACAAGATCATCAATCGCGCCAACGAAAACGGCGAGTCGTTCGACGCGCTGACCGAGCGCATGATTGCTGCGATGCACGAGGACGAGGCACGCCTCAACATCCTCAAGCCGGACATGGAACCGCGCGCCACGGACCATATCCCGGGCATGCACGCGATGATCCAGACCCTGATCGACAAGGGTTACGCCTACGCCCCGGGCAATGGCGACGTGTACTACCGCGTCGCCAAGTTCATGGGCTACGGCAAGCTGTCGCGCAAGAAAATCGAAGACCTGCGCATCGGTGCGCGGATCGAAGTCGACGAAGCCAAGCAAGACCCGCTGGACTTCGTGCTGTGGAAAGGCACCAAGCCCGGCGAGCCGAGCTGGGAGTCGCCATGGGGCGCCGGGCGCCCGGGCTGGCACATCGAATGCTCGGTGATGTCCACCTGCTGCCTGGGCGAGACCTTCGACATTCATGGCGGCGGCAGCGACCTTGAGTTCCCGCACCACGAAAACGAAATCGCCCAAAGCGAAGCGGCCACCGGCAAGACCTACGCCAACGCGTGGATGCACTGCGGCATGATTCGCATCAATGGCGAGAAGATGTCCAAGTCCTTGAACAACTTCTTCACCATTCGCGACGTGCTGGAAAAGTACCATCCGGAAGTGGTGCGCTACCTGTTGGTGTCGAGCCATTACCGCAGCGCGATCAACTACTCGGAAGACAACCTCAAGGACGCCAAGGGCGCCCTGGAGCGTTTCTACCACGCGTTGAAAGGCCTGCCCTCCGTGGCGCCTGCGGGCGGCGAAGCGTTTGTTGCGCGGTTCACCGAAGTGATGAACGACGACTTCGGTACGCCTGAAGCCTGCGCGGTGCTGTTTGAAATGGTGCGCGAGATCAACCGCCTGCGCGAGAGCGATCTCGACGCAGCGGCGGGGCTTGCCGCACGTTTGAAAGAGCTGGCGAGCGTGCTGGGCGTATTGCAGATGGAAGCCGATGACTTCCTGCAGGCGGGCGCTGAAGGGCGTGTGGATGCCGCTGAAGTTGATGCGCTGATCCAGGCACGCTTGACTGCCCGGGCCAACAAGGACTGGGCGGAGTCTGACCGTATCCGTGACCAACTGACCGCGATGGGTGTGGTGTTGGAAGACGGGAAGGGCGGTACGACGTGGCGGTTGGCTGATCAGGCTTGATCGGTAATTGCTGAATGAAAAACGCCCCGACTGGTTCGGGGCGTTTTTTGTCAAATCTGAAATGTTGCATCCGGCAATTTTGGACTGTGTCATGACGCCACCTAATGAGGAGGATTGGGTGGTTTATGATGTGCACCACATTGAGATTATTCGCTTGAAAGCGCGATATATTTCGTTCATGGAGCGAAGCAGGTTGACTAGCGGCACCGAAAGTAGCTAAAAGTAGTGGCTAATTGGCATCTCCTGCTCAGTTTATGGGGATGCTGGCGGTATACGTGCTCAACTTTAAATGGACTTTACAAAAAATGAAGACGCTTCCTCTGGTTAAGGCTACTCCCGAACAGCTTCCGTTGATCAGTCAAAACAGGTTCGGCGTTGAGGTGATTTGTGGTGCTGCGGGTAGTGGGAAAACCTCTACAGCCTTGTTAAGGCTTAGGTCGCTTTGTTATATGTTTGCTGAGCGTCATGAGCGGAAAGAGATACCTGAGCCTGTTAAGATTCTCGTGCTCACATTTAATCGTACTCTTGCGGGATATATTAGCTCATTGGCAGAGCATCAAGTTGAAAAAGGCTTAAATATAAGCCTCGAAATTGATACCTTTAGCCGTTGGGCTATCTCAAGTTTAAATGTGCAAGTGATTCAACAAAAGAGTGCGAGAGAGATTTTAAGCGCGTTCGCGGTTGGCTTGGATGTTTTAACTCCAGAATATATATTGAAGGAAGTCGACTATCTGCTAGGGAGATTCGAGCCCGAGAGTCTCGAAAACTATATAACATTCGAGCGTACAGGACGCGGGGTGTTGCCTCGTGTTGATAGAAACCTCCGGCGTAGAATTCTAGATGAGGTAGTTTATCCGTATCTTAATTGGTTGTCTGCGCAAGGCTCTAAGGATTGGAATGAGTTGTCGGTTTCTATGGCCCGAGATATTGAGTCGATAGGTTATGATATCGTAGTTGTAGATGAGAGTCAGGATTTCTCCGCAAATCAACTGCGAGCTATCAAACATCATCTTGCGCCTGATCATACTGTTACGTTTGTTATTGATACGGTACAGAGAATTTATGCTCGAGGGTTTACTTGGGCTGAAGCAGGGTTTGACGTCCGGCCAGAGAGGATACATCCTCTTTATACTAATCATAGAAATACCGTTGAGATAGCTGCATTTGCTGCTGGAATTTTGAATGGTGTAGGCGTTGACGGTGATGGTGCTCTTCCAAACCTAAACGCTGCTTCAGATCATGGTGATCTGCCGCAGGTTCTTCTTGGTAAGTACTCGGATCAGGCAGAATGGGCGGCTAATTACATCAAAGAATATGTGAATTTGGAGGATGAGTCAGTAGCGTTTCTTAAACCTCAGGCAGGGAAATGGTTCGATCAAATCAAATCTACATTGGCACGTCATAATATTGATTATGTAGACATTACCCGTGAAAGGGAGTGGCCTGAAGGTCCTGAGAACGTAGCTCTTTCGACATTTCATTCTGCAAAAGGCCTAGAGTTTGACTATGTTTTTATAATAGGATTTAACGAGGAAAACACGCATTTTGCTGAAGAGGAGTTTGATGATCAGGTGCTTGTGTTGCGGCGTCTATTAGCTGTGGCGGTAGCTCGGGCCCGAAAAGCAGTAATTATAGGTTATAAGCCGGGGGAGGGGTCTCAGTTGGTTAGATTTTTTTCTCCAGGCACATTTGGTCAGGAGGCTGTATGACCATTGCTGCTGAAGTTGAAAGGCGCAGTATTACCGAGGTTTTGCATTTTACGACTAACAGAGGAATTGTTGGAACTCTTGCTACTGGAGCACTCTTGTCTCGTCATCGTCTTCCTCAAGCTGCCTACCTGCAACATATTTTACATGTGAACGCTGCGGATAGGCCGGAAGCGCAAGAGTTTTTTGATAAGAGTCAGAACTGGTTAGACTTTGTAAATTTGTCAATTTCTGAGATAAATCGACGATATTTTCTTGTCTCGCAGAAGTGGCACATAGATGCCGATATATGGTGGGGTATTTTAGCGTTTGATCCTATTGTAATAACTCATGATGAGGTCGTATTTACGACCACAAATAACTCGTACGATCTTTGTATACGAAAGCCTGGTTTGTTGGGGTTCATTGATCTTTTCGAGCCTTGCATCCTGCGAAAGAGTCCGAATTGGAAGGTTTACCGCCTTCAGCGACCACTGCCTTTGCCCACATGTGAGCAGGCGGAAGTGCTGTATCTTGGGCAGATTTCTACGGAGTATCTCCGTCGCATATACGTCCAAGACGAAAATTGTCATGATATCGCCAAGGGATGGCTGCGAGAGTTCGGCCTCCGTGGTGTAGACGTTTTGATATCACCCCAGAAGTTTGAAGGACGGCCAAATTGAATACTGAGCAATCTGTAAGCCACCTCGGGACGGTTTCAATGGAGCGGAGGGAAAGGGCTGTCGTGAATTCTGCCCTTTGGGCCGCAGCGGGGGATGCTCTTGGCTGGATGACTGAGCTTGCACGGGGGGAAGCAGGTGTTAAGCATCGTGTCGGTAAGACAAGGGTAACTGAGCCGGTCAAATGGCAGCGTATGATAGGTGGGCGTAATGGCCCAAAAGTTGCTCTTCCTGCTGGAACATATTCCGACGACACACAGCTACGTCTCGCCGTATCTCGGTCGATCAGAGGGAATGGATCGTTTGATGTCGAGACTTTCGCAAAAATTGAAGTTACGGTCTGGCCAACCTATGCACTTGGTGGCGGTCTGGGAACGAAGGCTGCAGCTGTGAATCTCTCGCGTAGAGGGGTTAACTGGTTCTCAAATTTTTACGAACGAGGCACTCAAAAATATATAACTGGTGGCGGGAACGGAGCCGCGATGCGTGTTCAGCCTCATGTGTGGGCGTCTAAAGGGAGTCTGGACGACCTTCTGCTTAACGTACTCCGAGACTCTCTAGTAACTCATGGGCATCCTCATGGATTTTGTGGTGCTGTATTTCACGCTTTAACTCTAAATGATGTTCTAAAAAATGGTGAAATTCCAGGACCCGGAGTTTGGCAAAGATATATTGATAGGTTTACCGATTTGCCTGCCTTGATTGGGCGTGACTCTCAGTTAGCTGCTTTTTGGCGCTCTGCGTGGGAGAGTAACACCGGCGGCACATTGGAGGAAGCCCTGATACGGGTAAAGGAAGAAGCTCTTCGTGATGTCGAGCTTATATCGGAATTAATTTTAATTGAAGGTTTAAATGGATATCACCAAATCCTTGAAAAGTTGGGTTGCCTGACTGTTAAGTATCGTGGGTCTGGTTTTAAAACTGCTTTGGCTGCGTCTGTGCTAGCATATGTTTATCGAAAAGGTCCTATTGAGGAGGCACTGATTGCTTCTGCGAATGAGTTGGAGAGTGATACTGATACGATAGCGACTATGGCGGGCGCGTTATTAGGGGCAATTGCATTAGAGTCTCCTATGTGGCCAGTACAAGATGCTGAATATATTACGAAAGAGGCCAAACGTTTAGCGTCTATATCACAAGGTCGCCAAGAGAGTAGTTTTGTGTATCCTGACCTTGGAAGGTGGAACCCTCCAAGCAGCCAAGCGGCTTCTATTGGCATTAGTGAAGGTGGGCTTGCTATCGCTGGGTTGGGTATTCTTGCTGTCGAAGGCATTGAATATCAAGTAGGTGATGCGATTTGGCAATGGTGCCGATTACCATTTGGGCAAACCATTCTTGCTAAACGCAGAGCCGAGTTGAAATCGGAAATAACTAAAGCGCAATTGCCGGAAATTCGTCGCGTGCCACGAGGTAGCGAAAATATTCAAACGCAAAAAACTGATTCTTCATCAATGCCTCAAACAGAGCTGACGTTTGAAACGCCTGATATATCAACTGATATCGCTTTGGACAGTGTCTCAAAAGTTCAGAAGGATACCTCTTATAGCCCTCGCGATAAACTTGATGTCCTTACCGATGAAGTTATTTTTTCAAATTTTGATGATCAGGTTTTTGGTCGAATGTTGAATGAGTACATTGATTCCTCCCAGTCTGTCGAGTCTGCTGTTGCGTTTGTTTCAATTGTTGCGAAAGCCAAGTTGGTGAGGCAGCGTAGACGTCGATAAGGCTTTTGAACTATTATAGAAGCGTCCGGCGATTAGCGCACGCGCTATTGCGCTCGTTTTTTTTTTTGAGGTTAGTGTGTCGGGTATAAAGGTGTATCTATTTAATAAGGTGCCGATAAGCTCCGATCGTCTTAGCTTTGTGCCGTTTCGTTACTTGAGTTTTTTATTGTTGGGGGCATGGTTTGCCAATAGTTGAGTCTCCTCCGAACTTTGGCATATCCTTAGATCCATATTGCGTGGGTGGGGCGTCAAGTTCAAACTCCAAGGGGGTTGCCGATGTTGGGACTGATGCAAGTTCTTCGGAGTCCGGATCGAAGAGGTCTGGACATATAGTTATTTATGCAGCGCAAAGAGACCATGTGCCTTGGCAGACAGCTCTGGTTTTGTGGGTGTATTAGGTAATTATTAATCGCCCGATGAGCAGCCGCGTGAAGCGAGGGTGAATCGAGTGGCGGGTTTGGACTGTCTTTGATCATGACGACGCTCCTAGAGTAATGGAGCCGCCACCCATCGCTGCGAAACGACAATCGGGTGGCAGCTGTACGCAGGTTCGCAGACCGGGACTCTAGGCACCCGGCATACCCGAAGGTATCCCGCGCACAGCCGCCATAACATCAGGCATAAAAAAGCGCCCGCTATCTTGTGGTGGACGCTGTGCGTCTAGAGTTTACCCGGGCTGCGAAACCCGGTCGCTGAATTTGCAGCGACCACCGAAGAGTAGGGAGCCATCTTCTGAGCGACAACCCTAAAGAGCTGTCGGAAATTTCCGGGTGTTAACCCGCGACCATCAGCGCTTGCCACTCACCTCATACCGGCTTTGAACAAACCCGTTATCCGACGCATACGTGCCGATATGCCGAAGCTCATGCTCGCCACCCAACTGGCTGAACAAGGGGATCCCCTGGCCCAGCACAACCGGAATACGCGTGATGATCATCTCGTCGATCAAACCCGCCTCAAGAAACGCCTGAATCGTCTGGCCTCCGTCGATATACAGGTGTTTCATCCCGCGCTCGGCCAACGCTGCCACGAGGCTGGTGACATCCTGGCTCACCACCTCAACCTTGCCCTTCAAAGCTGCAGGTAGCTCAACCGATTGGT
Source organism: Pseudomonas sp. G1002 (assembly GCF_013385455.1). Classification (NCBI taxonomy): domain Bacteria; kingdom Pseudomonadati; phylum Pseudomonadota; class Gammaproteobacteria; order Pseudomonadales; family Pseudomonadaceae; genus Pseudomonas; species Pseudomonas sp. G1002. Next base: position 28,121 of record NZ_JACAPY010000054.1, read on the forward strand.
GAGAGAGTGCTATGACCGGCGTGCCCTCATAGGGCCACTCCGGAAAGGACAACACTTTTTCCAGGGTCTTGCGGCCCATCACCAGCGCATCCACGCTGGCGATGAAGTGTTCATAGGTCACGCCGTTCAATTCGGCGCCTTCGTACTCAGGGCGATGAAGCCACTCGATATCACCGTCTGGCCTGGCAATAAAGCCGTCGACGCTGGCTGCGATAAAGACCGAACATTTGCTATCCATGGGGCGTGAAACTCCTTTTCTGTGTGCTTGAAAATATCGACTGTCATGGGTCGGCAACGCTAATGTTAATTTAATCTTCCGATGCAATAAGCGAACATTGCCAAAAATCACCGTGGGTACCCGGCGCAGGCCGGTGTGCCTTTTCGTATTGCGAGGATCTATGCGCCGTTGGTTAATTCGCTACCGTTACGCGATCATTTTCTGGCTGTGCTTCGGGGTTTTCCGCACCTCCCTGGCTGACTGGAATCCCATCCCGTCCGGTTCCATGCGCCCGACGTTACTTGAGGGCGATGTGGTGCTGGTCAACCGCGTCGCGTACGACCTCAAATTGCCCCTCACCGATATTTCCCTGGCGAGACTGGATAACCCCCAGCGCGGAGATGTCGTCACGTTCTCTTCGCCCAAGGACGGCACGCGCTTGATCAAACGCATTGTCGGTATCCCCGGCGATACCCTGGAAATGCGCGACGAGGTGTTGTGGGTCAACGGTACGCCGGCCACCTACAGTAATGGGCAGGACATCAGCGAGCCCATCGCGCCTGGCCAAACAGTTCCGGGGATCAAGGTGACGGAGCGTGCGAACAGCAGCCAGCGCACGGTGCAGTTCATGCCGACAGTACGGGCGCTGCGCGATTTCGGCCCGGTGGTGGTGCCTGCCGACAGTTACTTCATGCTGGGCGACAATCGCGATAACAGCGATGACTCCCGCTATATCGGGTTTGTGCCGCGTCGGCTGTTGATCGGGCATGCGCACCATATCCTGGCGTCAGCGCAGATCCTGGACCACTGGATGCCACGACTGGACCGATTTGGCGCGCCGATCCTGTAGTGGGCTGATCACGCGTTTGCGCTGAGCGCCCGCAGTGCAAAACCCGCAATGCGCTCCAGCTGCTCAGTGGTGGCGCCGCCCTTGCTGGCGACTTTCATGCCGCTGAGGGTGGCCATCAGAAAATCACACGCGCCCGAGCGATCGGTGCCGACGGTCAATTCGCCTTGTTCCTGCGCACGCTCCAGCGTCTGTTCGAATGCATTGCGCAAGCGTTCGGCGCTGTGGGCGGTGAGTTGATTTATCTCATCATCTTCCAGGCCGAACTCGCAGATGGCATTGACGCCCATGCAACCCGCCGTTCCTTCCCGCAGGGCGCGGGTGGCGAAGGATTGCAGGGTGTCGTGCAGTGCCTGCAGCGGGGTCGGGCCCTGGTTCAGGCGCTCGATCAAGTCGTCGACGCCGGTGCGCTGATACTCGGCCATCGCCAGCAGGTACAACTGACGTTTGTCGCCAAAGGTGTTGTACATGCTCTGGCGGCTCAGTCCCATGGCCTGCATCAGTTCTTCAGTCGAGGCCGCGGCAAAACCCTTGTCGCAGAAAACCCGGATGGCCTCGCGCAGCACCTGGTCGCGGTCGAATGCTCTGGGTCTTGCCATGGTTACCTCGGGGGAAATTGCAGGTGAAGGCTCAGGCCAGGTAGCCGCCATCGATGGTCATGCTTGTGCCGGTGACAAATGCCGCTTCTTCGGACGCGAGATAAGCAACCATGCCGGCAACATCGTCGGCGGTACCTACGCGGCCCAAGGGGATCAGGCTTTTGATCATGTCCGCATGGGGCCCGTCTGCCGGGTTCATGTCGGTGCTGGTCGGGCCCGGCTGCACGTTGTTGACGGTGATGCCGCGCGGCGCGAAATCAATCGCCAGGCCGCGGATCATACCGGCGATCGCCGACTTCGTCATGCTATAGACGCTGGAGCCCGGGAAGCCCGAACGTTGGGCGACCACGCTGCCGACGGTGATTATTCGGTCACCCGTATGCATCACCGCCGAGCTGGCCTTGGCCGCCGCAAACGTGGCCCGCACATTGACCGCAAACATTCGGTCGAAGTCTTCCAGGCTGAAGGTGTCGACGGTGCCCATCAGCAGGATCCCGGCGTTGTTGACCAGGATATTCAAGGCGCCGAAATGCTCGACAGTGGCCGCGACCGCCCGATCTATTGCCGCCACATCGGCGCTGTCGGCCTGAATCGCCAAGGCTTTTCCGCCCTTGCTTTCGATCAGGCCAACCAGCGCTTGCGCCTTGTCGGCAGAGGAGGAATAGGTAAACGCGACCGCTGCACCTTCAGCTGCAAGCCGGCGGACAATCGCTTCGCCGATACCGCGGGAACCGCCGGTGACCAGGGCGACTTTGTGGTTGAAGCGAGGGGTGTGAGCTGTCATGGGGGAGGCCTGAGGTTTAGTGGATTAAATAATCCACTAAACCGTACCAGCCTGGAAATACTTAGCCAAGCTGTTTTTGGATTAATTAATCTTTAACTGCCGGATGTGCTCTCGAATCCTTCATCAGACGCCGGTCATTTCAGGTCGCTGTAGGTCAACCTGAACTCCGACAGCGCCGGGTGCTCGGTTTTCCACTGGCGGCCATACGCCTTGGCTGTTTCCATTTCTTCGGCAGTCAGCGCGCTGGCCAGTTGTTGCAGGTAGCCTGCGGCATCGGCGTGCCGTGGGTTTTGCCGGGTACTGTCCATGACCAGCCAGTAGAGCCCATAGGCGTGGATTTTGTTCTCGGGGTAGTGATAGCGGTTGGTGCCACTTTCATCGATATCGAACCCGCCGAGCGCACCGGCATAGGTCATGACGCCATCAAGGTCATTCAGCGCCAGCCGTTTTTCCAGGTGTATGCGCTGGTAGGAGAGGTTGCGGTAGTAGGTCTGCATGTTGGCCAGCCACTTCATCGCTGGCGGGAAGCCCTTGAAGGCCGCATACCTGAGCATGGAGTCGCGGTTGTCACTGGCCTCCGGGTTTTTGTCGTACAACAGCGCCGCAATGTAATAGGCCTCGGCGCAGCCGGCATCACCTGCCTTTCTCAGCCACGAGCGATCTTTGGTCAGTTCATACAGCTGCAGCATCGCTGCGCCGTCGCCAGCATCGGCACCTGCCTGGGCGAGGGCCTTGGCCTTGGCCAGGTTGGTTTCGCCACCCAGGCGCATCAGGGCGTACACATGATCCTGGGCGGCGGCCAGGCGGTACCACGCCTGGGCCTCGGGGTCGACACTGCCGACCCGGCGCCGGATGGCTTCGCCCAGGGCGTATTGGGACGGCGCATCGCCGGCCGAGGCAGAGATGGTCAAATGGGTTTCGCACTCTTCGAATTCACCGAGTTGATACAACTCGAGGCCCCGCTGCTTGGCTGCCTGTTGCTGGCTCGTCAAATGTGAAATCAGCGCATTCAGCGAGTTGAGCAAATCAAACAGCGTGGTCAGTGCATCGGAATGGGTATACATGATCATTACCTGTATCGGGATACGTTGTCCGATAAAGGTAGGTGGAGCGGTGGGGCCCCAGGTGACAGATAGTTATCGGCAGGAGCGCTACCTTTCCCGCGCTCTGGGCAACCCCTCAAGCGCTACGGCTGCCACGTATTGCCTGGTCCAGAAACAACGCCGCATTCGCCACGGCCTGCATGCCTTCGGGCAAGATTGCCGCAAACAAATGCCAGACATGAAACATCCCAGGCCAAACCTCCAGCGACACGCGTACCCGGTTTTCCCCCAGGTGGGTGGCCAGGCGCATGGCGTCGCTGAGCATGACTTCGTTTTCGCCGATCTGCACCAGAATGGGCGGCAATCCCCGGACGTCCGCGAACACCGGCGATGCATCGGGATCATTCGGCAGCGCGCCGTTGAGAAACGCTTTTGCAAGCAGCGTCAGCCCCAGGCGGGAGGCTTGCGGGTCGAGGCCGTCACGGTTGTCGATGGAGGCGCCGGTGTGTTCCAGGTTGGCCCACGGCGACAAGGCGGCGCCCCCGGCGGGCAGTGGCAGGCCTGCGTTGCGGGCCTTGACCATCACCGACACCACCATTGCGCCGCCGGCCGAATCGCCCGAGAACACGATGGACCTGGGGTCATTGCCCTGGTCGAGCAGCCAGCGATAAGCCTGCAACGTGTCATCAATAGGTACGGGGAACGGATGCTCGGGCGCCAGGCGGTAGTCGGGCAGGTAGACTTTTGCACCCAGCAGTTTTGCGAAGTGGCCGGCAAGGCCCAGGTAGCCCCGCGGGCTGCCGCCGACATAACCACCGCCGTGGATGTAAAGCAGCACCCGGTCACCCTCAAACCCATCCGGCACGACCATCATGCCCGGTACGCCACCCATATCGACGTCACAAAAGCTGACACCGGCGGGAATCGGATGGGAACAAAGCACCTGCTCATAAGCCTTGCGCTGCTCATTGAGGGTGAGGGTGGTTTCCTGGCCCGTGAGAAATGGGCCGAAGTCAGCGGCGCAGGCAACCCACGCGTCGAGATGGGCCTGGACAAGGGGAGTGAATGCCATGGGGGAGAACCTCATAAAGTGATCCCGATACCGGGATTAGCGATTGAGGTTCTATTTTATGGATTCTATTGGAGAACGAATTTCACCACTGCGGCGCCTGTGGGGATCAGCTGCCGCTGTCAGTGCGACGGCTGCTGACTTCAGCCGGCACATCATCCCCGGCCATGCGCTTGCGGAACAACGCGGTGCGTGCCAGCAGCAATGTGGTCACCGGCACTGTGATCGACAGCAGGATCGGGATCAACCAACCGTGCAACACCGGCCCGGACTTGAGCACCGAAAAGTAGATGATCGAGGCCAGCGCCACACACCAGGCGCCCAAGGTCGAAGCCAACGCCGGCGGGTGCATGCGCTGGAAGAAGTCTTTCATCCGCAACAACCCAATCGCCCCAATCAGCGCAAACAGGCTGCTAAGCACCAACAATACCGCGACGATCACTTCAACCCACAGCGGCAACACGTCGACATTGATCATTCGATCACCTCCCCACGCAGCAGGAATTTCGCCAGGGCAAACGACCCCACAAAGCCAAACAGCGCAATCAACAGCGCCGCTTCAAAATACGTGTCACTGGCATACCGAATACCCAGCACCAGCATCATCAGCATGGCCAGGATGTACAGGTAATCCAGCGCCAGCACCCGGTCCTGGGCCGACGGGCCTTTGAACAGGCGCACCAGGGTCAGCACCATGGCCAGGGAGAACAGGAACAGGCTGAACAGGATCGCATTGGAGAGCAGGGCGCTCATTCGAAGATCTCCATCAGGGGCCGTTCGTAGGCGTGTTTGAAGTGCTCGATAAACTGCGCTTCGTCATCCAGGTCGAACACGTGGATTAGCAGGACGCTGCGGTCCAGGGCCAGTTCCGACCATACGGTGCCCGGCGTCACGCTGGTGATCATCGCCAGCACGGCTAGGCCGTTGGCATCCCGCAGGTCCAGGGGGATCTTGATAAAGCGCGAACGCGGTGGGCGCGAGCCGCAGGTCAGGATGCCCCAGGCCACGGCGAGGTTGGAGATGATCACGTCACGTCCCACCAGGAAGAACAAACGGATGATCACCCCCGGGCGGCGGATGCGGATCGGCAGCGGGCGCAACGGCGCCATCATCAGCGGTGCGGCAAAGCCGAGGATTGCCCCCAGCAGCAGGTTGCCGGGGCTGACGGACAGGTTCAGCACCAGCCACAACAACCACAATGCCAATGACAGCCACGGGGCAGGGAACAGGCGCTTCATGGCTGCACCTCCAGGGCGGCGGCCTTGGCTTCAGGGCTCGGCACCGGACGCGTCGCCATGACCGCCATCACATAGTGTTCCGGGTTGTTCAGGCTCTCGGCGGCCGCCTGGGTATAGCGCATCAGCGGCTCGGCCTTGAACGTCAGGGCGATGCTCAGGCCCAGCAGGAAGAAAATCGGCACGCATTCGAAGCGGCGCAGCAGCGGCGATGGACGTTCTTCCGGGGTCCAGAAGCGCTGGATGCCGAGGCGGGCGAAGGCGATCAGCGAAGCCAGGCCGGAGAAGATCAGCAGTGCCACCAGGCCCCAGGCGGCCGGACGCACCGGTTCGTCGATGGCATTGCCCAGGCCCATCGGGTTGATCAAGGCGCTGAGCAGGCTGAGCTTGCCGATAAACCCGGACAGCGGCGGCATGCCGATGATCAGCAGGGCGCAGGCGATAAAGCTCAGGCCGAGGAACGCTACGGTCCAGGGAATCACCTGGCCGACCACGGCTTTCTGTTCGTCGTCGAGGTTGGTGCCGGGCGGCGGATGCAGGGATTCCATGGCCTTGGGCAGGGCTTCGATTTCATCGTCCAGGGGCATGTCGTTGGCCGAGCGCGAACGTTCGATCAATTCGGCCAGCAGGAACAGCGCGCTCAGCGCCAGGGTGGAACTGACCAGATAAAACAGCGCCCCGGCGGTCAGGCTTGGCTGGGCAAACCCCACCGCCGACAGCAGGATCCCGGCGGACACCAGGATGCTCAGGCTGGCCATGCGTTCCAGACGTTGCGCCGCAATCATCGCCAGCGCCGCGCAGACGATGGTTGCCATGCCGCCGTAGATCAGCCAGTCGCCACCGAACAGCGCCGAGGCACCCGCCTGGCCGGAGAACAGCAGGTTCCACAGGCGCAGCACGGTGTACACGCCGACCTTGGTCATGATCGCAAACATCGCCGCCACTGGCGCACTGGCCGAGGAGTAGGCAGGCGCCAGCCAGAAGTTCAGCGGCCACATCCCGGCCTTGGCCAGGAAGGCGACGGCGAGGATGCCCGCACCGGCATGCAGCAGGCCGCGATCGGCTTCCGGCACCAGGGGGATTTTCAGTGCCAGGTCGGCAAAGTTCAGGGTACCGGTGACGCCATAGATCAGCGCCGCGCCAATCAGGAACAAGGTCGAGGCCAGCAGGTTGATCGAGATGTAATGCAGCCCCGCCGACACCCGCGCCCGGCCGGAACCGTGGAGCATCAGGCCGTAGGACGCCGCCAGCAGCACTTCGAAAAACACGAACAGGTTGAACAGGTCGGCGGTCAGAAAGGCGCCATACAGGCCCATCAACTGAATCTGGAACAGTGCATGGAAGCTGGTGCCGGCGCGGTCCCAACGGGCCATGGCGAACAGCAGGGCGCTGACGCCAATGATCCCGGTGAGCACCAGCATCATCGCCGAGAGTTGGTCCACCACCAGCACGATGCCGAACGGCACCTGCCAGTTGCCCGGCAGGTACACACCGATGGAGCCGGGGCCGCCTTTCTGGGTCCAGTACAGCAACAGCACGGCGATGCCCAGGCCCACCATGCTGGAGAACAGGTTGATCCGCGCCTTGAGCGGGCGGTGCTTCTCGCCGAGCATCAGCATCAGCGCGGCGGTCAGCAACGGCAGCAGGATCGGCGCGATGATCAGTTGATTCATCCAGGTCATTCCTTGGGCTCCCGGCCGTCCACATGGTCAGTGCCGGTCAGGCCCCGGGATGCCAGCAGCACCACCAGGAACAGTGCGGTCATGGCGAAGCTGATCACGATTGCCGTCAGCACCAGGGCCTGGGGCAGCGGATCGGTGTAGTTGAGCAAGTCTTGCGGCACGCCATCCTTGATGATCGGCTCCTTGCCGATAAACAGGCTGCCCATGCTGAAGATGAACAGGTTGACCCCGTAGGAGAGCAGGCACAGGCCCATCACCACCTGGAACGTCCGTGGCCGCAGGATCAGCCAGACGCCGGAGGCCGCCAGGACCCCAATGGCAATTGCGATGACTTCTTCCATCAGGCGGCTCCTCCTGGGCTGGCAACGGCTTTCGCCTGGTTACTGGGTTTATGGGCGCGCACCGATTGGTGGCCGAGGGCGGTGAGCATCAGCAAGGTCGAGCCGACCACCATGGCGTACACACCGACGTCGAAGAACAGCGCGCTGGCGACGTGGATGTCGCCCAGCACCGGCAGGCTAAAGTGCCAGGTGTGCGTGGTGAGGAACGGGTAGCCGGCGAGCAGTGCGCCCAGCCCGGTCAGGGTTGCCGACAACAAGCCAAAACCCATCCAGCGCATCGGCCGCAGGCTCATCTGCGCCTCGACCCACTGGGTACCGGCGACCATGTATTGCAGGATGAACGCGACGGACATCACCAGGCCGGCGACAAACCCGCCGCCCGGTTGGTTGTGCCCACGCATGAACAGGTAGAACGAGACAACCAGCGCAATCGGCAGCAGCAGGCGCACCAGCACCGCCGGCACCATCATGAAGCCCAGGGCGGTGTCGCTGGCCTGGCGCGGGTTGATCAGGTCGGTGGCCACGTCGGGTGCCAGTTGGCGCTGTTGCGCGGGCAGTTCCATGCTTTCCTTCGACGGGCGGAAGCGGCGCAGCAGGGCGTAGACGGTCAGCGCCACGGCGCCGAGCACGGTGATTTCTCCCAGGGTGTCGAAGCCCCGGAAGTCCACCAGCATCACGTTCACCACATTGCTGCCACCGCCTTCTGGCAGGGCACGGCTGAGGTAGAAGGAGGAGATGTCGTTGGGCGTCTGGCGGGTCAGCATCGCGTAGGAGAGCAGCGCCATGCCGCCACCGACCACGGTGGACAGCAGGAAGTCCCGCAGGCGGCGGATGCGTGCCTTGCGCAGCGAGCTGGGCAGTGGGGAAACTTCTTCGATCCGCCGTGGCAGCCAGCGCAGGCCCAGCAGGATCAGCACGGTGGTGACCACTTCCACCACCAGTTGCGTCAGCGCCAGGTCTGGCGCCGAGAACCAGACGAAGGTCACGCAGGTCACCATCCCGCACACGCTGACCATGGTCAGGGCTGCCAGCCGGTGGTACTTGGCTTGCCAGGCGGCGCCCAGGGCGCAGGCGATTGCCAGCAGCCACAGGGTGACGAACACGATGGAGCCCGGGATCTTCGGCCGGTCGCCCCAACTGATGCCGCTGTAGAGCATCGGGATCAACCCGGCGATCACCGCCGCCAGCACCAGCAGGAACAGCTGGGTTTGCAGGCGTTTGGTGCTGATGCGTTTTTCGATCTTGCGCACCCCGCGCATCATCACCACCAGGCAGCGCTCGAAGCCGCGCTTGCCATTGAAGTAGCTGATGATCGGCGGGTATTTGAAGCGGCCCAACTTGAGTTGCTTGCGCAGCAGCAGATAGAGCACCACGCCGCCGGACATGGCCACCAGGCTCATGATCATCGGCGCGTTCCAGCCGTGCCAGATGGCGAGGCTGTATTCCGGCAGTTCGCCGCCGACCACCGGCAGGGCCGCTGCGGCGAGGATCGAACCGACCACCTGGGCCGGGAAAATCCCCACCAGCAGGCAGGTAAACACCAGCAACTCCACCGGCGCACGCATCCAGCGTGGTGGCTCGTGCGGGGTGTGGGGCAGGTTGGTGGCCTTGGGGCCGAAGAACACATCCACGGTAAAGCGCAGGGCATAGGCCACGCTGAAGGTACCGGCGATAGTCGCGATGACCGGCAGGGCGATTTCAACCCAGGCAGTGGCGGAGATGAATACGGTCTCGGCGAAGAACATTTCCTTGGACAGGAAGCCGTTGAGCAGCGGCACGCCGGCCATGGACGCACTGGCGACCATCGCCAGGGTGGCGGTAAACGGAATCAGCTTGAACAGGCCGCTGAGCTTGCGGATGTCACGGGTGCCGCTTTCGTGGTCGATGATCCCCGCCGCCATGAACAGCGACGCCTTGAAAGTGGCGTGGTTAAGGATATGGAATACGGCGGCGACAGCGGCCAGCGGGCTGTTGAGGCCCAGCAGCAAGGTGATCAGCCCGAGGTGGCTGATGGTGGAGTAGGCCAGCAGGCCCTTGAGATCGTTCTGGAACATGGCGCAATAAGCGCCGAGCAGCAGGGTAATGGCACCGGCACCGCCGACAATCCAGAACCACTCTTCGCTGCCGGACAGTGACGGCCACAGGCGGGCCAGCAGGAACACGCCGGCCTTCACCATCGTTGCCGAGTGCAGGTAGGCCGACACCGGCGTCGGTGCAGCCATGGCGTGGGGCAGCCAGAAGTGGAAGGGGAATTGCGCGCTTTTGCTCAGGGCGCCGATCAGCACCAGGGCAAGCATGATCGGGTACAACGAATGGGCACGGATCTGATCACCGGCAGCCAGGACCTGGTCCAGGTCGTAGCTGCCGACGATATGCCCGAGCAGCATCACCCCCGCCAGCAGGCACAAGCCGCCCGCGCCGGTGACCATCAGCGCCATATAGGCGCCACGCCGGGCATCGGCGCGGTGGTGCCAGTAGCCGATCAGCAGGAACGAGAACAGGCTGGTGAGCTCCCAGAAAAACACGATCTGGATCAGGTTGCCGGAGATCACCAGGCCGAGCATCGCACCCATGAAGGCCAGGAAAAACGCGAAGAAGCGCGGCACCGGGTCTTCCGGCGACATGTAATACCGGGCGTACAGCGACACCAGGGTCCCGATGCCCAGCACCAGCATCGAGAACAACCAGGCAAAACCGTCCATGCGCAATACGAAGTTCAGCCCGAGGCTGGGCAACCACATGAATTCTTCACGTATCACGCCACCATGGGCGATCTGGGGGTAGAGCAGGGCGACTTGAACCGTCCCGACCAGGGCCACAAGGCCGGCCAGCAGGGACTCTGTGTTGCGTGCGTTGTGCGGCAGCAAGGCCGCCAGACAGCTGCCGATAAAAGGCAGAAGCAGTAGAACTATCAGGGACATAGGCTTCTAATCTGCGGGAGTTTGGGATGCATCATACGTGCCGGAATCTTGATCACCAAACGGCAAGATGTGGCAGGATCCTACAAGGTAGGCTGAAAAAGGCTGTTTGGCATTGTTTCAATGCCCGTATCCAGGACAGGTATGCTGTTCAAAGGTTTTTTTCAGCCTGTTGCATAAGGACGTGTGATGACCCAGCGATTGCTCCACCTTGACCATGTCGCCTGCAGCCTGCCGGATGGACGCAGCCTGTTCGACAACCTGAACCATGCCTTCAGCGCCCGGGCGACCGGCCTCGTGGGGGCCAACGGGACTGGCAAGTCCTTACTGGGCGCAATGCTCGCCGGCACCCTGCAGCCCACCCGCGGGCATGTGCGCCGTGAGGGCAGTGTGTACGCGGTGACGCAACTGCTGGAGCCCGAACACTATCCCAGCGTGGCGGCGCTGGCGGGTGTCGACCAAGTGCTGGCGGCGTTGGCGCGCATCGCCGAGGGCAGCGTGGACGAACAGGACCATGCACTGGCCGTTGATCAATGGGATTGCGCGCCTCGACTGGCGGCGGCCCTGGAGCAAATCGGCCTGGGGCACTTGACTGCCGACTCGCCAACCGCGGCCCTCAGTGGCGGCGAACGCCAGCGCGTCGCTTTGCTGGGCGCCTGGTTGTCGAGGGCAGACTGGTTGATCCTCGATGAGCCCAGCAACCACCTGGACATCGATCAGCAGCACAAGCTTGCCCAGCAGATTGATCGCTGGTCCGGCGGCCTGGTGCTGATCAGCCATGATCGCGGGTTGCTGGAGCACATGGACGAGATTGTCGAACTGTCGCCCAAGGGCTTGGCGGTGTACGGCGGTAATTACAGCCACTATGCGGCGACATGGGAGCAAGAGCAGCAGGCGTTCCAGTCGGCGTTGCAGGGGGAGCGCGCGCACGCCAAACGTGAGCAGCGTGAAGCGGTTATCCAGATGGAGCGTCAGCAGCGCCGCAATGCCCGGGGCGACCGCCAGGCCCGGGATGGCAACCAGACCAAACTGATCACCAACGCCCAGAAAGAGCGCAGTGAAAACAGCCAGGGCAAGTTGCGCCTCAATCAGCAGCTGGCGCGTGAGCAGCAACAGCAGCGGATCGCCGAGGCGCGTGCGCGGTGTGCGCCCGAGATCCAGCGCATGATGCTGTCGCCGGAAAGCGTGGTGCCCCAGGGCAAGCTGGTGTTGCAACTCAACGAGGTGGTGCTGCCGTTTGGCAGCCGCGCACCGATCAATCTCACCCTGACCGGCCCGATGCGCATGGCGATCCTGGGAGCCAATGGCAGTGGCAAGTCGACCCTGCTGCGGGTGATTGCCGGCCAGTTGCCGGTGGCTGCCGGTGAGTTGGCGCGCAGTTGCCATATCGGCTGGCTGGACCAACACGCCGGGCTGGAGCACCCCGAGCGCACGGCGGTGCAATGGCTTTACGAAAGTAATCCGCTACTGGCGGAAAGCGAAGCGCGTACCCGGCTGGCGCAAATGGGCATCGATGCCGACCGGGCGGTCCTCGATACGCGCCAACTGAGCGGCGGCGAGCGTCTGAAAATTGCCCTGGCCGCACAGCTCTACGCCGAGCATCCGCCGCAATTGTTGTTGCTGGACGAACCCGACAACCATCTGGACTTGCCCAGCCGGATTGCCCTGGAGCAAATGCTCAATCAGTACCAGGGCGCGCTGATCGTGGTGTCCCATGACGAGGCGTTCCTGCAGGCCATCAACCTGGACGGTGAGTTGCGCCTCTGAGGCCGCTTAACCCTGGTTTTCATGTTCCAGTTCGGCCTGGGGCTCGGCGAGCCGCTGCCGGCGGGTTTTCATCTCACTGACAATCACCGCCGCCACGATCAACGCCGCGCCCACCATGGCAATCGGCGGGAAGCGCTCCCCGGCAATCCGCCCGACTACGCCGGCCCACACCGGCTCCCCGGCATAAATCAGCGTGGCGCGAGTCGGCGAGACGCTTTTCTGCGCCCAGTTCATCGCCACCTGAATCACCGCGCTGGTCAGCCCCAGGCCCACCGCGCTGAACAGCAGCAACCAGGAAAACCCCGGCAGCGCCTCGCCCATCGGCACCACCATCAGGAACGACAGCACCGACGCCGTGGCCAGTTGCACCACCGTTACCCGGCGTACATCCACCTGCCCGGCAAAGGCGCTGATCAGGATGATCTCGGCGGCAATTGCTACCGCACCGATCAACGTGGCGATTTCACCGGGGCTGAAATTCAATGATGCCCCGGCCGGGCCGGTCAGCAGCATCAGCCCGGTAAACGCGAGCATGATGCCGATGCTCGGCATCAACCCCGGCCGCCGTCCCAGTACCAGCCATTGCAGCAGCGGCACGAATGGCACATACAGCGCAGTAATAAATGCCGACTGGCTGCTCAGGATCGTCTGCAAGCCAATGGTCTGCAAACCGTAGCCGAACATGATCGCCACACCGATAAAGCAGCCAGCCTTCAATTCAAACAGCGTCAGGTTCCGCAGGCTGCGGAATGAGAACGCCCCGACGATGAGCGCCGCCGCAGCAAAACGCAGGCCGACGAAAAACATCGGGCCGCTGACCGCCATGGCGTGCTGCACCAGCAAAAAGGTGCCGCCCCAAAACATGGTGATCACCACCAATACACATTCGGCTTTGCTGAAACGGGAAAACAATGGGGAGGTGGTCATGGCGGCTCGGTCTTGCACAGGAAGGGCGCGGACCGCACAATGCGCCGCAAGCTGGGCAGTATACTGCGCAACCCCACCCTGTGAGCAATATAGTGCACAAAGAAAATCCGCAACGGGCCTCGGTCCTGCAACACGTCAGCCAGAACGTTCGGCGCCTGCGCCATGCGGCTGAGTTGAGCCAGACGGCGCTGTCCGAAAAATCCGGCGTCAGCCGGCGCATGCTGGTGGCAATCGAGGCGGGGGAGAAAAACGTCAGCCTGTCGACCCTCGACCGGGTGGCCGAAGCCCTGGACGTGGCCTTCAGCGACTTGATCCAGGCCCCGGATGCCGCTGATCACAGCCGTATCAACGAACTGGCCTGGGCCGGTGACATCCCCGGCAGCAAAGCCGTGCTGCTGGCCAAGGCCACCGCGCGTCGCGAGGTGGAACTATGGGAGATGCGCCTGGAGCCCGGCGATCGCTACATGCCTGAACCGGACCCCGAGGGTTGGAGCGTGCAGTTGTTTGTGTTCGAAGGCACCCTGACGCTGGTGCTGGGGGATGAGGAAAAAAACGTCGCCACCGGTGAGTTCCTGATGTTCGCCAGCCGCTACCTTCACGCCTATCGCAATGACGGCGACGTGGCGGTGCGGTTTGTGCGCAACGTGGTGATTTAAGACTCTTGGCTTTGAGTGTTGTCAACTGTCAGATTTCACAGCTTACATCAGCGTTGGATTGAATCTAGTGTGGGAGTTACTGCTCAGAGAACTGGCTCAATCGGAGCGCGGGCGGAAGGGGCAGTTGGCTTCACTAAATGGAGAGCACACTGATGACAGCGCAAGACTCAAAGCACATCAAGAGTAGTGACTTGCTTCCCCGTCCACGCATTAATCCCTCTCACGGGAACCATGTGAATTATCCCGAGATGCAGGGTGGGCAAGCCTCGATCATTATTCCCGCGTATCCGGGACTGGCCATTGGGCAAACAATCAGGTGGACGGTCAGGGGGAACGGCTTGCTGTTTGGTCACATCGAGGTAAAGTCGCTGGAGCACCAATACAAAGATGTTGTGAACGGTATTGTCTTCCGCCGTGAGGTGGTGGAGGCAAAATATGGCGTGCGTCAAGATGGACATGACGAGCGCCTTTCTGACCATAGTTTTTATATCGTGGACGACCGTCCTGCCGATGCCTGAGTGGTAGTGAGTTGGCTTTCAATACCGAAGTCAGTGTCGCCGGTATTGAAAGCCACCACGGGGCCTTGCTCCCGGATGATCAACTGTTGGCAGCGCAACAGTGGTTGGACACTTTGCTGTTTTGACCCGCCAACGATTTCCCTGATATACCGGCAACCCGCTGATTTCATTGCACATTGCATTCGGGCACGACTCCTGCAATCACTCCAGTATCTCTCTGGAGCCTGGAGTCGGCCCATGTCAGCCCAACCCCTACAACCTGCCCACATCATCCGTTCGGACGCCGAGGCCATTGCGGTTGCCACCGAGTTGGCCAAGCGTTTTGCCGTGGACGCCGGCGTGCGCGACCGCGAGCGACGCCTGCCGGTGGCCGAGCTGGACGAATTCTCTGCCAGTGGCCTGTGGGGCATCACCATTCCCAAGGCCTACGGCGGCGCGGGAGTGTCCTATGTGACGGTGGCCGAGGTGATCAAGCTGATCTCCGCCGCCGACCCGTCCCTGGGGCAGATTCCGCAGAACCACCTGGGCGTCGTCGACATCCTCCTGCAAACCGCCAGCGAGGAGCAAAAGCAGCACTACTTCGCCAAGGTCCTGCAGGGCTATCGGTTCGGCAATGCCTTCTCCGAAGCCAAGAGCAAGAACGCCGGCACGTTTGACACACAAGTGCGCTTTGACGGCGACAGTGCGTTCATCAACGGCGAGAAGTTCTACTGCACCGGCGCACTGTTCGCCCATATCGTGCCGACGGTGGGCGTCAACGAAAAAGACCAGGCGTTCATCGCCTTTGTCGAACGGGACGCGCCGGGCCTGCAAGTGATCGACAGCTGGGACGGCTTCGGCCAGCGCACCACCGCCAGCGGCGGCGTGACCCTCGACGGTGTGAAGGTGCCGCTGAGTGCGGTGATCCCCGCGCACCAGGCCTTCGACCAACCCACCGCCAACGGCCCGATTTCGCAGATCATCCAGGCGGCCGTCGACACCGGCATCGCCCTCGGGGCCCTGGAACAAGCCAAGATTCATGCACGCCAGGCCCGGCCCTGGATCGACAGCCAGCAGGATCACGGCTGGCAAGACCCGTTCACCATCGCCGCCATCGGCGACCTGGAATGGCGGGTCCACGGCACCGAAGCGATCCTCGCCAAGGCCGGCATTGCCGTCGACCAGGCCCTGGCCAACCCCAACGAAGACACCGTGGCCAATGCCTCGTTGGTCGTCGCCCAGGCCAAAGTGCTGTCGGCGGAAACCGCCTTGCTCGCCAGCAGCAAACTCTTCGAACTGGCCGGCACCCGCTCGGTGTCCGGCAAGCACAACCTCGACCGCTTCTGGCGCAACGCACGTACCCACACCCTGCACGACCCGGCCCGCTGGAAATACCACCTGATCGGCAACTTCGTGCTCAACGGCGTCAAGCCCGCACGCCATGCCTGGAACTGAGGAGTTGCATCCATGACCGCACTGAATCAGGCGCGCCAACTGCTGGAAAGCACCCGGCGCTTTGTCGAGAAAAGTGATGACCCCTACGTGATCAGCCGCTTTGGCGATTTGCAGATTCGCGTGGAGGTAGCGGCTGCTTTGTTTGAACGTGCCGAAACCCACCCAGGCCCGGTGGCCCTCACAGAAGCCCAGATAGCGGCTGCCGAGGCCCTCATCGCTGTCAGCAACGCCGAATTCGAACTCACTGGCCAGCGTACTGCGCTGCCGCCGACCCTTGATGATCCCCTGCGCTGGAAATACCAGATTGTCGGCAACTACCACCTCAACGGTGTCGCCCCCCGGAGTAACGTTTAATGCCTCGTGAAATCCGTTTGAATGCTTTCGACATGAACTGTGTCGGCCACCAGTCGCCGGGCCTGTGGGCCCACCCGCGTGACCGCTCATGGCAGTACAAGGACCTGGAATACTGGACCGACCTGGCAAAAATTCTCGAGCGCGGCAAGTTCGACGGCCTGTTCATCGCCGACGTGTTGGGCATCTACGACGTCTATAACGGCAACGGTGACGCAGCGATTCGCCAGGCGACCCAGGTGCCGGTCAACGACCCGCTGTCGCTGATCGCACCCATGGCGCTGGTCACCGAACACCTGGGTTTTGGCCTCACCGCTTCACTGTCCTTCGAACACCCGTACCCGTTCGCCCGGCGCCTTTCCACCCTCGACCACCTGACCAAGGGCCGCGTCGGCTGGAACATCGTCACCTCGTACCTGGAAAGCGGCGCGAAGAACCTCGGCCAGAAAGCCCAGACCGAACACGATGCGCGCTACGACTACGCCGAGGAATACCTGGAGGTTTGCTACAAGCTCTGGGAAGGCAGCTGGGAAGAGGGCGCGGTGTTGCGCGACCGCGAACGGCGGATCTTCAGCGATCCGAGCAAGATCCACGAGATCCGCCACGTCGGCAAACACTTTCAGGTGCCCGGCATTCACCTGTGCGAACCGTCGCCACAACGCACGCCGGTGCTGTACCAGGCCGGGGCGTCGAGCCGTGGCAAACAGTTCGCCGCCGAACAGGCCGAATGCGTGTTCGTTGCCGCACCGTCGAAAGTGCTGCTGAAGAAAACCGTTGCCGATATCCGCCGCCGTGCGGCCGAGGCGGGGCGTGACCCGAAGAAAATCCTGATCTTCAACTTGCAGACGGTTATCGTTGGCGAGACCGATGCCAAGGCCAAGGCCAAGTTCGACGAATACAAATCCTATGTCAGCTACGAAGGCGCGATGGCCCTGATCTCCGGCTGGACCGGCATCGACTTCAGCCAGTTCAAGCCCGATGAACCCCTCAAGCATGTGCATACCAACGCCATTCAATCGGCGGTGGAAGCCTTCTCCACTGCCGACCCGAACAAGGTCTGGACCCCGAATGAACTGGCAGACTGGGTCGGCATCGGCGGCTTCGGCCCGCTGTTCGTCGGCGGCCCGGAAACCGTGGCCGATCTGTTGCAGGAATGGGTTGAAGAGACCGATGTGGACGGCTTCAACCTGGCCTATGCACTGACCCACGAGACCTTTATCGACGCGGTCGAGTTACTGGTGCCGGAGTTGCAGAAGCGCGGCGTGTACAAGACCGAATATGCCCAGGGCACCCTGCGGGAGAAATTGTTTGGGGACGGCGCGCGGTTGGCGGACAACCATCCGGGGGCCAGCTATCGTGATTTGTCGGGTGTACATAAAACAAATGTGGGAGCGGGCTTGCTCGCGAATGCGGACTGACATTCAGCATTGATGTTGCCTGAAGCACCGTTTTCGCGAGCGAGTCGAGCCGTCCCACCGCCGCCCACATAAATCCGGCCAGCGGACCACCGCATGCTTGTTTCACCAATAGGAGCATCACCCTATGAGCGTGCATGAACTTGAACTTGCGCTGGATGTGGAATGGCCCGCCGAACGGGTCACGGTGTTGCCCGAGGCGTTGGCGCAGTTGCGCCATTGGGCACAAGTGACCCCGTTGCACAGCGCCCTGCGCCACAAACGTGACGGCCAGTGGTATGCCTGGCGGTGGATCGATGCGTTGCGGGATGTCGAGCGCCTGGCTGATGGCTTGCGTCAGCAGGGCTTTACCGAGCAGTCGCGGCTGGCCCTCAGCGGTGCCTTCGAACCCGGCCTATTGCTGCTGGCCCTGGCCGCCCAGGTGATCGGTGGCCAGATCCTGACCCTGGCGGATGACCTCGAGCCCGCTGCCCTGCAGCAACAAGTGTGGCGCATCCGGCCTACCCACGCGTATGTCCCTGGGTTCCAGACGTTGGCGATGGTGCGACGGATCGACCCTGTGGACACCTCACAACGGCTCTGTCGCTGGTGGCAGCCTTCGGGCAAGACCGAATTGTGGAGCGGGGAAAGCACCCATTGGCAAGGCGGCCTGGCGACGGTGCTGGAGCAATGGCTGATTAGCGGCCAGAGCCTGGGCTTCCCGCAGTCGGGCTGAACTAGGCGTCCCGGGTGAATGTGCTGGATACTGCACGGGGCGATTTTTACCACAACCATTCAGGCAGACAGTAAGGGCGCAATTTCATGAGTGAAACCGAACGCGGACAGGCGACGAGCGCCATTCGCAACGCCGATGTGCTGATTGTCGGCGGCGGCCTGAGCGGGACGATGCTGGCGGTGCAGTTGCTGCGCCTGCCGGGCACGCGGCAGATCCTGGTGATCGAGCCGCGCCAGGAACTGGGGCGCGGCGAGGCCTACAGTGCGGTAGAGCTTGGGCACACCTTGAACGGCAACGCCGCGCGCATGAGCGTCGACCCGGACAACGCCGATGACCTGACCCAGTGGCTGACCGCCTACATCGCCGGCGGCGGCTGGCCCGAGTCGGACCAGCAGCACGTGCCCATCAGCGAACTGTTTCCGCCCCGCGGGATTTTTGGCCTGTACGCGCAGCAGCGGCTGGCCGAGGCCAAGGCGATTTCCGCGTCGACCGTCGAGCACATTCGCGCCGAGGTGACAGACCTTGAGGTGGATGAACACGCCACACGGCTGACCTTGAGCGACGGCCAGCAACTGCGCGGTGCCTGTGCGGTATTGGCCACCGGCATGTTCCCGGCGGCACGCACGCCACAGACCGAATCCAGCGGCTTGAATGCCGCTGCCGTCGACCCGTGGGATGTATCGGCCATGACCCAACTGGACCCGCAATCCACCGTGCTGATCATCGGTTCCGGGCTGACCATGGTGGACGCCGTGGTGTCCCTGGAACAGGCCGGCCATCGCGGGCCCATCGAGATTTTTTCGCGCCACGGCCTGTTGCCCCATGTCCGTCGGCAGCCGCCGGCCTGGGTCGACTTCCTGGGAGAAGACCACAGCCTGCGCAGCCCCCGGCAATTGCTGCGGGAGGTGCGACGCCAATGCCGGCTCGCGCTGGTGCAGGGGATTGACTGGCAAGCGCCGCTGGACACCGTGCGTGCCAACATCGGGCGGTTGTGGAGCCAGGCCAGCGAGGGCGAGAAACGTCAGTTCGTGCGGCATGTGCGGCCCTGGTGGGAAAGCCACCACCACCGTTCGCCGCCGTTGAGTGCCGAGTTGGTGGCGCGGTTGCATGGGGAAGGGCGGCTGCGGATCCGGGCGGCTTCGTACAAGGGGCTGGTGCCTTCGCAAGGTGAGGTGACGATCCGCCTGCGTCATCGTGGAGAGCAGGATGTGGTGCAGGTGTCGGGGGCAGCGCTGATCAACTCCAGCGGGATTGAATATGACTGGCGGCGCGTGGCCCGGCCGTTGCCCCGGCAGTTGCTCAAGCGCGGGCTGATTCAGCCCGGGCCGTTGGCGTTGGGGATTGCGGCGGATGTGTCGGGGGCGGTGCTGGATGCCCACGGGAATGTCAGCCGGCGGCTGTTTGCCATGGGCCCGCCGTTGCGCGGGATGTGGTGGGAAAGTACCGCAGTGACGGATGTCGCGATTCAGGCCAAGGCGCTGGCCGCGAGGTTGGCACACCTCTGAATCTAATGTGGGAGCTGGCTTGACTGCGATAGCGGTGGGTCAGCTGCATCTTTATCAACTGAGAGATTGCTATCGCAGGCAAGCCAGCTCCTACAGGTCGGGTTCATGGACCGACCTTCACAAACCCAGGCTTCAACCCAAACACTTCAACCCCCTGGGCCGTCGACTGCCCGGTGGTCACCGTCACCCGCTCCACCGGTTTATCCATCGCTGCCCGATATTCCACCGTCATCACCCCATCCCCGCGACTGATCGCCTGGGCCGGTACGACAATCGCCTGGTCATTGTTGTAGGTCACAATGGTCAACCGCGCACTCATCCCCAACCTTACCCGCTGCAACTGTCGCGGGGTCAGCTTGGGAATCGACAGGGTCACCGGAAACTGCGCGCTACCCTGGCTGTCGCTGGCAATCGCCAAGCCACTGACCACGCTGACCGATCCCGTCAGCCGTTCCCCATCAAACCCGTCGCCCATCACCTCCACCGCCTGCCCTTGGTGCAACTGGTTGATGTCCAGCTCCGACACCTTGGCGACGATTTTCAGTTTCTCGATATTCGCCAGTCCAAACAGCACCTGGCCCTGGCTGACCTTGCTCCCGGCCTGCACCGGCGCGTTATTGCCCCCGCCGCCCTGGGTCGATGAATTACTGCCCGGCGCCGGCACCACAATGCCGGAGAACGGGGCCTTGACTTCCTTGCCATCTAGCAGGGTGCGCAGGGCTTCATATTTCACGGTGGCGTTGGTCAGCTCCATATCGGCGATCTGCCGGTATTCGCCCTTGCCTTGTTCAACGGCCTGTTGCAGCTCAGCGCGGGCGGCCGTCAGGTCGAGTTGTTGCTGGGTGGCCTGTTGTTTCAGGTCGTCGAGTTCGTTGCGCGGGATGATGCCGCGCTTGAACAGGTTTTCGCTTTCGGTGAGTTTGCGCTGGGTGTTGCTGGCGGTCATTTCGGCAGTGCGCAGGGTGCGGCGGGCGCGCCCGACTTGCTGGCCGCTGTCCCAGTCCTGCATTTCCTGCACCGTGCGCCGGGCCTTGAGCTGGGCGGAGAGGGCGTCGCGCAGTTGCACTTCGAGGGTGGCCGGGTCCATGCGTAGCAGCACCTGCCCGGCCTCGACCCGCTGGCCCTGTTCCACCAGGTTGGCCTGCACATTACCGTCGAACGGCGCGGTGAGGGTGATGGTGGTGTCAGGCTCGATCTTGCCCACCAGGCCGATCTGATGCACCAGCGGGTCGACCTTCACCGCCAGCCACTGCTCGGCGTTGCCGGGCTGGTTGGCGGCCGGGCTTTGACGGCTGAGCAGCGAGATGCCGACGCCAGCCACCAGCACAATCAACACGGCGCCCAACAGGCGCTTCTTATTAGTAGTCATTGAGGGCGATTTCCCAACTTTCCAGCGTCATGCCCAAGGTCAAGTCGAGCTGAGTCTGGGCGTTCAAATAGGCAATCAGCGCATTGAGCCGCGAGTTCTCGGCGTTGCGCAGGTCGGTTTCGAAACTCAATACCTGGAAGTTCGTGGAGCGCCCGGCGCTGAGTTTTTCCCGTTCGATTTCGATCTTGCGCTTGGACAACTCTACCGCCCGCTGGGAAATTTCATACTGGCGCCAGCGAGTGCCCAGGTCGCGCACCACATCGTTGACGTCGCGCTCCAGTTGCTGGCGGGCGTCGGCGATGATGATCTCCTGGTTTTCCACATCGACCCGCGCGTGCACCTCGGCCTGGCGAGTGCTGATGTCGCCGATGGGAATCTGCACCTGCACGCCCGCGTAGCTGTCCCAGCGCCGGTTGCTGTTGTAGCCGTTATCGTCATTGGTGGCGGCCCGAATCTGGTTGGCACCGGCCACCAGGTCCACTTGCCAGCGGCCGGAGTCCTTGGCGATCACCAGGTTGAGGTCGGCCTGCTGGCTGCCGAGCAGGGTGGCGAGGTATTCCGGCTGCTGGTTCTGCGCCAGCACGAAAGCCTGGCGTTTATCGATGTCCATGGGCCTGGCTTCAAGGGCCTCGGTGGCGCGGATCGGTGTCGACAGGTCGAGGGCCAGCAGGCGCAGCAGGGCCAGGCGGCTGGTGTCCAGTTGGTTCTGGGCTTCTTCCACCCCCAGTTGCTGGGTGGCGATATCGGCTTCGGTCTGCACAATCTCGAACTCGGCCATGCGCCCGGCACTGATCAGTGCCTTGTTCACTTCAAGCAAGGTGCCGGAGCGCTTGAGGGCGTCCTGCACGATGCTCAGTTGTTCCTGGGCCCGCAGCAACTCGCGGTAGGTGGCGATGATGTTGCTGATGGTTTGCGCCACGTTGGCCTTGAGGTTCAGGCGGTTGGCCTGTTCCGACAGGCGTGACAGGCGCAGCGGGGCGGTGGTGGCGTCCCAGCCGGCACCGCGCATCAGCGGTTGGATCAGTGACAGGTCGAGGCCGTCGCTGCGGTAGCGTCCGGCGCGATCGGCGTTGTTCAGTTGTTGGGTCCAGTTCATGCTCAGGCGCGTGCCGTACTCACCGAGCAAGGTGGCATTAGGCGCGAGGTTAGCGTTGCGGGAGCTGTCTTCAGTGCCTTTAGTCGTGCGGTAGTAGCTGTTCAGGGTCAGCTTGGGGTTGAACGTGTCTTCAGCTACCCGCAGGTCGAATTTCTGCGCCACCCGTTGCAGGTACGCGCTGCGAATCGCCGGGTTGTTGCGCAGGCCCAGGTACACCGCATCCCCCAGGGTCAGGGTGGTGGACTGGGCATTCAGCGACACGCTGCGTTCATAGCCACTGCGGGTGGTACTGGGCGCGGAGGGGCGAATCACCACGTCGGCGGCCACGCTGTGCAGGCTTACCAAGGCGGTCAACAACAGCAGGCGTTTATTCATCGCGCAGGGCCTCCACCGGCTGCAGCCGCGAGGCCGACACCGCCGGATAGATCCCGAAAAACAGCCCCACCAGCAACGTGCTGCCGACCCCGAGCGGCAGCGCGGCCACCGCCAGGGAAAACTGCCAGCCGGACAGCCTGGCATACAGGTACGCGGCGGTCATGCCCAGTACCGCGCCGCATACCGCACCCACGGCGGTCAGGGTCACGGCTTCCAGCAGGAACAGGTTGCGAATGTCGCGCTGGCGCGCCCCGAGGGCCATGCGAATCCCGATTTCCCGGCGCCGCTCCGAGACGTTCATCAGCATCACGTTCATCACGCCGACGCCGCCGCCCACCAGGGAGATCGCGCCCAGGGCCAGCAGCAGGTAGGCGAAGGTCCGGCTTTGGCGGGTCATGCCATCGATCATTTGCTGGGGCACCTGAATGTCGACATCGTGGTCGGAGAGCTGGGCTCGCAGTGCCACGGCTGAGTCCTGGGCGAGGCGTTCCATATCCTGGCCGGGGGTGGCACGGATGATCACGTTGCCGATTTGCGGGCTGGCGTAGATCCGGCGCATGCCCGGGGCGGGGACGAACAGCGATTCGTTGGCCTGTACGGGAATCAGCATTGCCCGGGGCTGGCTGTGCAGAATGCCCACGATCAGGAACAGGTAATCGTTGATACGTACCCGGTCGCCCAGTTGCAGCGGGTCGCCGGGCACGCTCAAGGCCTGGACGACCTGGTCACCGACGACCGCATAGGTTTCCCCAGCATCGAAACTCGACAGGAAGCGCCCGTCGCGCACCGACAGGCGCATGGCATCCTTGAGGTCCGGCGTACTGCCGACGAGGCTTGCGTTCCAGGTACGGCCATGGAACACCACTGGCCCGCTGAACAGCGAGACCGCACCGATATGGGCAATGCCTGGAACGCTGCGGCGCACGGCTTCCAGGTCCAGGCTGGCGGGCATTTGCGCAGTGCTGGCACCCCTGGGCGGGAATTGCGCCACCAGGGTGTCGGTGCCCATGTCCTTGAAAATCATCGCCGCGTCTTCGGCGGCGTTGTGCCCGATATTGATCAGCGCCACCACCGAGGAACTGCCGATGACGATGCCCAGCAAGGCCAGGATCGAGCGCTTGCCCAGGGTGCGCAGGCTGACAAACGCCTCGTGCAGCAATTGGCTCAGGCTTTGTTCGACCCGCAGGCTCATAGGCGCCCGGCCTCTTGCACCACGCCATTGCGCACCAGGATCTTGCGATTCAGGCGTTCGGCAATGTGCGGGTCGTGGGTGACGATGATCAGCGTCACCTGCTGCTCGCGGTTGAGCGCCAGCAACAGGTCCATGATCTCCTGGGCGGTGGTGCTGTCGAGGTTGCCGGTGGGTTCGTCGGCGAGGATCACCGACGGGTTGCCGACCAATGCCCGGGCGATGGCGACCCGTTGGCGCTGGCCGCCGGAAAGGTCGGCCGGGCGATGGTGGGCGCGCTCGGCCAGGCCCACCTGGTCGAGCATGCGCAGGGCCTGTTCCACCGAGTCGTGGCGTGACACGCCGCGGTAGCTCAGGGGCAGGGCGACGTTGTCCAGGGCACTGAGGCGTGGCAGCAGGTTGAAACTCTGGAAGACGAAACCGATCTGCTGATTGCGGATCGCCGCCAGTTGATCGGGGCTGGCGCTGAAGATGTCATGGCCGGCAAAGCGGTACTGGCCGCAGTCGGGCAAATCCAGCAGGCCGAGAATATTGAGCAGGGTACTTTTGCCGGAGCCGGAGGCACCGAGGATGCCGCAGCTGTCACCGGTTTCGATGGCCAGGCATACATCATTGAGAATCGACAGGTGTTGACCGGCCAGCTGATAGCTTTTGCCGATGCCTTGCAAGGAGATAAAGCCTGGGTGCGCGGGGGTATCTGTCATCATGACTACGCCTGCAGCCTCGACAGCGCCGTGCTTCCCCCGAAAATCCTTGTAACAAGTTCAGGAGCTGCCTGGTACACGTCACGGACTGGTTTTATTTCTTGTTTTTAAAATATTGTTTGAATACTAACCGCGATCCAGCCGTTCCGCCAGCCATGGATATAGAGCGGTTTTACCCTTTGAAACGATTCTTCAAAGGGACGTTTCCGGCGCTGAAAAAATCCATCAGCTACCCTCAATGAGCCCGTTGCTGTTGGCTTTGAATAGTATGGCGCTGTGTCACTACTTGCTTTCAGGCAGCGGCCCCGGTATAAAAAATCAAATTAATTTTTAAAACAATATTTCCGCAGTGGAACCCCAATCCCTATGGTCGCGAAGAAACTCAGCGCTCCAAACGTTACCAAGACCCGATTGCTGGATGCGACAGAGGCTCTTTTCATCAAATACGGCTATGACGCTGTTTTGTTGCGGCAGATAACCGAGAGGGCCCAGGTCAATCTCGCTGCGGTGAATTACCACTTCGGGGACAAGGACTCCCTGATGAAAACCCTGCTGATGCAGCGCCTGGAGCCGCTCAACGAGCAGCGCCTGGAGTTGCTCGCCCGGTGCGAAGCCGAATCCGACGGCCCGCTGGATTGCGACACCTTGCTCGGGGTGCTGTTCGCCCCGGCCATGGGCCTGGAACGCAGCGACCCGGCCAGCGGGGAAGGGCGTTCATTCATCCGGTTCCTGGGGCGGGTGTACAGCGACACGTCGCCGTTTATCCAGGAATACCTCAAGGTGCATTACCAGCCGGTGTTCCAGCGCTTCTTCGAAGCCTTCGCACTGGCGCTTCCGGACTTGCCGCGCAACGAGCTGGGGGTACGCCTGCAATTTGCCCTCAAGGCGATCTCCGGGGTGATGGCCGGTACCGAGCTGCGTTTGCTGATGAACTCCATGAGCCTGGGACGCCCGGCCACGGATGCCGAGGTCATGGCCAAGTTGATTACCCTGGTGTCGGCGGCGATTCGTGTGCCGCAGCAAAGTCCTGAAGCCGAAACGGCCCTGGCGCGGGTGCTCGATACCCAGCGCGCGATACGTGAGCAAGCGGCGTCGCCTGTCAACAAGGTGGCTCGTTGACCCATCAAGACCGGCTCGCAATGAGCCGGTTTGCTTCGACTCCTCTCTCCAGAAACCGTGTGCCCACTCAAATTCCGGGCAAAAAAAACCCGCTGGGGCGGCGGGTTTTTAACTACAACGTTTGTAACGGATGAGGCTTTACCCTACGTCTCTGGATGTGAATAAAACGTGAAAAATATGTAAGAGAAAGTGTGAAGTCTATTGGCTTGTGTAATCCCGACAAATGGCAGTCAGCGTTTACTGTGAACCTGGCCGATAAAGTCTACAAGGTACTCACTCACCCGTTCCGGCGCATCCTCCATCAGAAAGTGCCCGGCGTTTTGCACCACCTGCAGCACGGCCCCACGGATGTCGTTTCGCAGGCGATGTGCATAAGCCAGCGGCTGCCATTCATCTTCAGCGCCCCATAAAATCTGCACCGGCAAATCCATGCCCGGCAGGCGCTGCGCAAAATCGGCGGTATACCGCGAGTCGTAATGCGCCACCTGATGCTGGTAGAACGCTGGCTGACCGATCACGCCACTGATCGGCGCCAGGTATTCCTCCAGCAGCGCGCCCTGCATCACGCTCTTGTCGAACACCGCCATGGCCAGTTGTCGGATCATCAACGCGCGGTGTTCATCCGGTGCCATGCGTGCATGTTCGGCAAACCGCTGATGAATCCCGCGCCAAGTGGGCGATGGCCACGAGTCATAGCTGGGGGCGTCGGCGACCGTCAATGAGTGCACCCGCTGCGGGTGGTCAAGGGCAAACAGCAGCGCGTTGACGCCGCCGATGTCATGGCCCACCAGGTGCACACGCTCGAGCCCCCAGTGGTCCAGCAAATCGCCGATCAAGCGGCTTTGCACTGCCACCGAAGTATCCCCCTGGAGTGGACGCTCCGAAGCGCCGAAACCCAACAGGTCAAACAAATGGACCTGCATGCCGGCGGCAGTCAGACGCGGCACCACCCTGCGCCAGATGATGGAATGGGCGGGTGTGCCGTGCAGCAACAGCACCGGCAGCCCCTCGCCATGGCGGCCAGTGGCGATGCGCCAACCGTTGATCAGTGCGGTTTCGTTAAGCAGGGCAGTCATGACAGGTCCTCGCGGTTGATTAAGGCTTTACCCTAAAGCCCGACTGGTCATGACGCCAATGACAACTTACTCTCTGCTAATCCTGTTTTTGTCATAGGTCTGATCATGAACCAGCGACTGCCCATCGATGTGCTGCGTGCCCTGCAAACTGTGGTCGAAACCGGTAGTGTCACCCGGGCGGCCGAGCGTTTGAACCTCAGCCAGTCGGCGGTCAGCTGGAAGATCAAGCGCCTGGAGAAACAACTCGAGCGGCCGTTGATCCAGCGCGAGGGCCAGCGCCTGGTGGCCAGTGATGATGGCGCGCAGTTGCTCGTCCACGCCCGGCGCATCATCGAGGCCCACGATGCAGCGCTGGCGCATTTCAATCCGGTGCAGTTACAAGGCTCCATCCGCCTGGGCGCCACCGAACAGGTGCCGATGGCCGAGTTGTCGAACTTGCTCGGCCAGTTTTCCCGGCAACACCGCCAACTGGATGTGCGAATTGTGGTGGAGCAGAGCCACGTGCTTCGCCAGGCCCTGGTGGACCGTGAGCTGGACCTGGCGCTGCACCAGGATTTCATCCCGCGTATCGAAGCGCGGGACCAATTGCTGTGGACCGAACAGGTGCACTGGTGCGCCCGGCCAGGCTGGCAGCCTGCGCCTGACGAATGCGTGCGGCTGATCACCTTCGGCCCCGGCTGTTTTTACCGGCAACTGGCCCAGGAACGCCTGAGCGCCTTGGGCATTCGCTGGCAGGTGGTGGTGGAATGCGGGTCGGTGGAGGGTGTGGTATCGGCCATCGCCGCCGGGTTGGGCATCGGCCTGCTCAGCAGTGACCATCTCGACAAGCGCGTGGAAGTGTATCGCCCCTTCGACCAGCGGATGCCGCTGCCCGAAGTGGCGAACGTGTTGCGCTTTGCCGAGGACAGCCCCGCGCCCCGGTTACAGGCGTTGCAGCAGCTGTTGATACAGGCGCTGCACCGGGGCTGATCAGATTTTCCAGTGGCTGGCGCTCTTGGCCAGGCGCTGGCGCATGGCGTCAATATTGGCTGCCAGTTGCAGGGTCAATAACCGGTAACCGTCCAACGCGTTGACCACCGGCACTTCAAAGGTCTGTTCGTGGGTCGGCGTGGTGCTCGGACGTTCCAGCCGGTCGGTGGCCCCGGATTGCAACGCCCGCGCCATCCCGATCAACTGCACCCGAATCTGCCGGTGCTCGGCTTTCAACGCCACCTGCATGCGCGCCAGGACTTCCTTGTCCCGTGGGTCGGGGCGGGTGTTGCCGAGGATCTCCAGGGTGCTGATGCACATCCGCAAATGCCGCTGCAGGGTGTCCAGCTCGGTCATGGAAATCCGCACTTCCTTGGAGACCGATGGCATCAGCGAGCGTAGTTGCAGCATCGCGGCGTTCAGGCGATTCAGCAGCTTGAGGTGTTCATCATCGGTGACCGATTGGCCGCTGATGATCCGGCTATAAATCGCCGCGCAATCGCGCAAGGCACTGGCCAGGTTGTAGCGCCAGGAATACACCGCATACAGCGGCAGGGCGAAGGAAAACGCCAGGGCCAGGACGATGCCGATCAGGATGTCGACCGTGCGCCACAACCCGTCCGATATCGGATTATCGCCATGGCCCGCAACGATAAATACGGTGATGGCCGACAGCAACGCGATGTATCCGCCCTTGCCGATGGCGTGATAGGAAAAGAACCCGCACACCACCGACATCAGCAAATAGGTCAAAAGTGGCTGCCCCAGATACGCCTGTTGCAGCACCAGCAGCAAACCGACGCTGGCGCCGATCAACGTGCCGTAGGCGCGCTCGACGGCTTTCTTGCCGATATTGCCGTGGTGCTGCAAACCGCCGATCACGATCAGCATCGTCACCGAGGCCCACTCACCATGGGGCAGGTTGATGCCGGTGGTGAGCAGGATCGTTGCGAGCAACCCAATGGAAACCCGCACCGCGTGGATCAACTTGGCGTGACGGTAGCGCCGGTACGGGTCCAGCAACGGACGCAGCAAGCGGCGGGCGAAGAGAGGGAGATTCATTGGTATCAGGGTAACCTCGTTGTTCAGGCTTCACTCAGTTCCAATGTGGGAGCGGGCTTGCTCGCGAAGGCGGCGTGTCAGTCAATACATCCGGCGACTGAACCACCGCTTTCGCGAGCAAGCCCGCTCCCACATTTTTAGATCGGTGTCGGGCTCAGAAAATATAGTCAGTGGTCAGAAAGCTCGACGTGCGTTCCTGCAGGATGTCACTGACCAGTTCCTTGTTGCTCGCCTGGAACTTGGTCGCCACCAGGGTACGGATCGAAAACACCCGCAACGCATCATGTACCGACAGCGTGCCCTCGGCCGAGTTCTTGCGCCCGTTGAACGGGAAACTGTCCGGCCCGCGCTGGCACTGGGCATTGATGTTGATCCGGCCCACCTGGTTGGCGAACGCGTCCACCAGGCGCCCGACTTCCCTCGGGCTGGTGCCGAAGATACTCAGTTGCTGGCCGAAGTCCGACTCCAGCACGTAGTCGATCACCGTCTCCAGGTCGCGGTAAGGCACGATCGGCACCACCGGGCCGAACTGCTCCTCGTGGTACACGCGCATCTGCGGGTTCACCGGGTACAGCACCGCCGGGTAGAAAAACGAGCCACGGCTGGCGCCGCCATTCTCGTTCACCACCTTGGCGCCATGGGCCAGTGCGTCGGTCACCAGGCCGCCGAGGTAATCCACCTTGCCCTGCTCGGGCAGTGGCGTCAGCGACACACCGTCTTCCCACGGCATGCCAGGCTTGAGGGTCGCCAGCTTGCGGTTGAATTTCTCGATAAAGCTGTCGACCACATCCTCATGCACAAACAGGATCTTCAACGCGGTGCAACGCTGGCCGTTGAACGAGAGCGAACCGGTGACAGCTTCGTTGACCGCATTGTCCAGGTCGACCTGCGGCAGTACGATCCCGGGATTCTTTGCATCCAGACCCAACGCCGCGCGTAGCCGGTGCGGTTTCGGGTGCAGTTTCTTCAAATCGCTGGCGGCCTTGTTGGTGCCGATAAACGCAAAGATATCGATCTTGCCGCTGGCCATCAGCGCGCTGACCGTCTCGCGACCGCTACCGTAGATCACGTTGATCACGCCGGCCGGGAAGCTGTCGCGGAACGCCTCCAGCAACGGGCGAATCAGCAGCACGCCGAGCTTGGCCGGCTTGAACACCACGGTGTTGCCCATGATCAGCGCCGGGATCAGCGTGGTGAAGGTCTCGTTCAGCGGGTAGTTGTAGGGGCCCATGCACAGTGCCACGCCCAGCGGCACCCGGCGGATCTGCCCCAGGGTGTCCTGTTCCAGCTCGAAGCGGCTGGAGCGACGGTCGAGTTCCTTGAGGGCATTGATGGTGTCGGTGATGTAGTCGCAAGTGCGGTCGAACTCTTTCTGCGAGTCCTTGAGGTTCTTGCCAATCTCCCACATCAGCAGCTTGACCACTGCGTCACGCTGTTCGCGCATACGCCGCAAAAACGCTTCGACATGCTGGATGCGATCCACCACGCGCATGGTCGGCCACGCGCCCTGGCCACGGTCGTAGGCGGCCACGGCAGCGTCGAGGGCGGTCAAGGCGGTGTCGGCGTCCAGCAGCGGGGTGCTGCCGATGATCACCGGCGTGTCACCGTCGGTGCCGCGCAACTGCACCGGGCTGCGCACTTCGGCCAAAGGGCCGTTCCACACATGCAACTGGCCGCCGACCAGGTAATCACGTTGTTCGATGGGCGCCGCGAGCCGGAATTGCTCGGGAATCTCGGCGGCAGTGGGAAACAGCTGGGCGAGCAGGTTGTCGGTGGTCATGTCGCTACCCCTGGAATGGTTGCAAAACGTGACTAGAGATTCACCCATCAACGGCCCGTGTGGCAAGGGCTAGACGCATTAACCCGCGAACCTTGGAAAACCTTGAGCACAACCGTGAGCTCGCCGGGTAAACTGCGCGGCTTTCTTGAAGGAGTTCACATGAGTCAGTACCAGCCGGGCATTCTTGCCGCACCGGTGCCGTTGCAGGCACGCCATCTGTTTTTTGCCATTGAGTCGCTGGATGCCGTGCCTGCCGCACTGGATGCGCTGGTGCAGTTGGTGGACGCCAGTGCGGTGGTCGGTTTTGGTGAGCCGCTGGTCAATGCCCTTGGCGCCCGGATTGACGGGTTGCGGGCGTTCCCTCATGTGAGCGGGCCGGGGGCGGAGAATCCGTCGACCCAGCAGGCGCTGTGGGTCTGGTTGCACGGTGTGGATCGCGGTGAGTTGCTGTTGCGCAGCCGGGCGTTCGAGAAGGCCCTGGCGCCGGGGTTTGGTCTGGTGCAGATGACCGAGGGGTTTCGCTACAAGACCGGGTTTGACCTGACCGACTATGAGGATGGCACTGAGAATCCGCATGATGATGCGGCGGTGGAGGCTGCGGTGGCGCAGGGTGGTGCGAGTTTTGCGGCGATCCAGCAGTGGCAGCATGATCTGGATGGGTTTGCGGCGTTGCCGGCTCTGGAGCGGGACCACATTATTGGTCGGCGCCATGGTGATAACGAGGAGCTGGAGGACGCGCCGGAGTCGGCGCACACCAAGCGTACGGCTCAGGAGAGTTTTACCCCGGAGGCGTTTGTGGTGCGGCGGTCGATGCCATGGGCCGAGAATGGTCAGGCGGGGTTGATGTTCCTGGCGTTTGGGCATTCGTTTGATGCGTTTGAAGCCCAACTGCGGCGGATGAGTGGGCTTGAGGATGGGATTGTTGATGGGTTGTATCGCATTAGCAAGCCGTTGACTGGGGGGTATTACTGGTGTCCGCCGGTGCGTGATGGGCGGGTGGATTTGAGCTTGGTGCGCTGAGGTTTTTGTTCGGGGTACATATCCATTATTTAGGTAACGGCCGCCTATGGTTTCGCTCTTACAGCGGGTCACTTTTGGCAAAC
>NZ_JACAPY010000055.1:0-180 GCF_013385455.1 Pseudomonas sp. G1002
CAAAACAAAACCCCTGACTGCATAAGCAATCAGGGGTTCTGGAATTTAATCTTGACGATGACCTACTCTCACATGGGGAAACCCCACACTACCATCGGCGATGCATCGTTTCACTGCTGAGTTCGGGATGGGATCAGGTGGTTCCAATGCTCTATGGTCGTCAAGAAATTCGGGTACTGA
>NZ_JACAPY010000055.1:226-3377 GCF_013385455.1 Pseudomonas sp. G1002
TTTGCAAGATCTCGAACTTTCGGTTCGTTTCGTCTTCACACACCGCAATCTGGTCTCTTCGACGCAAATTGCTTGGGTGTTATATGGTCAAGCCTCACGGGCAATTAGTATTGGTTAGCTCAACGCCTCACAGCGCTTACACACCCAACCTATCAACGTCGTAGTCTTCGACGGCCCTTCAGGGAACTCAAGGTTCCAGTGAGATCTCATCTTGAGGCTAGTTTCCCGCTTAGATGCTTTCAGCGGTTATCTATTCCGAACATAGCTACCCGGCAATGCCACTGGCGTGACAACCGGAACACCAGAGGTTCGTCCACTCCGGTCCTCTCGTACTAGGAGCAGCCCCTCTCAAATCTCAAACGTCCACGGCAGATAGGGACCGAACTGTCTCACGACGTTCTAAACCCAGCTCGCGTACCACTTTAAATGGCGAACAGCCATACCCTTGGGACCGGCTTCAGCCCCAGGATGTGATGAGCCGACATCGAGGTGCCAAACACCGCCGTCGATATGAACTCTTGGGCGGTATCAGCCTGTTATCCCCGGAGTACCTTTTATCCGTTGAGCGATGGCCCTTCCATACAGAACCACCGGATCACTAAGACCTACTTTCGTACCTGCTCGACGTGTCTGTCTCGCAGTCAAGCGCGCTTTTGCCTTTATACTCTACGACCGATTTCCGACCGGTCTGAGCGCACCTTCGTACTCCTCCGTTACTCTTTAGGAGGAGACCGCCCCAGTCAAACTACCCACCATACACTGTCCTCGATCCGGATAACGGACCTGAGTTAGAACCTCAAAGTTGCCAGGGTGGTATTTCAAGGTTGGCTCCACGCGAACTGGCGTCCACGCTTCAAAGCCTCCCACCTATCCTACACAAGCAAATTCAAAGTCCAGTGCAAAGCTATAGTAAAGGTTCACGGGGTCTTTCCGTCTAGCCGCGGATACACTGCATCTTCACAGCGATTTCAATTTCACTGAGTCTCGGGTGGAGACAGCGCCGCCATCGTTACGCCATTCGTGCAGGTCGGAACTTACCCGACAAGGAATTTCGCTACCTTAGGACCGTTATAGTTACGGCCGCCGTTTACCGGGGCTTCGATCAAGAGCTTCGCGTTAGCTAACCCCATCAATTAACCTTCCGGCACCGGGCAGGCGTCACACCCTATACGTCCACTTTCGTGTTTGCAGAGTGCTGTGTTTTTAATAAACAGTCGCAGCGGCCTGGTATCTTCGACCGGCATGAGCTTACGGAGCAAGTCCTTCACCCTCACCGGCGCACCTTCTCCCGAAGTTACGGTGCCATTTTGCCTAGTTCCTTCACCCGAGTTCTCTCAAGCGCCTTGGTATTCTCTACCCAACCACCTGTGTCGGTTTGGGGTACGGTTCCTGGTTACCTGAAGCTTAGAAGCTTTTCTTGGAAGCATGGCATCAACCACTTCGTCATCTAAAAGATAACTCGTCATCAGCTCTCGGCCTTAGAATCCCGGATTTACCTAAGATTCCAGCCTACCACCTTAAACTTGGACAACCAACGCCAAGCTGGCCTAGCCTTCTCCGTCCCTCCATCGCAATAACCAGAAGTACAGGAATATTAACCTGTTTTCCATCGACTACGCTTTTCAGCCTCGCCTTAGGGACCGACTAACCCTGCGTCGATTAACGTTGCGCAGGAAACCTTGGTCTTTCGGCGTGGGTGTTTTTCACACCCATTATCGTTACTCATGTCAGCATTCGCACTTCTGATACCTCCAGCAAGCTTCTCAACTCACCTTCACAGGCTTACAGAACGCTCCTCTACCGCATCACCCGAAGGTGATACCCGTAGCTTCGGTGTATGGTTTGAGCCCCGTTACATCTTCCGCGCAGGCCGACTCGACTAGTGAGCTATTACGCTTTCTTTAAAGGGTGGCTGCTTCTAAGCCAACCTCCTAGCTGTCTAAGCCTTCCCACATCGTTTCCCACTTAACCATAACTTTGGGACCTTAGCTGACGGTCTGGGTTGTTTCCCTTTTCACGACGGACGTTAGCACCCGCCGTGTGTCTCCCATGCTCGGCACTTGTAGGTATTCGGAGTTTGCATCGGTTTGGTAAGTCGGGATGACCCCCTAGCCGAAACAGTGCTCTACCCCCTACAGTGATACATGAGGCGCTACCTAAATAGCTTTCGAGGAGAACCAGCTATCTCCGAGCTTGATTAGCCTTTCACTCCGATCCACAGGTCATCCGCTAACTTTTCAACGGTAGTCGGTTCGGTCCTCCAGTTAGTGTTACCCAACCTTCAACCTGCCCATGGATAGATCGCCCGGTTTCGGGTCTATTCCCAGCGACTAGACGCCCTATTAAGACTCGCTTTCGCTACGCCTCCCCTATTCGGTTAAGCTCGCCACTGAAAATAAGTCGCTGACCCATTATACAAAAGGTACGCAGTCACAGAACAAAGTCTGCTCCCACTGCTTGTACGCATACGGTTTCAGGATCTATTTCACTCCCCTCTCCGGGGTTCTTTTCGCCTTTCCCTCACGGTACTAGTTCACTATCGGTCAGTCAGTAGTATTTAGCCTTGGAGGATGGTCCCCCCATATTCAGACAAAGTTTCTCGTGCTCCGTCCTACTCGATTTCATGACTAAGAGATTTTCGCGTACAGGGCTATCACCCACTATGGCCGCACTTTCCAGAGCGTTCCGCTAATCTCAAAGCCACTTAAGGGCTAGTCCCCGTTCGCTCGCCACTACTAAGGGAATCTCGGTTGATTTCTTTTCCTCAGGGTACTTAGATGTTTCAGTTCCCCTGGTTCGCTCCATACACCTATGTATTCAGTGTAAGGTAACCATCTTATGATGGCTGGGTTCCCCCATTCAGACATCTCCGGATCAAAGTCTGTTTGCCGACTCCCCGAAGCTTTTCGCAGGCTACCACGTCTTTCATCGCCTCTGACTGCCAAGGCATCCACCGTATGCGCTTCTTCACTTGACCATATAACCCCAAGCAATCTGGTTATACTGTGAAGACGACATTCGCCGAAAATTCGCAATTACTTACAAATTTTACCTTAGCCTGATCCGTTACCAGTGAAAGTAACGTTCAGTCTATCTTTCTATCACATACCCAAATTTTTAAAGAACGATCTAATCAAAGACTAGAAATCAA
>NZ_JACAPY010000056.1:0-49307 GCF_013385455.1 Pseudomonas sp. G1002
GGCCAGGGATGGCCCATGACGGCGGCCCACGGTCCAAAGCCGGAGTGAGGGCACTCCGAGCCTAAGCGAGGAGCCGAGTGGTGGGGCAAGAGCGTTTTGCTTACTTTTGCGCTGTTCAAAAGTGAGCCGCTGTAAGAGCGGAACCATAAGTGGCCGTTACCTAAATAACGGATATACACCCAACCCCTGCGGGCTACTTCAAATTCCCACTCAAAAACTGCTGCAACCGCTCGCTCTTCGGATTACCCAGCACATCCTCCGGCGCACCCTGTTCCTCCACCAACCCCTTGTGCAAAAACAGCACCTGGCTCGACACCTTGCGCGCAAAGCTCATCTCATGGGTCACCATGATCATCGTCCGGCCTTCCTCAGCCAGACCCTGGATCACCTTCAACACCTCACCCACCAACTCCGGGTCAAGCGCCGAAGTCGGCTCGTCAAACAGCATCACCTCCGGCTCCATCGCCAGCGCCCTGGCAATCGCCACCCGCTGTTGCTGGCCACCCGACAAAAACGCCGGATATTGACCGGCCACCCGCGCCGGCAACCCCACCTTGTCCAGATACCGGCGAGCGCGATCCTCGGCGTCCTTCTTGCTGCAACCCAGCACCCGGCGCGGCGCCATGGTGATGTTCTCCAGCACACTCATGTGGCTCCACAGATTGAAATGCTGAAACACCATCGCCAACCGCGTACGCAGGCGCTGCAACTCAGCATCATCCGCCACGCGCATCCCATGGCGGTCACTGACCATGCGAATCTGCTGCCCATCCAGCGTCATCGCGCCATCATTGGGCTGTTCAAGAAAATTGATACACCGCAAAAAGGTACTCTTGCCCGAGCCACTGGCGCCGATCAAGCTGATCACATCACCGGTCCTGGCCTTGAGCGAGACACCTTTGAGCACCTCATTGTCGCCATAGCTTTTATGCAGGCCTTCAACGGTCAATTTGTACATGGGGCGTGCATCCTCAAGGCGAAAGTAGGTAGCCGCTGCGATAGGCTTCAGTGCCGGCGACATGGGCAATGACCATCCCGGCAGTGGCCATGCGCCGCAGCGAACGAGCGTAAAGCAGCCCGGCATTGCGGCAATGCACTGGCGTTACGCGGTCGGAAATGGGGTCGATGATTTCGGCGATCAGTTGCCCGGCGTCCACGTATTCCCCAGGCAGCGCGCTGAATACCAGCAAGCCGCCCACGGGTGTGGCCACCGGCTCGACGCCCGCCAGCGGTGTGGCGGGGTAGGGCAATTCCGGCAGCGATGCCGGCTCGCCGCTGATTGCGCCGAAGTGAATCAGGTAATCGATGATCGCCTGGCAGTCGAGGCTGGCCAGGCCGTGGTTGACGTCGCCCTGGCCGCGCAACTCGACGGTGACGGAAAAGCTGCCCATCGGAATCGGGAAGCGCTCGCCAAACCGTTGTTGCAATTGCCACCACACCAGCGTGAAACACTCATCGAACGACTGCCCACCGGAATCGGTAGCCAACAGGCTGGCTTCCGAACCGATATAGCGCGCCAGCGGCTCCACCTGCGGCCACGCCTCGGGGGTGGTGTACAGGTGTGCAACGGCTTCGAAGTCGCAGTGCAGGTCCAGCACCATGTCGGCATCACACGCCAGGCGTTGCAGCACCAGGCGTTGGGATTCCAGTTGTGTGACGGGCGTTTGCGCCGCCAGGGCCATGGTCAGCGCATCGCGGATCAGTTCGACGTTGTGCGCAGGATCATCTCCCAGCAGGCCTTCGACTTGATTGCCAACCTCGTCGGACAGGTCGACAAACAGGCGGTTGAAGTTCTGCCCGCTTTCCAGCTCATAGCGGCCCAGGGGGATGTCCATCAACACTTGTTCCAGGCCGGTCGGGTTGGCGATCGGCACCAGCACGATCTCGCTGCGCAGGCGGCCGGCCGCAGCCAGCTCCGCCAGGCGCGCCTTCAAGTGCCAGGCCACCAGCATGCCCGGCAATTCGTCGGCGTGCAGTGACGACTGGATGTAGACCTTGCCTTCGGCCTGCTCCGGCCCGAAGTGGAAACTGTGGATTTGTCGCTCCGTGCCCGGCACCGGAGCCACAAGTGGATGAATCTGATGACGCATGAAGGCTCCTTAGTGGCTGGGGCCGAGAAAGGCCAGCCAGCGACGCTCCGCCAGACGAAACAGACCGACCAGGGCAAAGGTCACGGTCAGGTAGATCAGCGCAGCGATACCGAATGATTGAAAGGTCATGTAGGTGGCCGAGTTGGCGTCCCGGGCGACTTTCAGGATATCCGGGATGGTCGCGGTGAAGGCCACCGTCGTCGAGTGCAGCATCAGGATTACTTCATTACTGTAGTACGGCAGCGAGCGGCGCAGGGCCGACGGCATGATCACGTAGGCATACAGCTTCCAGCCGCTGAGGCCGTAGGCTTTCGCCGCTTCGACTTCGCCGTGGGCCATGCTGCGGATCGCCCCGGCAAAAATCTCCGTGGTGTAGGCGCAGGTGTTGAGGGCGAAGGCGAGAATCGTGCAGTTCATCGCATCACGAAAGAACGCGTCCAGCACCGGCTGCGCGCGAACCGCCGCGATGCTGTAGATCCCGGTGTAGCAAATCAGCAACTGGATATACAGCGGCGTGCCGCGAAACAGGTAGGTGTAGAACTGCACCGGCCAGCGCACCCAGCGATTGCGCGACACCCGCGCAATGGACAGCGGGATCGATACCAGGAAGCCGATGAAGATCGACGCGCTGAGCAGCCACATCGTCATGGCCAGCCCGGTGATGTGCTGGCCGTCGCTATAAAGGAAGGGGCGCCAGTATTGCTGGATAAGTTCGATCATCGCACTGCCTCCCGGGAGCCTGCGGAGTAGCGCCGTTCGAGGCGGCGCAGGACGAAGTTGGACGCGCTGGTGATCAACAGGTAGATAAACGCGGCGATCACCAGGAAATAGAACAGCTGATAAGTACTCTTGCCGGCATCCTGAGCGGCCTTGACCAGGTCGGCCAGGCCGATGATCGACACCAGGGCGGTGGCCTTGAGCATCACGCACCAGTTGTTGTTAATGCCCGGCAGGGCGAAGCGCATCATCTGCGGGAAGGTCACGAAGCGAAACCGCTGGCCACGCGTGAGCCCGTAGGCCGTGGCGGCCTCCAATTGGCCACGGGGCACGGCGAGGATCGCGCCGCGAAAGGTCTCGGTGAAATACGCACCGTAGATAAAGCCCAGGGTGATGACCCCGGCGCTGAATGGGTCGATCTCGATGTAGTCCCATTCCATAAAGTCGGTAAAGCTGGTCAGCCAGATTTGCAGGCTGTAGAAAATCAGCAGCATCAGCACCAGGTCGGGCACGCCGCGAATCAGGGTGGTGTAGATCTGCGCGGGAACCCGCAGGAACGGCAGGCTGGACAGTTTGGCAGTAGCCCCGAGCAGGCCCAGCAACACGCTGACGGCCAGGGAGAACACCGACAACTTGACGGTCATCCAGGTGCCTTGCAGCAACAGCGGGCCGAAACCCTTCAAGCTGAAGGCACTGAGCCCCAGGGTTTGCAAAAGATCTTCGAACATAAATCAGGACCTATGGCGATAAAAAAGCGCCCCTCCAGAGGAAGGGCGCCCCAGGCATTATTTGCCGCTGTACAGGTTCAGATCGCCAAAGTGTTTCTTCTGGATGGTGGCGTAGGTGCCATCATCGTGTAACGCTTTGATACCTTTATCCAACAAGGCCTTGAGGTCTTTGTTACCTTTTTTGATACCGACCGCAGTTTTGGACGGCAGCAGTGGATCGTCGATGGCCTTGCTGACTTCGTAGTCAGCACCGGCTGGCGACTTCAAAAAGCCCAGTTCGGCTTGCAGCATGTCCTGCACGGAAGCGTCCAGGCGGCCGGAAGTCAGGTCGGCGTACACCTGGTCCTGGTTGGCGTAGGCCTTGGTGGTGACACCGGCCTTGTCCAGTACGGCCTTGGCGTAGGCTTCCTGGATGGTGCCTTGCTCGTAGCCCACGGTTTTACCCTTCAGGGACTCAGGCGTGGAGTAGTTCGCGCCCTTTTTGAACACCAGGGAAGTTGGGCCGGAGAACAGCTCGTTGGAGAAGTCGATCGCCTTTTCACGGGCTTCGGTCACGGTCATCGAGGAAATCACGCCGTCAAACTTGTTGGCGTTGAGGCCTGGAATCATGCCGTCGAAATCACTTTCGACCCACTTGCACTTGACCTTCAGCTCGGCACAGATGGCATTGCCCAGGTCGATATCGAAGCCCACCAGGCTGCCGTCAGCGGCTTTAGACTCAAACGGCGCGTAGGACGGATCGACACCAAAACGCAATTCCTTGTATTCCTTGGCCAGCGCGGAACCGGCGGCCATGCACAGAGCCAGTGCAGAAAGGGTCAGCAATGCTTTTTTCATTATGTAATCCCTGGAAACCAAGATAAGCGCTTGTGGCGCGGTTAGGACTGTTACTGAACGGTGTCAGACCGGACTCAAGTAGCAATTTCTGCACCATAGTTCCGAATGGTCGTTTTAAAAGGTGAGATTAAGGAGTTGTGCCAGTAGGAAATGCCCGAAAATGGGCATTGATCAATCTATGCATTATTTTGGGGCGTGTGAGGTTTTCAAATGTGGGAGCGGGCTTGCTCGCGAATGCGGTGGATCAGTCGGTACATGTATTGACTGACACACCGCATTCGCGAGCAAGCCCGCTCCCACATTGATCGGTGGCGTTCGTGAGAGACGTGTCAGGCCAGTAAATCCTGCAGGGTCGCCAGGTTGTCGGCTTCCTCGACGGCCTTGTCCTGGCGCCAGCGCAACATCCTCGGGAAACGCACCGCAATTCCGCTCTTGTGCCGCTTGGACAGGGCAATCCCTTCAAAACCCAGTTCAAACACCATGCTCGGCGTGACGCTGCTCACTGGGCCGAATTTCTCCACGGTGGTCTTGCGTACGATGGCGTCGACCTTGCGCATTTCCTCATCGGTCAGCCCGGAATACGCCTTGGCGAACGGCACCAACGTACGCTCAGTACCGGGCGGGCCGTCCCACACCGCAAAGGTGTAGTCGCTGTACAGGCTGGCGCGCCGGCCATGGCCGCGCTGGGCATAGATCAGCACCGCATCGACACTGAACGGGTCGACTTTCCACTTCCACCACACGCCCATGTCCTTGGTCCGGCCCACGCCGTAGAGCCCGTCCCGGGCCTTGAGCATCATGCCTTCCACGCCCAGGCTGCGGGACGCCTCACGCTGCTCTGCCAAGTCTTGCCAGCTATCGCCGATCAGCAATGGCGACGTGCGCAACGTTGGCTGGTCGCAGTCGCTGACCACCAGCTCCAGTTGCGCCCGGCGTTCGGCCTGGGTGTGGTTGCGCCAGTCTTCGCCGTGGTGTTCCAGCAGGTCATAAGCGAGCACGGCGACCGGCGCGTCTTCGAGGATTTTCTTGCCCAGGGTCTTGCGGCCAATGCGCTGTTGCAGCAGGGCGAAGGGTTGCACCGAGTCCTTCCACACCACGATTTCGCCGTCGATCACCGTGCCATCGGGCAGGCTGTTTTCCAGGTCATGAAGCTCCGGAAAGCGCTCGGTGACCAGTTCTTCGCCCCGAGACCAGACCCACAAGCGGCCTTCGCGCTTGACCAGTTGTGCGCGGATACCGTCCCACTTCCATTCCACTTGCCAGTCAGCAGGGGAGCCGAGCAAGGCATCGAACTGCTCCACCGGCTGGGCCAGGCCATGGGCCAGGAAAAACGGATAAGGCTGCCCGCCACGCTGGGCGTGTTCGTCGGACGATTCGGCGGCAATCAGCTTCAAATAGCCTTCGGCCGTCGGACGGTTCGACAGGTCGGTGTAGCCCACCAGCCGCTGGGCCACGCGTTTGCTGTCCAGCCCGGCCATGGCGGCCAGGGCGCGGGTGACCAGCAACTTCGACACACCGACCCGGAAGCTGCCGGTGATCAGCTTGATGCAGAGCATCAGGCTCGGCTGATCCAGCTGTGCCCACAACGCGGGCAGGCGTTCTGCCAGTTCTTCTGGCGGCAGGCCACGCAAGGGCAGGAGTTTTTCTTCCAGCCACACGGCCAGACCATCGTCCGAGGTGTGGGGCGATTCCGGTAACAGCAGGGAAATGGTTTCCGCCAGGTCGCCTACCGACTGATAACTCTCTTCGAACAGCCACGGCTCAATGCTCGCGGCTTCGGTGGCCATGTCCCGCATCAACCGGGTGGGCACCAGTTGTCGGGGCCGGCCGCCGGATAAAAAGTACACCGCCCACGCAGCATCTTCCGCGGGCGCCTGTAGGAAATAAGCCTGCAAGGCGGCGAGCTTGGCGTTGCTGGAGGTGGTGGCGTCGAGGTTGGCGTACAGCTCGGCGAAGGCTTTCATGACGTGGCCTCCTCTTCGTCATCGCCGTATTCGGTGGTGAATCCCTGGGCATCCAGGCCCTTTTCCCGCAGGTGCCTGACCAATACGCCCACAGAACCGTGGGTGACCATTACCCGCTCGGCACCGGTTTGCTCAATGGCCCATAACAGTCCGGGCCAATCGGCGTGGTCCGAGAGCACAAAGCCGCGATCCACGCCGCGCCGCCGCCGGGTTCCGCGCAGGCGCATCCAGCCGCTGGCGAAGGCGTCACTGTAGTCGCCGAAGCGGCGAATCCAGGTGCTGCCACCGGCGGAGGGCGGGGCGATGATCAGGGCCTGGCGCAACAAAGGGTCGGTCTTTTTGAAGTCGCCTGCGTAGAGGGTTTCAGGGATATAGATGCCAGCTTCGCGGTACACCCGGTTCAAGGGTTCGACCGCGCCATGGCTGAGGATCGGGCCGATGCTGGCGTCGATGCCGTGGAGAATCCGCTGGGCTTTGCCGAAGGAATAACAGAACAACACGCTGGCCTTGCCGGCGGCGATATTGGCCTGCCACCAGTCGTTGATCCCGGCAAAAATCTGCGCCTGGGGCTGCCAGCGGTAGATCGGCAGGCCGAAGGTCGATTCGGTGATAAACGTATGGCAGCGCACCGGTTCGAACGGCGCGCAGGTGCC
This sequence comes from Pseudomonas sp. G1002, assembly GCF_013385455.1. Taxonomy (NCBI): domain Bacteria; kingdom Pseudomonadati; phylum Pseudomonadota; class Gammaproteobacteria; order Pseudomonadales; family Pseudomonadaceae; genus Pseudomonas; species Pseudomonas sp. G1002. The sequence continues at coordinate 6,990 of NZ_JACAPY010000056.1, forward strand.
GTCGGGCTCGACTTTATAGTCGCCGGAGGCGACCCAGACTTCACCCTGGTATTCCAGGCGCACCTGGGCGGAGCCGAGGACATGGCCGGCGGGGTGGAAACTCAAGGTGACGCCGTGGTGGCGCAGGCTTTCGCCGTAGGCCAGGGTTTGCAGGTTGATGTCCTGGCCGAGGCGCGAGCGCAGGATACCTTCGCCGGGGGCGGCGGCCAGGTAGTGTTGGTTGCCGGTGCGGGCGTGGTCGCCGTGGGCGTGGGTGATGACCGAACGTTCCACCGGGCGCCAGGGGTCGATGTAGAAATCCCCGGCGGGGCAGTAGAGGCCTTCGGGCCGGGCGATAACAAGGTCCATGGGCGTGCCGTGGAGGTGGGCTTGTTAATTATGAGGCGAGGGCGGGTGGAGAAGTTCTATCGGAATGCATGCAATCAAATGTGGGAGCGGGCTTGCTGTGGTGAGGGGGCTTGTCCCCCGTCGGGTTCACCACAGATTGATGGGGCTGCTTCGCAGCCCAACGCGGGGCAAGCCCGCTCACCACAGCAAGCCCGCTCCCACATTTTGATCCGGTTGAGTCAGGGAAACCGGGTTACTTGCCCGGCACCAGCGTCAACCGCGTCTTCCCGTACACCCCGTCAAAGTTCTGTGGCTGCATCGGGAAGCTCAGGTATTGCGCCTTCAGCCACGGGTCGATGCCATTGGCATAGTTCGGGCTGGCCGGGTTGCCGGATTGGCCGATGCCGCTTTGGCCCATCATCGGTTCCGCCAGGCCGAAGTCGACAATCATCCGCAGCGCCGGCACCTGGGTCGTGTCGAAACTCTGGCCCCAGCTATACGGTGCGCTGTTCAGGGTGTTGTGATCGCCGCCCGCGGCCAGTGGGCCGCGAATGGCCTGGCCGCTGGTGTTCTTCCAGGTGTAGCTGTGCAGTTTGCCCCACTGCCAGGCCTTGTGATCGGCGCCCAGCGCGCTGTCGCCTGCGGTGATCGCGGCGGCCAGGCTGCGGGCGAGGATCGCCGGCTTGTCGGTTTTCTGCCCGGTGCGGGCGTCATTCCAGAACGGGCTGTCTTCGCGCCCCAGCAGGTGGTCGGCCACCGCCGAGTACGACAGGTTGGCGTTACCGATAAAGGCTTTCCAGGTGGCGCTGTTTTCCGGACCGAGTTCGTCGAGGAAAATCTGCTTGGCGCTTTCCTGCAGGAACAACTCATAAATCGCCGCGTCGGCGGAGGTGGATGCCAGCCGACCGTCGAAGGCCATCAGGCGGCCCAGTGCTTCCCGCGCCTTGGCCTGGTCTGCCACCGGCAATCCATCGATTGCCTGTTTCAGCGGGTGGGCCATGCCCGGCGCCTGGAACATGCTCTTGAGCTTGGCGGCAAACGTGGTGGTCTGGTCGTACTGCATGGCAATCATGCTGCGGCTGTCATGCTTGCTGCTGCCGGCCAGTTGCGCGATACGTTCGGCGCGTTCCGGCGCGGCCCACGAGTTGGACAGTTGCATGCCGTAGCCACGGGGAATGGTGCGCTGGTTGGCCGTGCCGATCCAACCCTGGGCCGGGTCCTGATCGTAGGGGTGCAGCATCGCGTCGGCGTAGCCATCCCAGTCGAAACGCCCGTCCCAGCCCGGCGATGGCACCAGGCCTTCGCCTTCACGGCGGTTGGGGAACCGCCCGGTCACTTGCCAGCCAATGCTGCTGGCGTCGGCGAAGACCATGTTCAAGGCAATTGCGCGAATTTCCCGGGTGGCGTCAGACGCTTTACCGGCGGTTTGCGCACGGGACAGGTCGAAGAACGCGTCCAGGCTCTTGTCGTCCTTGAAATCGGCGGTTTGCAACGCCAGGCCGTAGCCGCTGGTCAGCGACTGGGCACTGTTGAGCAGCGGCCCGTGGCGGGTTTCGTACACCGCTTCGCGAATCGGCCGCTGGCCCTTGGCGAAGTAGGTTTCGTTGCGCACGATGGCGGGCAGCCATTTGCCGTTGTTCTCGTAGTACAGCGCGTTGCCCTGGCGCTTGACCTTCTCCAGGAATACGTCCTGGGTGTCACCCGAGACCTGGCTCATGCTCCAGGCCACCTTGCCGTTGAAGCCGGAAAGCAGGGTTGGCAAACCGGCGATGGACACACCGGCGGCCTGGTATTTCGGCGAGCGGATCTGCACGTAGTTCCACAGCGACGGAGCCTGCATCGAGGTCGACAGGTCATTGGCCAGCAGGCTCTTGTTACTGCGGCTGCGCTGCGGGCCGATCGCCCAGTTGCTGGAGCTGGACGTGCCCAGGGTGTTGAGGGGGCCGAGGTGCTCGCTGAGGCTGGTCAGCGCAGCGAGGCCCGGGATCTGGCCCAGGTTGATGCCCTTGAGCTTGTCGGACTCGGCCACTGGCAGCGGTTCATCCGGGTAGCTCGGGGTCAGCCAGGCGAGTTTGTCGGCACCGACTTTTTGCGCGAGCACCAATGACGACAGCTCTTCCTGCAAGTTGGTCGACTCGCTGAAATTCAGCAGGCAGAACAGCAGCGCCGAATCTTCCGGCTTCCAGTATTCAGGCTTGTAGCCAGTCTGGGCCAGGTCTGGCGGCAGCTTGTCGCGGTAGCGGAACAGGTAGGCGTTGACCCCGCGCGCATACACCTCAAAGAAGCGCTTGAGGCGCGGCGACGAGGCGTTATATAGCTCGCCGGCGCTTTTGCGCAGGTTGACCGCCCGCATGAAACGGTCGACATCCAGCACATCCGGCCCGGACATTTCCGCCAGGCGGCCCTGGGCCAGCAGGCGCAGGGTGACCATCTGGGTGATGCGGTCGCTGGCGTGCACGTAGCCCAGGGTGAACAGCGCATCGTGGAAGGTGCTGCTTTCAATCAGCGGGATGCCCTGGCTGTTGCGGCGCACCGAAACGTTCTGCGCCAGGCCCTTGATCGGCTGTACGCCGGAAACCGGAGGCAGGGTGTCTTGGGTGCTCTGTAACTGGCAACCGGCCAGGCCCAAGGCACTGGCAATTGCCGCGGCAACGCCGAACCGGGGAAGAAAGTGTGAGAGGGCTGGCGAGGCCATGGCAAAGCTCCTGCGGGGGGTAGCGTCAGTAAAGGCGCTACGTTAGTGAGCGCGGCGAAACGACGCAAGCGGGAGGCGATGCTTATTTCAGGATTTGCGTAAGGTTTCTAGTCGGGCACAAATCAGTGTGGGAGCGGGCTTGCTCGCGAATGCGGTGTATCAGCTAAAAGAGTTGTGGCTGATCCACCGCATTCGCGAGCAAGCCCGCTCCCACATTTTGATCCCGTTGACCTTCAGGATTTTGGCGGATTGACCTTCTGCACCAGCTCATAGGCTCGCACCGTCGCCGGGCGTTGCTTGATGTGGTTGAACCAGCGTTCTACATGTGGGAAGTCTTCCAGCTTCTGGCTCTGCCACTTGTGGGAAACGATCCACGGGTAGATCGCCATGTCGGCAATGCTGTATTCCTCGCCGGCCACGAACGTGCGGTCGGCCAGGCGCCGGTCCAGCACGCCATACAGGCGGGCGGTCTCATCCACATAGCGTTTGATCGCGTAGGGAATCTTTTCCGGGGCGAACTGGCTGAAGTGGTGATTCTGGCCGGCCATCGGCCCCAGGCCACCCATTTGCCAGAACAGCCATTGCAGCGCTTCCTGACGACCACGCAGGTCCTGGGGAATGAACTTGCCGGTTTTTTCCGCGAGGTACAGCAGGATCGCACCGGATTCGAACAGGGAAATCGGCGCGCCGCCGTCGGTCGGGTTCTGATCGACGATGGCCGGGATGCGGTTATTGGGGGCGATCTTCAGGAAGTCGGGCTTGAACTGATCGCCCTGGCCGATGTTGATCGGGTGTACCTCGTAAGGCAGGCCGGCTTCTTCCAGGAACAACGACACTTTGTGACCGTTGGGGGTGGTCCAGTAATACAGGTCGATCATGAAGCTCTCCAAGGGTGGTGATGCTTGAGCGAATGCCTGTAGGTATAGGTGATGTTAGGGTGACGAAAATTCAATGAAACATTTGGGTCTATCGATATGGAAATTCGTGCGGGCGCAGCGTTGATTCTGATTGACCAGCAAAAAGGCATTCATCATCCCAGGCTGGGACGGCGCAATAATCCGCACGCCGAGGCGCGCATGCAGGCGTTGCTGGCGCATTGGCGGCGCGAAGGCTGGCCGGTGATTCATGTGCAGCATCTGTCCCATTCGCCGGAATCGGTGTTCTGGCCGCAGCAGTCGGGGGTGGAGTTTCAGGATGCATTTATTCCGCAGGCGGGTGAGCAGTTGATCCAGAAACGGGTGCCGGACGCATTTTGTGGGACGGGGCTGGAAGCGAGGTTGCATGAGGCCGGGCTTCGGCAAGTGGTGCTGGTGGGCGTGGCCACCCATAACTCGGTGGAGGCCACGGCCCGCAGTGCCGGCAACCTGGGGTTTGAGACGTGGGTTATCGAAGATGCCTGCTACACCTTCGACAAGGCGGACTTTTTCGGGCAGATGCATTCGGCGCAGGCGGTACATGCCATGTCGTTGGGTAACCTGCACGGCGAGTACGCCACAGTGATTTCCTCCAAACAGTTGCTGGAGTGACCGTTGTGGCGAGGGAGCTTGCTCCCGCTGGACCAGGCTGGAGCTCCAGTGCGAAGCGCTCCCGAGTGCCTCACCTCAGTCCGCCTGAAGACGCGCGTGCACAGATTTTGGGGCTGCTACGCAGCCCAACGGGAGCAAGCTCCCTCGCCACAGAGGATCTAAGCCACCGCGCCGTCCACCAACACCTGCAACGTTTGTTGTGAGCATCGCTCGATGCGTACCCGCACACCATAGACTTCGGCAAACAGCGCCGTATCCAGCACGTCATACGCCGCGCCACTGGCGTACAGCCGGCCCTGGCGCAGCACCGCGATATGGTCGGCATAGCGCGCCGCGAGGTTGATGTCGTGCAGCACCACCACGGCGATCAGGTTGTGTTCCCGCACCAGGTCGCGCACGCAATCCATGACCTTCAACTGGTAGTTCAAGTCCAGCGCACTGGTGGGTTCATCCAGCAGCATCACCTGTGGCCGGCGCGCAATCAGTTGCGCCAGGCTGACCAGTTGCCGCTGGCCGCCGGATAACGTGCTCAATAGCTGATCCGCCAGATGAGCGATGCCAATCCTTTGCAACGCATCAAAGGCCTCGCGCATGCACGCGTCGCTTGAAAGCGCAATGCCCTCGACGTTCGCCACCCGCAGCGCGGCGATCACGCTTTCCATCACACTCAGGCTCAAGCCCGGCGGAAGGTTTTGCGGCATATAGGTCACACGCCGGGCGCGTTCACCGACGGACATTTTCGTCAGGTCCAGGTCACCCAATCTGACAACGCCCTGCATCTTTTCCAGCCCCGCCACAGCCCGCAGCAACGTCGACTTGCCCGCACCGTTCGGTCCGATCAACGCGGTCAAACTGCCGTGGGCCAGGGTTGGCAAGCTCAGGTCATGCACAATCTGGCGCCGGCCATAACTGACCTGGGCGTTCTGAATCGACAGCCCGCTGCTCATAACTGCCTCCCGCGCTTGAACACCAGCAACACGAAAATCGGCACGCCCACCAGCGCGGTGACGATACCCACGGGTACGATCACCCCGGGCATGATCAGCTTGCTGGCGATGGATGACAGCGACAACAGTAACGCGCCGACAAGCGCGCTGGCCGGCAGCAGGAAGCGCTGGTCTTCACCCACCAGAATCCGCGCGATGTGCGGACCCACCAGGCCGATAAATCCGATGGTTCCCACAAACGCCACGGCGGTGGCCGACAGCAGGCTGATACGCAACAACGAGAAAAACCGCAGGCGCTTCACATCGACACCGAAGCTTTGCGCGCGGTCTTCGCCCATGCGCAACAGGGTCAGGCGTGGCGCGGCCGCGAAGGAAAAGGGCATGACCACGGCGACCACCAACGCGAGGATGCCGAGCTTGTCCCAGTTGGCCCGGGTCACGCTGCCCAGGGTCCAGAACACCAGTTGTTGCAGCACATCTTCGGTGGCGACCAGTTGCAACAGGGCGACCACCGCGTTGCAACTGAACACCAGGGCAATCCCGAACAGCACCAGGCTTTCCACCCCGGCACCGCGCAGGCGCGACATGGCTTGCAGCAAAAAGACCGAGGCGGCGGCAAACACAAAGGCTGAAATGGAAATCGCCGTATTGGCCGACACCCACAGCGTCGTCACTGGAAACACAATCACCAGGGACGCGCCCAACGCCGCCGCCGAGGAAACCCCCAGGGTGAACGGACTGGCGAGCGGGTTGTTAAGGATCGCCTGCATCTCGGCGCCCGCCAGCGACAGCGCACAACCGACCAACACCGCCATCAAGGCGTAGGGCAGGCGCACGTTCCAGATGATCACCTGGTCGGTGGCGCTCAGGTGGGCCGGGTGCAGCAAGCCATCGAGCAGGGCGCCAAGGCCCATGCCCGACGGGCCGCTGGCCAGGTCCACGAGGATCGCGCACATCAGCGCGCCACCCAGCAGGGCCAGCAGCCAGCAACGACGCGCGAGCAGGCGGCGATAGCCTTGGCTGGCGGTGGCGAGGTCGAGGGTTTGAGTGGTCATTGGATTACACAATCTCGAAAACGATGGAGATCAAAATGTGGGAGCGGCGGTGCGACGATTCGACTTGCTCGCGAATGCGGTGCACCCGTCAGCGAATATGTCGACTGATACACCGCATTCGCGAGCAAGCCCGCTCCCACACTTACCGTGTTCCTACAGAAGAATTACTTGGGTTTGCCATCAATCCAGTAAGCACCCTGCAGCGGCATGCCGAGGAACTGTTGGTTCATCGCTTCCATGGTCGCCTTGGGATCCAGCTTGGCGAACAATTCCGGATGCACCCACTTGGCCAGCGCTTCAATCGCCAGCAGGTTGTACGGCGAGTTGTAGAAGTCATGCCACAGACCGTGGGAATTGCCCTCACGAATCGCCCGAAGGTTCACAAACTCAGGGCGGGCCAGCACGGCGTCAAACGCGGCACGCGCGTCTTCGTTGCTCACGCCAGCACCCAGAATCAACCCGGGCTTGTGATTGCCGGTGGCCACATACACATCCGGGTCAGCTTTCAGCGCGTACTCGACACTGATATCTCCCAGCGCCCCCGGCACCACGTCGGCGGCGATGTTGCGCCCGCCCACCAGCTTGATCACTTCACCCATGCCGCTCTTGCCAGTGGTGTGCCCCGGTGCCTGCCAGGCGCCGGCCAGCAATTCCAGGAACACGCTCGGGCGCGGCCCGGCCGGCAAGGTGGCGACGGCGTCGGTGATCACCTTGATGTGCTGGTCATAAAAGTCGAGGAACGCCTTGGCCTGGGTTTCCCGGCCCAGGGCCTGGCCCAGGGCGGTCATGCTGGCGTGGGTGCCTTGCACCGGGTTGATGCGGAAGTCGACGAACAACACTGCAATGCCCGCCTTGGCCAACACGTCCGCCACCGGGCTGTGTTCAGTCGGGCCATGGCCGGAAATGCTGAACACCGCCAGGTCCGGTTTCAGCGAAAGAATTTCCTCGGCGCTGACGCTTTGCTCCGACGCCTGGCCAATCAGCGGAATGTCTTTTACCGTCGGAAATTTCGCCACGTAGGCGTTATAGGTGTGGGCGTCCAACAGTTTCAAGTCATTCTGCCAGCCGACAATCCGTTGGAATGGCGCGTCCTTGTCCAGCAAGGCAAAGGCCGAAATCAGCCGGCCTTCGCCGAGCACCACGCGCTGCACGTGGTCTGGCACCTCGACCTTGCGGCCCAGCACGTCGGTGACTTCATGGGCGGCGGCGGTTTCGGCGTGGCCGAGGATCAGCGCGGCAAACAGCGCGCCCAGCTTGAGGAAGTTGCGGGGTTTCAGCATGGCGAGAACTCCAGGTGAAGGCGGCGCATCAGACATCGCTCCAGCGCCGCAAAAGGTTGTGATAGGCGCCGCTCAGTTGCAGCAGCGCGTGGTCGTCGGCGTGTTGCGCGGTGAGGCGTTGAATCGCCACGTCCATGTCCAGCAGCAGTTGGCGCTGGCTGTCTTCGCGCACCAGGCTTTCGATCCAGAAGAAACTGGCGATGCGCTCGCCGCGGGTGACCGGGTTGATCTTGTGCAAACTGCTGCCGGGATAAATCAGCAGGTGCCCGGCGGGCAGCTTCACCGCGTGCTCGCCGAAGGTGTCGCGGATCACCAGTTCGCCGCCGTCGTAGCTGGCCGGATCAGCCAGGAACAAGGTGGCGGAGATGTCGGTGCGCACCCGTTCGCGCACACCCTTGAGGCCGCGAATCGCATTGTCGATATGCCAGTCGAAGGCCTCGCCGCCGCTGTAGCGGTTGAACAGCGGCGGGTAGATTTTCTTCGGCAGGGCGGCGGACATGAACAGCGCGTTGTCCGACAGCCGAGACAGAATCTGCTCACCCAGGCGAATCGCTACCGGCGCGTCTTCCGACAGCTGCCGGTTGTTTTTCGCCCTGGCCGAGCGTCGCCCGGCGGTGACCTTGCCGTCGACCCACGGTTGATCGAGCAGGGTGGCGACGGCCACCGCGACTTCTTCGGCACTCAACAGGCCGGGGATTTCGATCAGCACGGCTTAAAACTCATAGTCGACACTGGCGGTGAGCGTGCGCCCGGCGCCCGGAATGCCGTAGAGCTGGAAGCCGTCCAGGGACGCGCCGATCTGGCTGTAGTAGAACTTGTTAAACACGTTGTTCAGGTTGAGGTTGACCGTGGTTTGCCTGGTCACTTTGTATTGCGCAGCCACGTTGTTGAGCCAGTAGCCGGGGGCCTTTTCGTGGTCACGGGTGTAGATCGCGTACACGCCGGACGGGCCGGTGGCGTAGCTGCTGTTGTTGTTCAGGCCGCCGACGTATTTGTTGTCGCTGTAGCGGCGGCGTCCTACGTATTGCGCGCCGTAACTCAGGCTCAGGTCGTCGGTGACGGCGTAGGTGGTCCACAGGTTGGCGGTCAGGTCGGGAACGTTCTTGGCTTCCTCGCCTTTGTTGGCCCCTTTGGTCTGGGTGCTTTTCAGCGCGGAGAACCCGCTGTACACCGTCCAGCGCGGACTGATATTGCCTTGCAGGCCCAGTTCCACACCGTCTACGCGCTTGGCGGGGAGGGCGCGTACCGGAGCGCTTTCGCCGTCCTGGTATTCCCAGGAGTTGTCCAGTTCGGTGCGGAAGATCGCGGCGGTGACGTTCAGCAGGTCGTGGGCAATGTCCCACTTGGTGCCGATCTCGTAGGTCTTCGACTTGGCCGGGGTGTAGTTGCTGGTGCTCGCGGCGCCGTAGATCTGGTTGTTGGTCGACGCACCCAGGGCTGACGGTTGTGCCGCTTCGCTGTAGGACACGTAGATGCTGCCGTTAGGCAACGGCTTGTACACCGCGCCGACCCGGCCGCTCACGGCACCGTCGGTGCTGTCGATGGACGCTTGGCCACGCTGGGTGGTTTTGGCCTGCCAGTTGTCGTAGCGCAGGGAGCCGAGCACTTGCCACTGTTCATTCAGGGTGATGGTGTCACCCAGGTAGATGCCGGCGTTGTCGATCACTGAGCGTGGCTGGCCTTCACCCTTGGTCACTTCGCTGCTGGCGAAGCTGTGGTTCGGGTCGTTCATGTCGAAGAACAGGTCGCCGGCTGGCACTTCGGCGTTGCGTTTCAGGCCGCCGTAGGTCTCGTGATAGAACTCGAGCCCGCTGACCACCGCGTGTTCCAGCCCGCCGGTATTGAGCTTGAAGGCGAAGTCGGTCTGGTTGTCGAGGATGGTATAGCGCGTCGACTGGCCGAAGTCGCTCCCTCGCAAAATACCGTAGGCGGTGTTACCGCTGTTGGCGTATCCCGGGTAGGCATTTACCGTGCTGCCGGGCACTTGGCTGATCGGTCCTACGCCGGTGTAGCCCAAGGTCGCACAGCGCGTGCCGGTGCAGGTTTTTTGGCCATTGCCGTTGGCGGCGAAGAAGCGCGCGGGCGAGAGCACCGCGAAGTTGTCGGTACGCTCCCACTTGGTCTGGTTCTTCAGGGTCGCTTCGTTCCAGTCGAAATCATGCTCGAAGCGGGTGGTCAGCGAAGTGGTTTTGGTCTGCTGGGTGTACAGGTGCGAGTCGCCATACCAGTTGGAGCGCTTGACTCCCGGCATGCGGTCGCCGTCGGTGCCGCGCTGGATCGGCACGCCGCCGTCCGGCGTGTTGTCGTCCTTCTGGTAGAAGGTGTCGATAAACAGGCGGGTGTCGGTGCCCAGGCCGAAGCCGAGGGAGGTCGCGATGCCCCAGCGGTCGTAGTCCACGTCGTCACGCTCGGCCACCTGGTTGTAGTGCTTCATCAGGTTGATGCGCAGGGCGGTGGTGTCATTCAGTTGTTGGTTGAAATCGCCGGTGAGGCGGCGGTAGCTGTCGGTGCCGATGCCGGCCGAGAGTTTGTTGGCATCCCCCAGATGCGCCTCTTTACTCACCAGGTTGACGCTGCCGCCTACCGCGGAAACGCCGGATTCGATCGAGCCGGTGCCCTTGAACACTTCTGCCTGTTGCAGGTTGAAGGTGTCGGTGCGGGTCGATTGGCCGGCATCGCGCACACCGTCGACGGTCAGGCTCTGCTCCGAGGAAAACCCGCGAATCGAAAACAGGTCGCCCCAGCCCAGGTTGCCTTCGCCGGACATGAAGGTGATGCCCGGCACGTTGCGCAACACTTCCTGCAAGGTCTGCGCGTTTTGCTCCTTGAGCACTTGCTGCGGGACGATGGTTACGCTTTGCGGGGCATCAAGCAGCGGCTGGCTGATTTTTGCCGAGGTCACCCGGTCGACTTTAAAGGCGGAAGTGGCTTCACCGTCGATCTTGATTTCCGGCAGGCTCAGCACTGAATCATTCGACGCCGCCACCGGCGCATCGGCCCAGGCGGTGGGAGAAACGCTGCCGGCGGCAAGCAGGCCGAACATCGGCGCAAGGGTAGATTGCAGCGACAGGGCGCGCGGGGTAGGCAATGGCATTCGGAGTGACCTAGGCTAAATTACAATTAATCTCATTTAGATTCGGTAGTCTAAAGACCGATACCGGCCGCCATGCCGTGGCTTTGTAATGTGGATGCGTGATTACCGCTTCCCACAACATTCCATTACATTTGCGCGTACTCCTGGCTGAAGTTTCGGCTATCTCCTGCCTTTTGAGTTTCGGACGAATTGCCCCATGGCCAAGCAAGACCACCTGCTGATCGTTGATGACGACCCGCAAATCCGCCAATTGCTGTGCGACTACCTGAGTGACGCCGGCTTCCAGGTGTCCACCGCCGGCGACGGCAAGGAAATGCGCCGCCGCCTGGCGCTGAATGTCATCGACCTGATCGTCCTCGACCTGATGTTGCCCGGCGAAGACGGCCTGAGTTTGTGCCGCGAATTGCGCGTCAGCTCCAACACGCCGGTGATCATGCTCACCGCCAAGGGCACGCTGATCGACCGGATCGTCGGCCTGGAAATCGGCGCCGACGATTACCTGCCCAAGCCGTTCGACCCGCGGGAGTTGCTGGTGCGGATCAAGGTGGTGCTGCGGCGGGTGCAGAGTTTTCCGGACCGGGCGCGGCTCGATGAAGCACCGAGCATCAGCTTTGCCGGCTGGCAGCTGGACACCCGGGCCCGCCAATTGCTTTCGCCGGAAGGCGTGGTGGTCAGCCTCGGCAACTCCGATTACCGGGTGTTGCGCCTGTTGTTGCAGCATCCCAACCGGCCGCTGAGCCGCGACTTTTTGCTCAACCACGTGTTCGACAAAGACAGCACGCCGTTCGACCGCTCGATTGATGTGTGCGTCAGCCGACTGCGCTCGCAGTTGCCGGCCGGGTTGATCAAGACCGTGCGCAACGAGGGTTACATGCTCACCGCCGACGACGTGGCGCTGCAATCGTGAAACTGCTGCCGCGTTCGCTGTTCGGCCGGCTGGTGCTGATCCTGGTCAGCGGCATGCTCGCGGCCCAGGCCCTGACCAGCAGCATCTGGTACGACATGCGCCACGGCCAGGTGCTGGAAATCCCCAGCCGGCTGATCGCCACGCGGCTGGCGGACGTGGTGCGGCTGGTACACAGCGATCCGGCGCAGGCGGATGTGCTGATCAAGCTGCTCGATACGCCGCGCTTTCGCCTGACCCTGAGTGACCAGGCCAGTGATGTGACAAGCAGCATCAGCGACAGCGACCAGGCCACCGAGCGCTTGCTGAATAAAGTGCTCTCGGAGAAAACCGGCTACACCCAGAACCTGCATCTGTTGAGCCTCAAGTTGCTGGATGCCGAGGGCCAGCATGCCGGGCTGTCGACTCTGCTCAGCTCCAGGCCTGTGGTGGGGCAATTCCTGATTGACCTGCGTTTGCCGGACGGGCGCTGGCTGCAGGTGCAGGCCACCGAGGAACAAGGCTGGACCAGTACTTCCCCGATGGACTTGCTGTTCGATTACGTGATGCGCATTTATCTGCTGCGGGTATTGGTGCTGGTGATCATTGCCCTGGTGGCGGTGCGCCTGGCCATTCGCCCGCTCAACGCCCTGGCCAAGGCTGCCGAAGCCTTGGGCCGGGATATCCAGCGGCCACCGCTGGCCCTCGATGGGCCCACCGAAGTGCGCCGCGCCGCCCAGGCGTTCAACGCCATGCAGCAGCGGCTGATCGCCAATATCGCCGAGCGCACGCGCTTCCTGGCGGCGATTTCCCACGACCTGCGCTCGCCCATTACGCGCCTGCGGTTACGTACGGAAATGCTCGACGACAACCGCACCAAAGAACGTTTTCGCAGCGACCTGGAAGAAATGGAGCACATGGTTTCCAGCACCCTGGACTTCGTCAGCAGCGGCGAAATCAACGAGAAGCGCCAGAACATCGACATCAACGCCTTGCTGCAAAGCTTGCAGGCGGACCTGCAGGACGTGGGCGAGACGGTGACGATAGAAGGGCGGGCCAAACAGCCATTGCCGGGGTATGCCCGCAGTCTCAAGCGTTGTGTGCAGAACCTGCTGGAGAACGCGGTGCGTTATGGCTCCGAGGTGGTGGTGCGGGTAGAAGACAAGGCGGACAGCTTGAAGATCGTCATCAGCGACCGTGGGCCGGGGATTCCCCAGGAGCAACTGGAACAGGTGATGGAGCCGTTTTACCGGGTGGAAGGCTCACGCAATGTGGAAACCGGTGGTTACGGGCTGGGGTTGAGTATCGCGCATACGATCGCCAGTGCCCATGACGGGCGGTTGAGCTTGAGCAATCGGGAGGGTGGGGGGTTGGAGGTGGTGTTGGAGTTTCAGCGCAAATCCTGGCCTTGAAATGCAGGCTAAATGTGGGAGCGGGCTTGCTCGCGAAAGCGGTGTATCAGTAACAGAGAGGTTGACTGACACTGCGCTTTCGCGAGCAAGCCCGCTCCCACATTTGGATGTGCAGTGTTTCGAGAATCGGGTTTCTTAACTCAAGCCCCGTGGCACTTCTTGAATTTCTTCTCGCTGCCGCACGGGCAAGGATCGTTACGACCCACGTCCTTCAACGTATTGCGCACCGGCTCCTGGTGAGCGTGGCCGCAGTTCGGGCCGTGGACATGGCCGTGGTCGTGATCATGATGATCGTGATCGTGGTTGCAGTCAGGACCATGGACATGGGGTTGCTGAGTCATCGATGTCGCTCCGGAATAAAATCGCCGGGGATTATCTCGCCATTGCGCAACACCTGCACGTCGTTCCCGATAAATAAACCGGTTTTCAACTCGCCTTCAAGACGATAGGGCACGGGATTGCGTGGATTTTTCAGCATGTCGACCACATCGCGGATCTGCGGCCACAGGTTGGTGCGCACCGATACCCGGAAAAAAGCGTGGCTGTGGGGTGGCACGGTCAGCCATTCGTTGGACTCGCCTTCGGTCAGCACCATCGTGCCGAGGCTGACCTTGTAAACCAGGCCGCGTACGGTCAGGTCGTTGTCGTCGCGGTTATCCACGCGGAAATACAGCTTGAACTTCTGCTCCAGCAACTTGACCCGCACGGGGTCGACCTTGACCAGACGCACCTCGGGGGCGGGCGTATCGTCGGCGAACCACGACGCGCAGCCGGAGAGCCCCAGCATCAATGCCAGCAGAAGGCTGTAAGTCCTGAATACCCGCGCCTGAGAAACCATGCCGTTACTCCGTGTGAAGAGTCAGCATAGCAAGCGAGAGCCTGTCGGGTATCAATGAATGTCAGAGGTAGCCGGAACAGCACTTCTTGAATTTCTGCCCGCTGCCACACACGCAGGCGTCATTACGCCCGGCCTTCACGTCCACTGTCGGGTCGATAAAGTACCAGTGTTCATTGTTCTGTACGAAAGATGAGCGCTCGCGGTGGCTGTGTTCGCCGGTGCTGTCATGCCAGCGAGCGGTAAAGGTCACGAAGGCGTGTTCCGGCTGGCCGCCGAACACCTCGGAGCTTTCCACTGAAAGGCCCAGCCAGGTGCTTTGGGCGCTCCAGGCGCCGATGGCGGTGGTGTCCAGCCCGGCTTGCTGCGCAGGCAGGGTGGTTGCCACCAGGTAGTCCACCAGGCCCAGCACATAGGCGCTGTAGCGCGAACGCATCAAGGCTTCGGCGCAGGGGGCCGGGTGGCCGGCGTGATAATGACCGCAGCAGGCATCCAGCAGGTTGCCACTGCCGCAGGGGCAAATGGATGTACTCATCGGGTTACCACCAATACTTTCCGAAATTTTGCGGGTTGGCCCAGAAGCGGGCATTCAGCCAATCCGGCACCTGTTTATAGTCAAGCAGATCATAGGTAAACAGCGTCAAAACCTGATCGTCGCGCTGGAAACGCTCGCTGGCTTGCAGGGCCAGGGAGAAGAAATCGGTGTCTTTCCAGTGGCAGGCCTCCAGGTCCACCAGCACCGCAATGCGACTGGCATTGAGGTTGCGGATGCCCCCCAGCAGGGTCAGGCCCGCAGGTTTTGACAGGTGTTCCAGGCAACCGACCGCCAGTGCCAGGTCAAAACGCTGGGCCGCGAGGTCGGTGGGCAAGGGACCGGGCTCGGCGAAGGACACCACGGTATCCGGGTGTGCTTCCTTAAAGGCATCCAGCGCCGGGAACTGGCTGGCGCCCAATAACAACAGGCGTTTGGGCGCGTGAAGATCAAGCAGCGCAGCGAGCGCTTGCTGGGGTGTACGGGAAGAAATACCGGCAGTCATCGAAGATCCTCACATCAGGACCGTAGAGACTAGCCTGCCTGAGCGTGCGGGCCTAGAGCGGGCGGCGAGAATAAACCGCTCGGCCCAATGAATACTGGGGTGTGACACGCTGGCGCAGATGAAAAGAGCCGTCTTTACTCCACTCGTCGGCCCCCGCCGATCCCCTCAGGAGAAAGTCAGATGAGCATCATGCGGACAGCTCTACCCTTGGTTCTGCTAACCGGAGTATTGACAGGTTGCGCAGGCTTGCAAAAAACCGACTGGCCCACCTGTGCCGCCGTCGGCGGTGTGACCGGTGCTGCCATTGGTGCGACCCAAAGCTCGTCCTATGCAGGCTACGGCGCACTGCTGATTGGCGGCATGGCTGGCGCCTATTGCTGGGTGCATGGCGACGGTGACGAGGACGGCGATGGCGTACCGGACAGTCGCGACAAGTGCCCTGGCACGCCAAAAGGCGTGCAGGTCGACGCCAATGGCTGCCCTCCGGTGCCGGTAGCGGTGGTTCAAGAGGAAGTGGTAGTGGTCAAGGAAGAAACCATCGTGATTCGTGACGTGCACTTCGAGTTCGACTCCGCGAAGCTCACGGCTGCCGACAAAACCAAGCTCGACGTGATTGCCACCCGCCTGAAAAAAGAGGCCCCGAGTGCGCAGCTGCGCGTCAGCGGGCATACCGACAGTGTCGGTAAAGATGCCTACAACCAGAAACTCTCTGAACGACGCGCTCATTCGGTGACCGACTACCTGGTCAGTTCCGGCATCCCGCGCAGCAGTTTTGTCTCCGTGACCGGCGCCGGCGAAAGCCACCCCGTAGCCGATAACAAAACCGCTGATGGCCGCGCGCTGAACCGCCGCGTGGAAATTCAGATCAACCGCTGACCCCGCCTCAAGGCCCCTGTGGAATCCCCAGGGGCCCCTTCATCAATTTTTTAATCCTTCACTGGCACAACGCCTGTAGAAGTCGTTACTGTGCGCCCAAAGAATAATGTGCAAGGGGAGCGTGCGGGATGAAGGTGTTTTGGGGGCTGGGTAAATTCTTGACGTTGCTGTTCTGGGTCGTGGTGGTGGTCAACCTGATCACACCGCTGATCAACCCGTTCCACCTGTTGGTCAACCTGGCCGGCAGCCTGTTGTTGCTGACCCATGTTCTGGAACTGCTGTTGTTCAACGGCAGTGTGAAAACCCGTGCCCATCCCTGGCGTGACCGCTTGCAGATCCTGCTGGTGGGTATGTTCCATGTGCAGAGCTTTTCGACGCCGACACCGGCTAATGATGTAAACAAGGAGGCCAATCATGCGTAAGGTTTTTCTGTTGGCCCTGCTGGTCAGCCCCATTGCCCTGGCCCAGAGCGTCAGCGTCGAGACCAACTCGTTGATGCGCCTGCCCAACAGCAGTGGTGTGTTGCAACTGGAGCGACTGGACGTGGCGGATTACGGCACCTTGCTGATTCCCGCCAATATCACCCAGGTGACCGTGGATGAACTGCACCTGGGCCGCGACGCGCGAATCGCCATCGTGCCCGGTAGCACCACGTTGCAACTGCAGGTGCGTCAGGCGCAGCTGGAGCAGGGCAGCCAGATCACCTCACGCGGCGCTCCCGGTACCCATGAGCGCCCGGCCAAGGCGGGGCGTGACCTGGTGTTGCGGATTAACTCGCTGACGGCCGATGAGCTGTCGGTGGATGCCCGCGGTGGCGCGGGTGCCCAGGGTTATGCCGGGCTGGATGGTGCCAACGGCGAAGACCCTGGCTGCACCTGGGGTTCGGCCGGGCGCGGTGCCAATGGCGACAACGGCGGCGACGGGCTGCCGGGCGCGGCGGGCGCGCAGGTCCGTGTGGAATTGCCGCAGGACTTCCCGGGCGAGAAGATCAAGGTCTGGGTGGACGGCGGAGCCGGCGGTTTGGCGGGCACGGCGGGCAAGCCGGGTAAAGGCGGGCAGTCCAAGGGGTGCCTGGTGTACCGCGCGGATGGCGGCGAAAAGGGCCGGGCCGGGTTGGAAGGGCAGCCGGGGCCAGCGGGGCCTGCGGGTGCTGTGACCATTCAGAGGCTCTGAGGCGACTGGCCTGACGCTTTCGCGAGCAAGCCCGCTCCCACATTTGAAACGCATTCCAAATGTGGGAGCGGGCTTGCTCGCGAAAGCGGTCTACTAGGCGCTTCAGAACATCGGCCGTGCCGAAGCAATCGCCACCAGCACCAACCCCACTATCAAGTTGATCCCCACCAATTTACGAATCTGCCCCAAGGCCGCAGCCCCGGCCGGCCAATCCTCAGCCGCCACCGCCACGCGCAGCTCCGGCAACTTCAGCGCCTGAATCCGGATAAACAGCGCCGTCATCACCACATATAGCCCCATCATGACCTGTACATAACGCGGCGCGGTCTCAAACCCGCTGAAGCGCAGTTGCAGCAGGCCGACACCGCTGATCGGCAACACCAGCACCGCCACCCAGACCCATACGAAAAAACGTTGAAACACATTTACCCAGAGTTTCAGCCGGGCCGGCCCGTCCAGCGCGGCCATGGCGGCGGGGCGCAGGATCATCCAGGCGAAAAACATACCGCCGACCCAGATCAGGGCGGCCAGTACATGCAGGGTGTAAGCGAAGCTAAAGACGGTCATTGGGGTACTCCGTTCTGCGCGGGATTAATTAGCGGGGTATGATAGCGGCCGATCCGAACCACTGAAAATTTATCCAGCGTTTTTTGCGCCCGACTATCCATGATCAGCACTGAACTCAAAACCACGATCCAGGGCGCCTACTCGCGTTTTCTCGAAGCCAAGAGCTTGAAACCGCGGTACGGCCAGCGCCTGATGATCGCCGAAGTCGCCAAGGTCCTCGGGGATATCGACACCGACGACGAAGGTCGGCGCAGTGGCGACCCCGCCGTGGTGGCCGTCGAGGCCGGCACCGGTACCGGTAAAACCGTGGCCTACAGCCTGGCGGCGATCCCCACCGCCAAGGCCGCCGGCAAGCGCCTGGTGATTGCCACCGCCACCGTCGCCCTGCAAGAGCAGATTGTCTACAAGGACCTGCCCGACCTGATGCGCAACAGCGGCCTGAATTTCACCTTCGCCCTGGCCAAGGGCCGTGGGCGCTATATGTGCCTGTCCAAGCTCGACGTGCTGTTGCAGGAAGGTCACGCGCAAACCGCCACTGCCTCGCTGTTCGAAGAAGAAGGCTTCAAGATCGAAGTCGATGAGGTCAGTCAGAAGCTGTTTACCAGCATGATCGAGAAACTGGCGGGCAATAAATGGGACGGCGACCGCGACAGCTGGCCCAATGCCCTGGAAGACGCCGACTGGGCGCGCCTGACCACCGATCACAGCCAGTGCACCAACCGGCATTGCCCCAACTTCGGCCAGTGCGCCTTCTACAAGGCCCGGGAAGGCATGGGCAAGGTAGACGTTATTGTCACCAACCATGACATGGTCCTCGCCGACCTGGCCCTGGGGGGCGGCGCCGTGTTGCCCGACCCGCGCGACACACTCTACGTGTTCGACGAAGGCCATCACCTGCCCGACAAGGCCATCGGCCACTTTGCTCACTACACGCGGCTGCGCTCCACCGCCGACTGGCTGGAAACCACGGCCAAGAACCTCACCAAGTTGCTCGCCCAGCACCCGCTGCCGGGCGACCTGGGCAAGTTGATCGAGCAGGTGCCGGAGCTGGCGCGGGAGATCAAGACCCAGCAGCAATTCATGTTCAGCGCCTGCGAGCAGGTGGCGGACTTCAAGCCCGGCGAAGATGTGGAAGGCCGCGAACGGCCGCGCCATCGTTTCGTTGGCGGGCTGATCCCCGAGCACATGCGCGAAATGGGCGTCGAGCTGAAAAAGGGCTTTTCGCGCCTGACCGACTTGTTCACCCGTCTCACCGATTTGCTCAAGGAAGGCATGGATGGCGAGGTCAATATCGGCATCGCCAGCAACCAGGCTGAAGAATGGTACCCGCTGTTTGGCAGCCTGCTGTCCCGTTCCCAGGGCAACTGGGAGTTGTGGACCGCCTTTACCGTCGAAGACCCGGAAGACAACCCGCCCATGGCCCGTTGGCTGACCCTGTCGGAAAGCGGTGCGCTGTTCGATATCGAGGTCAACGCCAGCCCGATCCTGGCGGCGGAAATGCTCCGACGCAATCTGTGGAACGTGGCCTACGGTGCCTTGGTCACCTCGGCTACGCTGACGGCCCTGGGCACCTTCGACCGCTTCCGCATGCGCGCCGGGCTGCCGAAGAAGGCCGTCACCGCCGTGGTGCCCAGCCCGTTCCATCACGCCGACGCCGGTGTGCTGCGGGTACCGGACCTCAAGGCCGACCCACGGGATGCGCCGGCACATACGGCGGCGATCATTCGTGACCTGCCATCATTGGTGGAGGGCTCACGGGGCACGCTGGTGTTGTTCTCGTCCCGCAAACAGATGCAGGACGTGTTCGACGGCCTCGACCGTGACTGGCGCAAGCAGGTGTTTATCCAGGGCAACCTGTCGAAACAGGAAACCCTGAACAAGCACAAGGCGCGGGTGGATGGCGGCGATTCCAGCGTGCTGTTCGGCCTCGCGAGTTTCGCCGAGGGTGTGGATTTGCCCGGTGCCTACTGCGAACACGTGGTGATCGCCAAGATCCCGTTCTCGGTGCCGGATGATCCGGTGGAAGCCGCGTTGGCCGAATGGATCGAAGCCCGGGGCGGCAATCCGTTCATGGAGATCTCGGTGCCGGACGCTTCCTTGAAACTGGTCCAGGCCTGCGGCCGCCTGCTGCGTACCGAAGAAGATCGCGGCACCATCACCTTGCTTGACCGGCGTCTGGTTACCCAGCGCTATGGGAAAGCTATCCTGAATGCTTTACCGCCGTTTCGGCGGGAAATTTCTTAAGGCCCAGTGGGCGAATTCGCCCACTTTGTGGTCTATCTCACCATCGCTTCACGTCATCAGGCCAGTCACCGGCCGTTTGGGAGAACCTTGTTCACATGATTCGCACGCTGCCCGCTGTTTTTGCCCTGTTGTTTGCCGCGCCATTGCTGGCTGCGCCTGCCGGGCAACAAACCTTGTTCAACTTTGTACGGCCCGCCGATGTGGTCAAGGTGGCGACCCAGGACGCCAGCCTGCCGCAATACAACGCCGAACAAACCGCTGAAGGCGAAGTGCTGCGCCGTATCACCTTCAACCCGGCGGCCGAACCGAGCCTGGTGCTCAGCCCGCAGACCGGCGCCTGGGACTGGTCGCAATCCGGTGCCATGAGCCTGCGAATTCAAAGTGCGATGGACTGGGCGCTGACCCTGCACGTCAAGGTGCAGAGCAATGACGGCCGAACGCTGTTCAGCCGTATCGACCTGCCAGCCGGTCCCGCGCAAACGCTGTTGATTCCGCTGCAAGCCAACTCGCCCCTGAGCCAGGGGATGAAGGCCGGCCCGCCGATGCCGATCACCGTCGATGGCCAGCGCGTGCTGCTGGCCAGCAGCGAAGGGGAGATCGACCGCAGCCAGATCGTGTCGGTGACCCTGTCGATGATCAAGCCGAACGTTGCCCAAAGCATCTTGCTCGAACGCTTTGGCGTGCAGGACATCGCGCCGGTACTCAAGGCTACCTACAGCGATCTGGTGGACGCCTATGGGCAGTCCACCCGCGCCCGGTGGCCGGAGAAAGTCAGCAGCGACGAGCAGTTGAGGGCCGCAGCGGTCAAGGAACAGCAACAGCTCAAGGGCTGGCTGGCCGAGCGCGACAAGGCCTCCCTGGACAAATTCGGCGGCTGGAACAAGGGCCCGGCCTTTGACGCCAGCGGCTTCTTCCGCACCGAGAAGCGCGACGGGCGCTGGTACCTGGTGACACCGGAAGGCCATCCGTTCTACTCCCTGGGCGTCAATACCGTCGCCCCGGACAACAGTCAGACCTACGTGGCGGGCCGCGAATGGATGTTTGCCGCGCTGCCCAAGGCCGGCGAGCCTTTCGACAAATACTACGGCAGCGGTGACAGCCGCAGCGGCAATGGTGCCGATCAGGGGCGCAGCTTTAATGTCGGCCGCTGGTACGACTTCTATGGCGCCAACCTGCAGCGTACCTATGGCCAGCCGTGCGTGCCGCCGGCACCTTGTGCTCCGGAAGGTTTCGACCAGAAACGCTGGGTCAGCCACACCCTCGACCGCCTGCGGGCCTGGGGTTTCAATACTGTCGGCAACTGGAGTGCGCCGCAGCTGGCGACCGCCGACCGCGTGCCTTACACCTTGCCACTGTCGATCGTCGGTGATTACGCGAGCATCAGCACCGGCACCGATTGGTGGGGCGGCATGCCCGACCCGTTCGACCCGCGCTTCGCCATGGCCACCGAGCGTGCGGTGGCAATTGCCGCCCGTGACCATCGCGACGACCCGTGGCTGATCGGCTTCTTTGCCGACAACGAACTGGCCTGGGCCGGTCCCGGTGATGATGCGAAATCCCGCTACGCCCTGGCCTACGGCACCCTGCGCATGACCACCGACGTGCCGGCCAAGCGCGCGTTTCTCAAGCAATTGCGCGACAAGTACCGCAACCAGGAGGGGCTTTCCAGGGCCTGGGGCATCGAGCTGCCCGCCTGGGAACTGATGGAAGACCCGGGCTTTGTGCCGCCAATGCCAAGCCCGGAGCACCCGGAAATCGAAGCGGACTTCAAGTACTTCCAGAAGACCTTTGCCGACGCCTACTTCAAGACCATCTCCGATGCATTGAAATGGCATGCGCCCAACCAGCTGTTGCTGGGTGGCCGATACGCGGTCAGCACGCCGGAAGCGGTGGCGTCCTGCGCGCAATATTGCGATGTGCTGAGCTTCAACATGTACACCCTCAAGCCTCAGGACGGCTACGACTTCGCGGCCCTCCGGACGTTGGACAAGCCGGTGCTGATCACCGAATTCAACTTCGGCTCGGCGGACCGCGGCCCGTTCTGGGGCGGCGTGACGCAGTTGGCCCGGGAAGAGGATCGTGGGGTTGCCTACGCCAACTTCCTGAAGCAGGCCATGGCCGAGCCGTCGATCGTCGGCGTGCATTGGTTCCAGTACCTGGACCAGCCGGTTACCGGCCGTTTGCTTGACGGCGAAAACGGCCACTTCGGCCTGGTCGGCATCACCGATGTGCCGTTCCAGGGGTTTGTCGACAGTGTGCGCAAAAGTAACCTGGCTGCCGTCGATCAGCTGGGCAAGGAGGCCGAAAAGGCCAAGGCTGACGCAGCGGTCCACGCCGGTGAGGGCGGCAAGCCCGGGCGTGAAGGCAATGCAGCAGCGCCGGGTGCAGAGCATTCCGGCGGGCATTCCGGCAAAGG
This sequence comes from Pseudomonas sp. G1002, assembly GCF_013385455.1. Taxonomy (NCBI): domain Bacteria; kingdom Pseudomonadati; phylum Pseudomonadota; class Gammaproteobacteria; order Pseudomonadales; family Pseudomonadaceae; genus Pseudomonas; species Pseudomonas sp. G1002. The sequence continues at coordinate 29,357 of NZ_JACAPY010000056.1, forward strand.
TCATTGATGGGGGCTGATCGACGAGAGCGGGTTCACAAATCGCTCAATGGCTGGAACAATGTCGGCCACTTTCTGTAGTACTTTTCCAAGGGGGCTTAGGTGCAGATTCAGGGTCATTACGAGCTTCAATTCGAAGCGGTGCGTGAAGCCTTCGCCGCGCTGTTCGACGACCCTCAGGAACGTGGTGCCGCGCTGTGCATCCAGATTGGCGGCGAAACCGTCGTCGACTTGTGGGCCGGTACCGCCGACAAGGACGGTGCCGAGGCCTGGCACAGCGACACCATTGCCAATCTGTTCTCCTGCACCAAGACCTTTACGGCCGTCACGGCGCTGCAACTGGTGGCCGAAGGCAAGTTGCAGCTGGATGCGCCGGTCGCCAAGTACTGGCCGGAGTTTGTTGCCGCGGGCAAGGAAGCCATCACCCTGCGCCATCTGCTCTGTCACCAGGCCGGGTTGCCGGCCCTGCGTGAAACGCTGCCCGCCGAAGCCCTGTACGACTGGCAGATGATGGTCGACGCCCTCGCCGCCGAAGCGCCATGGTGGAAGCTCGGGGAAGGGCACGGTTATGCGGCGATTACCTATGGTTGGCTGGTGGGCGAGTTGCTGCGCCGCGCCGACGGTCGTGGGCCGGGCGAGTCCATCGTGGCCCGGGTTGCACGGCCACTGGGCCTGGATTTTCATGTGGGGTTGGCAGATGAAGAGTTTTATCGAGTTGCCCATATAGCCCGAGGCAAGGGCAATGTTGGCGATGAGGCGGCACAACGTTTACTTCAAGTAACGATGCGCGAGCCGACGGCGATGACTACCCGTGCATTTACCAATCCACCGTCTATTCTGACCAGCACTAATAAACCCGAATGGCGGCGTATGCAGCAGCCAGCGGCAAATGGTCACGGTAATGCGCGAAGTCTGGCGGGTTTTTATAGTGGGCTGCTCGACGGTAGTTTGCTGGAAGCCGATATGCTCGAAGAGTTGACCCGCGAACACAGTATCGGCCCGGATAAAACCTTATTGACACAAACCCGGTTCGGGCTGGGTTGCATGTTGGATCAACCGCACGTGCCAAACGCCACGTTCGGCCTTGGCCCACGGGCCTTTGGGCATCCCGGGGCCGGTGGTTCGGTGGGGTTTGCCGATCCGGAACATGATGTAGCCTTTGGTTTCGTGACCAATACATTGGGCCCTTATGTACTTATGGACCCGCGGGCGCAAAAGTTGGTAAGAATATTGGCCGGTTGTCTGTAAATAGCTTGCTGTCTTGCGTTTTTTTGTTACAAAGGCACATACAAAAAGACGCTAGGCAAAATGTTGTAACTTTAATGTTCCAAAAGCGTCTGTTTAACGGGTCATTCAGGCCCCTGGTTTTTTCTCATTTTGTGGATATCTCATGTTATCGAACAAGTCCTTGGCACTGGCGCTATGCCTCACTATTACTGGCTGTGCACAAACCCCACAAAATGATGCCGAGGGCGGGCATTGGTGGTCATTTGGCTCCGATAAGGCTGCTACCAAGGACGCAGTGAGCCAGGCCGACACCAAACCGGATGCCAAGCCGGCGGTCGCCGCCAAGGCGCCAGCGCCGGTAGCACCCGCTGCTGCTGCTGCACCTGCACCGGTTGCGAAGGCGGATACCGGCTCGAGCTGGTGGCCGTTTTCGTCGAAAGCCGACGACGCCAAGGCAGACCTGAAGGCCGACCTCAAGGCGGCAACGCCTGCCTCCGGCGCACCGGCTGATGCACCGGCCGCTGCACCTGCCGTTGCCAAGACGGATACCGATACCAAATGGTGGTGGCCGTTCGAAAGCAAGCCAAAGCCATTGGCCAAGGTCGACGTCGCCAACATCCCGATGCCTGATCCAAAAATCACCCAGGCCTGGCTGGACGACTACGAGCCACGCCTGCGTCTCGCGATCAAGGACAGCAACCTGCAACTGGAACGCCGTGACAACGTATTGGTGGTGATTGCCCCGGTTGATGGCTCCTACAACCCGAAACGCCCGGCGATGTTGCTGCCCGTGACCCTGGGTCCGTTCACCCGTGTTGCCAAGGCCGTTGAAGGCGATCCGAAGACCGCCGTACTGGTCCTGGGCCATGTAGATACCTCGGGTGCCGAGCCGGTGAGCCAGGCCCTGACCAAGGAACGTGCACAGTCCATCGCTTCGATCTTCAGCCTCAGCGGCCTGAAGCAGGACCGCCTGATGCTGCGTGGCATGGGTGACCTGATGCCGCGTGCCGCCAACGACAGCAACCAGGGCCGCGCCCTGAACCGTCGCATGGAAATCATGTTCACCCAGCGCACCACCATGCTGGCCCTGTTGAGCAAGTACAACTCGGCCAACCCGCCGAAGGCTGAAATGGTCGCTGTGCAGGACGTTCCTGCTCCAGCCGCTGCTCCGGTCAAAAAAGCTGCCGCTCCGGCGAAAAAAACCGTCGCCAAGAAAGCTGCCGCCAAGCCGGCTGCCAAAAAGGCCCCGGCCAAGCCTGCTGCTAAAAAGCCAGCACCTGCCAAGGCCGCCGCTCCAGCTGCTACCAACGACCAGGCGAAGAACTGATTATTTGAGCAAGAAGGATAAAGCCGCATGACCCAGGCACTGGCCGATATGCGCCGTGACTACACACGGGACGGTTTGAGCGAGGCCCAGGCCCCGGATGAACCGTTTGCCTTGTTCCACCAGTGGTTCGCCGACGCGGTGAAAACCGAACAGCCACCGGTGGAGGCCAATGCCATGACCCTGGCTACGGTGGACCAGGACGGTCGCCCGCACTGCCGGATCCTGCTGCTCAAAGGCCTGGATACACAGGGCTTTACCTTCTTCACCAATTATCAGAGCGCCAAGGGCGAACAACTCGCGGCGCGACCGTTTGCCGCCATGACCTTCTTCTGGCCGACCCTGGAGCGCCAGGTGCGCATCGAAGGTCGGGTGGTCAAGGTCTCGCCCGAGGAGTCGGATGCTTACTTCCAGGTCCGTCCCCTGGGTAGCCGCCTGGGTGCCTGGGCTTCACCGCAAAGCCGGGTAATCAGGGACCGCGAAGAGTTGCAGGCGCTGCTCAAGGCCACCGAACAACGCTTCAGCGATACCCAGCCTGATTGCCCCGAACACTGGGGTGGTTACCGCCTGCTGCCGGAGCGCATCGAGTTCTGGCAAGGCCGCGCGAGTCGTTTGCACGACCGCTTGAACTTCCGCTTGCAGGGGGCCGACTGGACCCGTGAGCGCCTGGCGCCCTGAGCCCACCTTTCGTCACCTCGCCTGAATGTAGCGCTGCACGCCGAAGTCTCTAGTCAGAGGCCTTGGATGGGTAGCGCTGCGCTGCGTTATGCGGCCGTTAGCTACAATGATGACAGCGTCCATCGAGATCCTGAGGGAGGTGGGATTGCTACCGTTCGTCGAGTTTTTCGGTACAGGTTCTCTGTACTAAGGCTGAATGAAAACAATTTTCTGCCCGGCATGCCGTGACAGGCGGCAAGCCACAGCGGTTTAATGGATACCTGTCCTTTGGAGTTGATGCTATGCGTAAGTCCGTTTTACTAGTTGCCTGCTTTACCACCCTGTCGCTGCTGCTGGGTGGCTGCGCCTCGAGTCTGACCGGCGACTCGTACTCCCGTGACGAAGCTCGTCGTGTACAGACTGTTCGCATGGGCACCATCGAATCCCTGCGTCCGGTGAAAATCGAAGGCACCAAGACCCCAATCGGCGGCGCTGCGGGCGCAGTCATCGGCGGCGTTGGCGGCAGCGCCATCGGCGGCGGCCGTGGCAGCATCGTGACCGCCGTTATCGGCGCAGTCGCCGGCGGCCTGCTGGGCTCGGCCACCGAGGAAGGCCTGACCCGCACCCAGGGTGTTGAAATCACCGTCCGCGAAGATGATGGCAGCATGCGCGCCTACGTCCAGGCGGTTCAAGAGAACGAAATCTTCCGCATCGGCGACCGCGTCCGCATCATGACGGTGGACGGAACCAGCCGCGTTACTCGCTAAGGGTAAGGTTGCAGGAAAAGAAAAACCCCAACCGGGTGGCCGGTTGGGGTTTTTTGTTGGGGGAGCGATTGTTCTTAACGGTCAGGCTTGTACGAGCGCCTGCTTGCGACTGGCCATCGCCGTCACTGCATACCCGATCAGCGCCGCCAGTATCGACCCGGTCAGGATGCCCATCCGGTCCATACCCGCGTATTCACTGCTGCCCGGCACAAACGCCAGGGAGCCGACAAACAGGCTCATGGTGAAGCCGATGCCGCACAGGACCGCCACGCCCAGCACCTGGCCCCAGTTGGCGCCGGCGGGCAGTGCGGCAAGGCCGGTTTTTACCATGACCCAGGTGAAACCCAGTACGCCAACGGTCTTACCCAGCAGCAGGCCGGCGGCGATGCCCATTGGCACGTGGTGGGTGAAGCTTTCCAGGTTGACGCCCACCAGCGAGACGCCGGCATTGGCAAAGGCAAACAGCGGCAGGATCGCGTAGGCCACCCAGGGATGCAGGGCGTGTTCCAGGGTCAGCAGCGGCGATGGTTCGGCGTTTTTGGTGCGCAGCGGGATGCAGAACGCCAATGTCACGCCCGCCAGGGTGGCGTGTACGCCGCTCTTGAGCACGCAGACCCACAGGATCAGCCCGACAATCATGTAGGGCCCCAGCTTGACCACACCCAGCCGGTTCATGGCTATCAAGGCGATCAGGCATGCCGCTGCGCCGGCCAATGACGCCCCGGACAGGTCGGTGGAGTAGAAGATGGCGATCACGATGATTGCGCCAAGGTCGTCGATGATGGCCAGGGTCATCAGGAACAACTTCAGCGAAACCGGCACGCGCTTGCCCAGCAGGGCCAATACGCCCAGGGCGAAGGCAATGTCGGTGGCCATGGGGATTGCCCAGCCACCCAGGGCGGCCGGGTTGTCCTTGTTCAGCGCCCAATAGATCAGCGCCGGCACGACCATGCCGCCGATGGCTGCCGCTCCCGGCAGTACTACTTGCGAAGGCTTGGACAGTTGGCCGTCGAGCAACTCGCGTTTGACCTCAAGGCCGATCAGCAGGAAGAACAGGGCCATCAGGCCGTCGTTGATCCACAGCAGCGCCGGCTTGGCGATTTTCAGGGCGCCGATTTGTGCGACCACCGGCACGTCGAGAAAACTCGCGTAGAGGTGCGACAGCGGTGAGTTGTTGATGATCAGCGCCAAAGCGGCAGCAGCGATCAGGAGCAGACCGCTGGCGGCTTCCAGCTGGAAGAAACGGGTGAAAGTGCTACGCAGAGGCAAGGGATGCTCTCCAATCAAAGTTCAATAGGTGGGTACCCTAACCCGTACCGTTAGTTGTTAAAACAAAAGTTATATTCTTATTTGTTATAAGTGATCGGTCTGATCACTTGCGCGCCAGACCCCGGAAATTGTGTGTCCAATTGAGTCATGACTGTATCTGTGTGGAGTGTAGGAAACATCCTAAGATCAGGACTGAAATCCTTAGAGAAACCGATCATGAGCGACAACCGCCAATGGGCCCGCGAAGCCATTCGCATTATTGAAGCGGACTTCCAGCGCAGCGCCGACACCCACCTGATCCCCTTGCCAATGCAGGGTTTGCCGGGTATCGAGTTGTATTTCAAGGATGAGTCCAGCCATCCCACCGGCAGCCTGAAACATCGGTTGGCGCGTTCGTTGTTCCTCTATGCGTTGTGCAACGGCTGGCTCAAGCCTGGTGCACCGGTGATCGAAGCCTCCAGCGGTTCCACGGCGATTTCCGAGGCGTACTTCGCCAGGCTGCTGGGCTTGCCGTTTATTGCGGTGATGCCGGCCACCACTTCCCAGGAAAAGATTGCGCAGATCGCGTTCTACGGGGGCAAGAGCCATCTGGTGCAGGATCCGACGCAGATCTACGCCGAATCCGAGCGCCTGGCGCAGGAAAGCGGTGGTCATTTCATGGACCAGTTCACCTATGCCGAACGTGCCACTGACTGGCGCGCCAACAACAACATCGCTGAATCGATCTTCCAGCAACTGCGCTTTGAGCGTTATCCGGAGCCGAGTTGGCTGATTTCCAGCCCCGGCACGGGTGGCACCACGGCGACGTTGGGGCGTTATGTGCGTTATCGCCAGCACTGCACCCGAGTGTTGTGCGCGGACGCGGAGCGTTCGGTGTTTTTCGACTACTACCTGAGCGGCGACGCCAGCCTGCGCCTGGACTGTGGTTCGCGCATCGAAGGTATTGGCCGGCCACGGGTTGAGGCGTCGTTCCTGCCGAAAGTGATTGATGCGATGGTCAAGGTGCCGGATGCACTGTCCCTGGCGGCCATGCATTACCTGGCGCAGCGCTTGGGGAGGCGAGTAGGCGGCTCAAGTGGCACCAACCTGATCGGTGCGTTGATCGCGGCGCAGCAGATGAAGGCGGCAGGGGAGTCGGGCTCGATCGTGGCGATCTTGTGCGACGGCGGTGAGCGCTATGCCACGACCTATTACGATCAGGCCTGGCTTGCAGGGCAGGGGTATGAGTTGGAGGGTTTGATTGCGGCCGTTGCGGCGAGTGTCGAGCGGGGGCAACCGTTGCCGGAAAGCATCCTGCGCGCCAATATCTAAAACACCGCATTATCAATGTGGGAGCGGGCTTGCTCGCGAATGCGGAGTGTCAGCCAATACATGATTCGGCTGATCCACCGCATTCGCGAGCAAGCCCGCTCCCACATTTGATCTGCTGCGTTTTCAGCGCAGTGGTTAAGCCTCCAGGCCCAACATATCCCGCGCCAGCGCCTCGGCAATCCGAATCCCGTCGACACCCGCCGACAAAATCCCACCGGCATAACCGGCACCTTCGCCCGCCGGGAACAGGCCTTTCACGTTCAGGCTCTGCATCGACTCATTACGGGTAATCCGCAGCGGCGATGAAGTGCGGGTCTCGATCCCGGTCAGGACCGCGTCGTGCAGCGAGTAGCCCTTGATCTGCTTCTCGAACGCCGGCAACGCTTCGCGGATGGCTTCGATGGCAAACTCCGGCAACGCCAGCGCCAGGTCACCCAGGGCTACGCCGGGCTTGTAGGATGGCTCCACGGTACCGATGGCGGTGGACGGCTTGCCGGCGATGAAATCACCCACCAACTGCGCCGGTGCTTCGTAGTTGCTGCCGCCGAGGATGAACGCGTGGGATTCCAGGCGTTCCTGCAACTCGATCCCGGCCAGCGGGCCGCCCGGGTAATCCACTTCCGGGGTGATGCCCACCACGATCCCGGAGTTGGCGTTGCGTTCGTTACGCGAGTACTGGCTCATGCCGTTGGTTACTACGCGGTTCGGCTCTGATGTCGCCGCGACCACGGTACCGCCCGGGCACATGCAGAAGCTGTACACCGAACGGCCGTTCTTGGCGTGGTGCACCAGTTTGTAATCGGCGGCCCCGAGTTTCGGGTGGCCGGCGTACTTGCCCAGGCGTGCAGCGTCGATCAGCGACTGCGGGTGTTCGATACGGAAACCCACCGAGAACGGCTTGGCTTCCATGTACACGCCACGGCCATGCAGCATGCGGAAGGTATCGCGGGCGCTGTGGCCGAGGGCCAGGATTACGTGCTTGGACAGGATCTGCTCGCCGCCATCCACCACCACGCCATTCAACTGGCCGTCTTCGATCAGCACGTCGGTGACCCGCTGCTCGAAGCGCACTTCACCGCCCAGGGCGATGATCTGCTGGCGCATGTTTTCCACGACGCCGGTCAGGCGAAACGTACCGATGTGCGGCTTGCTGACGTAGAGGATTTCATCTGGCGCACCGGCCTTGACGAACTCGTGCAGCACCTTGCGACCGTGGAATTTCGGGTCCTTGATCTGGCTGTAGAGCTTGCCGTCGGAGAAGGTCCCGGCGCCGCCTTCACCGAACTGCACGTTGGATTCCGGGTTCAGCACATTCTTGCGCCACAGGCCCCAGGTGTCCTTGGTGCGCTGGCGCACTTCGCGGCCGCGCTCGAGGATGATCGGCTTGAAACCCATCTGTGCCAGCAACAGCCCGGCGAAGATCCCGCACGGGCCAAAACCGACGACGATCGGCCGCTCGGTCAGGCCTTCCGGCGCATGGCCCACGACCTTGTAGCTGATGTCCGGCGCCGGGTTGACGTTGCGGTCGTCGGCGAACTTGAGCAGCAGGGCCGCCTCGCCTTTGACTTCCAGGTCGATGGTGTAGATGAAGCACAGCTCCGACGATTTCTTGCGGGCGTCGTAGCTGCGTTTGAACAGGGTGAAATCGAGCAGGTCATCACTGGCGATGCCCAGGCGTTGCACAATGGCAGGCCGCAGGTCTTCTTCGGGATGGTCGATGGGCAGCTTGAGTTCGGTGATTCGTAACATGACAGGAATCCGGTAGGCGGCGGGCAAAGAGGCCGGCTGTTTTGCAAACCGGCGATTATAAGCCCCAACAGCGGTTTCCCGTCATGCTAAAACAGCGTAGGGCGCAATCAGTCGTCTCGCGAACCGCCGAACGACGCGCAACCGCGTTGCACCTGGCCGTTGACCCGAAGCTCGGCGGACATGTGCTGCAGGCTGCCGCTGGCGCTGTCGACACAGCGTTGCGGGGCCACCCACAGTTCGATGTGCTGGTTATTCGCTTCGGTCATCAGGTTGAACCGTCCGTCGCCCGATTGCTCTTCCACATACGGCACGGCCAATGGTGGCTGGCCTTCACGCTCCAGCACCATGCCCTTGGCGGTGACGTTCATCGCCCAGGCCGGTTTGTGGCCGTTGGCCCGCAGGATCATGCGCTTGAAGTCCGGGTCATCGCAGGCCGAGGTCGAGCGCTCGACGCGGTACACCTGTTGCAGGTCCACCGTGCCCTGAGTACCGCTGGCGACGCCGGAGAATTTGCCACGCAGGTCGGCAAACAGTGCGCCTTGCTGGCCGGCCAGGGAGGCGGCCTCCTGCAGGATGCTGGTGCCACCGGTGTCGTTGACCACGTAGTTGCGTTTGTCGTTGCAGGGCTGGAACAGCAGTTTGTCACCCTGCGCCGTCAACTCGCCCTGCATGCGGGTCATCCCGGCGAGAGAGGGCTTGGCCGGCTCGTTATCGAACATCTGGCAGGCGGCGAACAGGGGCAACAGGGCAAACAAGGCTAGGGTACGGGCGGCACGCATTATCGGGTCTCCTGATAAGTGCCGCCACGTTACGCAGGCTGGCGGTGCATCACAAGCCCGGGACACAGGTTGAATAAGGTGTGCCGGGGGCGATCATCCCTGCTGGGACTTTTCCTATAGAGGGATCTGAACGGTCATGGGAACGTCTTTCTCTTTTATTCGGAAAGCCGCGATGACTATTCGATGGAATCTGTGGGGGCTGTTACTGGTGACGGGTTCTGCACTGGGCAGTGAACCGGCGCGGCTGGAGTACTCCTCTGCCACTGACTTTACCGAGATCTCGATCACCGTGAAGAGGACGCCTGACAGTAGCCCGGACTTTATTTCGGTCAATGTCACGCTGAGCCCGGAGGCCAGGGCCCGCACGGCTGCAATTACTTTACTGGCTTACAACAAGCAGGTTTCGACATACGTAGACGGCTACAACGTGAGTGATGGCGCCACTGTCATGGGTGTGCTGAACACACGAGAAATACAGTTTTCCGTCCCCCAGGACATGCTCCGTAAATGGATGCCCTGGGTTCAACGGTGACGGCTTTTCAGGCTGGTCAGCCTACGATAAACGTCTGCCCGGTCTGCAAGCCTTCCACGCTTTTCGCGTAGGCCAACGCCACTTCTGCACCCGGAGCCGGTTTGTACCCACGGAAGTACGGCGCGTAGCTGCCCATGGCTTCCAGCAGGACGGTAGGGCTGACCGAGTTGATGCGCAGGCCGCGGGGCAGTTCGATCGCAGCGGCTTTCACGAATGCATCCAGCGCGCCGTTGACCAGGGCAGCCGAAGCACCGGTACGAATCGGATCGCGGTTGAGAATGCCGCTGGTGAAGGTGAACGACGCGCCGTCATTGGCGAACTCGCGGCCAATCAGCAGCAGGTTGACCTGGCCCATCAGCTTGTCTTGCAGGCCCAGGTCAAAATCGGTTTCGCTCATGTCGCCCAGGGGCACGAAGTTGACGCTGCCGGCGGCGCAGATCAGTGCGTCGAATTTGCCGGTCTGTTCGAACAGTTTGCGGATCGAGGCGCTGTCGCTGATATCGACCTGGAAGTCGCCACTTTTGCGACCGATGCTGATCACTTCATGCCGTTGGGACAGTTCTGCCTTCACCGCCGAACCCACGGTACCGCTTGCGCCAATCAACAGGATTTTCATCGTGCCTTCCTCCAGATGTGTAGGTGAGGTTTCAGTCTAGAGTGATTTTTTGCCCGGATAAGTGCACTAATAGGCAACCTTTGGTTTTCAATTGGAAACAATCCATGAGCGAAATGGATGACCTCGCCGCGTTTGCCGTGTTGATCGAAGCCGGCAGCTTTACCTTGGCGGCCCAGCAACTGGGCTGCAGCAAAGGGCAACTGTCCAAGCGCATCAGCCAGTTGGAAGCGCAGTTTTCGGTGGTGTTGTTGCATCGCACCACCCGCCGCCTGAGCCTGACGGCGGCGGGTGCGGCGCTGTTGCCGCAAGCCCAGGCGTTGGTGGTCCAGGTGGAGCGGGCACGTCAGGCGTTGGCCAGGCTCAAGGATGATCTCGTCGGCCCGGTGCGTATGACGGTTCCGGTGTCCCTGGGCGAAACCTTCTTCGACGGTCTGTTGCTGGAGTTTTCCCGGGAGTACCCACAGGTGCAGATCGAGTTGGAACTCAACAACCAGTACCGGGACCTGGCGCGGGATGGCTTCGACCTGGCGGTACGTTCGGAGGTCGCCAACGACGAGCGTCTGGTCGCCAAGCCGTTGCTCGCCTGGCACGAGATGACCTGCGCCAGCCCGGCTTACCTGGAACAGCACGGCGAGCCGCTGACGCCGGCGGAACTGGTGGGCCACAACTGCTTGCTGAACAGCCACTACAGTGGTCGTGAAGAGTGGCTGTATCACCAACAGCATGAGCTGCTGCGGGTTCGGGTATCCGGGACCTTTGCCTCCAACCATTACAACTTGTTGAAGAAGGCTGCACTGGTGGGGGCGGGCATCGCGCGCTTGCCGTCCTACGTGCTGCACGCGGAATTGGCTGACGGTCGCCTGCGCTGGCTCCTGCGGGATTATCAGACCCGCAGCATGCCGATGTACCTGGTCCATCCGTATCAGGGCGGCCTGCCGCGCCGCACCCAGGTACTCGCAGATTATCTGGTGGGCTGGTTCAAGCGCAGCGGCGAAGCCCTCGATCGCCTTTAGCGGTAGCGTCGCGCAATCAGGTGATCAATCGAGAAGCTGCCCGGCCCCTTGGCCATCAACAGCAGCAGCAATGCGATCCAGGTGCCGTGGGTCGGGTAGGCGTCCGGGTAGACGAAAAGCTGGATGGTCAGGGTCATGCCCAGCAGCGCCAGCGCCGAGAATCGCGTGGCAAACCCCACGAGGATCAGCACCGGGAAGAAATGCTCGGCGAACGCAGCCATGTGCGCCGCCACTTCCGCAGACAGCAGCGGCACGTGGTATTCGCTGCGAAACAGCGGCAGGGTGGACGGCGCCAAGTGCGGCCAGCCCAGTTGGAAGGTCCCGCCGATCAGGTCCACGGCAAGGCCTTCCACTTTGGTCTGGCCGGATTTCCAGAACACCGCTGCGATAGAGAAGCGTGCGACAAAGGCGATCAGGCTGTAGGGGATTTTCTCGAAGCACTGGATGATCCGTTGGATCAGCCCGGGAGCGGTGGTGTTCATGGCGATACCTTGGGTTCTGTGTGCAAGTGGGTGATGGCGCCGTGACCGATCAGCAGGGCCAGGCATTGGTGCAGGTCAAATTCGGCGGCCGCATCGAGGGCGTAGGCCACGGCCATTTCCAATGGCCAACCGTTGTTCAGGCTGTTGATAAACGTCGCTGAGCCGCTGTCGATGTGAAATACCTGCACGTGCAGGCCATTGCGTAGCACCAGCGCGCTTTGGGCATGGAAGGGGTCGAGGGTGGCGAGGGATTCGCCGGTCTGATGCGCCGCCCATAAAGCCACCACGGCGTAGGCCGAGTTCAGGGTGGCCAGGGATGGATGCAGTTGCAGGCGCAGTTCGCCCAGGTCCGACTGTTGTTGCAGGGTGGCGATGACCTCCTGTTGATCCAGTGGCTGTGCGTCTGCCGCGTGGTAGGCCCTCACCCGCAATCGCTCCAGGCGCGCCACGTCAGCCAGGTAAGGCACGCTGGCGGCGGGGGCGAAGCCCTGGATAAAGTCCGCCAGGTCGCTGCCGTATTCATTGATCAGAGGGCTTGTCGGCGGGAAACCCTGGACATACACACCGGCCATCGCCCGAAAAAACTCATCGCCCACCAGTTGCAGGGTGACCGGGTAGCCGGCGGCCAGCGCGTTGATCAGCGAGCTATGGACATTGTTGCGATACACCGCAAAACGACTGGCCGGATCGGCGCCGTTGCAGCTGAACAAGCCTTGCGGGCAGTTTTCCTCGGGGGACAGCAGGGCGCGGCTAAAGACGTCCTGGCGGCTCATGCACGCACCTCCAGCAGAAACCGGTCGGCCTCGCGTGCTTCAGCGTGCAGCACGCTGAACGCCGGCACCTGGTTGTCGCGCTCGATCAGCGTGGCGACCGGCCCGGTGCGGCTGAGCACGTGCTGGTAGAGCTGCCATACCGCGTTGTCGATGGGGGCGCCGTGATCGTCAATCAGCAAACGGTCGCCGAGGCTGTCGGTGTCTTCGGCAAACCCTGCCAGGTGAATCTCGCCCACGGCGTGCAACGGCAAGGCCTCGATGTACTTCAGCGGGTCTTGCTGATGGTTGATGCACGACACATACACATTGTTCACGTCCAGCAGCAGCCCGCAGCCGGTGCGGCGAATCGCTTCGCTGATGAAGTCGGTCTCTTCCAGGGTGGAGCACTGGAATTGCAGATAGGTCGACGGGTTCTCCAGCAGCATGGTCCGCTGCAGGCGGGTTTGTACCTGGTCGATGTGTTCGCACACCCGCTTCAGGGTTTCATCGTCATACGCCAGCGGCAGCAAATCATTGAGAAACACCGGGCCGTGGCTGGACCAGGCCAGGTGTTCGGAAAAGGAGTGGGGTTGATAGCGTTCGATCAGCGTGGCCAAGCGCGCCAGGTGCTCGTCGTTCAGCGGACCTTCGCCGCCAATGGACAGGCCTACACCGTGCAGCGACAGCGGGTATTGTTCGCGGATCAAGCCCAGGTAGTGATGGAAAGGCCCGCCGGCCACCATGTAGTTTTCGGCGTGGACTTCAAAAAAACCGATATCGGGGGACGTCTCGAGCACTTCACTGAAGTGCTCGTTCTTGAGCCCCAGCCCGGCCCGACGGGGGAGGCCGGGCGCCTGAGCCTGGGAGATGGAGTGGGTGAATGAGAGCGTCATCGTCAGTACTCAGGCTGTGCAGGGTTTCAGGACTTGGCGGTGAAGGCAGCTTCCTGGCCGAAGCCGGTTGGCGAGGTGGTGCTTGGGGTTTTCAGGCAGGTACCGGCCGGGACCAGTTTCCAGGCGTTGGCCTGATCCTTGACCTTCGAGGTGCCCGCGCAGGAAGTGCCCGCGCCTGCGGCGCAATCGTTCTTGCCGGCTTCGGCTACACCGAAGCATTTCTGCATGTCATCGGCGGCGTGGGCGGTGGTGGTCAGGGCGGACAGGCTCAGGGCCGAACCCAGGGCCAGGACGAGGGTGGCGGCGGACAGCGAGCGGGTTTTGGTAGTCATGGTGTATCTCCAGCAGTGGGTTGGGTTGGCAAGCATGTTCGCCTGCTTACACCACTAGAGAAAGGGGGAAGGGATTCGTTACAAAGCCGGGGGAAAAAATTTCAGGTTTCGCCAAAGTCTTTGGTTCACACCAAGCAAATGTGGGAGCGGGCTTGCTCGCGAAGGCAGTGGGTCAGTCACCCAACAAGTTGGCTGATCCACCGCCTTCGCGAGCAAGCCCGCTCCCACAAAAGCCCGCTCATACATTGACCAGATGGGCATCAACCGCCCAAATAAGCCTCACGTACTTTCGGATCGGTCAGCAGTTGTTCGCCGCTGCCCTGCATCACCACGCGGCCGTTTTCCAGCACGTAGGCGCGGTCGGCAATCTTCAGCGCCTGGTTGGCGTTCTGCTCCACCAGGAACACCGTCACACCGTCCTTGCGCAGCTGTTCGATGATGTCGAAGATCTGCTGGATGATGATCGGCGCCAACCCCAGGGACGGTTCGTCCAGCAACAACAGCTTGGGCTTGCTCATCAGCGCGCGGCCGATGGCGAGCATTTGCTGTTCGCCGCCGGACATGGTGCCGCCGCGCTGGCTGAAGCGTTCCTTGAGCCGCGGGAACAGGTGCAGCACCTTGTCCATCTGCTCCTGGTAATCGCCCTTGTCGGTGAAGAACCCGCCCATGGCGAGGTTCTCTTCCACGGTCAGGCGGGCAAATACCCGGCGGCCCTCCGGAACCACGGCAATGCTCTTGCGCATGATCTCGGAGGAGGCCTGGCCCACCAGCTCCTCACCCATGTAGCGGATGCTGCCGCTGTGAGCCTGGGGCGAACCGCACAGGGTCATCAGCAGCGTGGATTTACCGGCACCGTTGGCGCCGATCAGGGTAACGATTTCGCCCTGGCGCACTTCCACGTTGACGCTGTGCAGCGCCTGGATCTTGCCGTAGAAAGTGGAAACGTTTTCGAATTGCAGCATTTTACGCTTCCCCCAAATAGGCTTTGATCACTTCCGGGTTGTCGCGGATCTGCTCCGGCGTACCGTCGGCCAGTGGCGTGCCCTGGTTGATCACGACGATATGGTCGGAAATGCTCATGACCAGTTTCATGTCGTGTTCGATCAGCAGCACGGTGGCGTTGTTTTCTTCACGCAGCACACTGATCAGCGCCTTGAGGTCTTCTGTTTCCTTCGGGTTCAAGCCGGCGGCCGGTTCGTCGAGCATGAGGATCCGCGGGCGGGTCATCATGCAGCGGGCGATTTCCAGGCGCCGTTGCTGACCGTAGGCCAGGGTGCCGGCAGGACGGTTGGCAAACTCGGTGAGGTTGACCTTGTCCAGCCAGTACGCTGCATATTCCATGGCCTCGCGCTCGCTCTTGCGGAACGACGGAGTCTTGAACAGGCCGGCAAAGAAGTTGGTGTTCAGGTGGCGATGCTGGGCGATCAACAGGTTCTCGACCGCCGTCATGTCCTTGAACAACCGCACGTTCTGGAAGGTCCGCACCACGCCCTTGCGGGCGATCTCGTGGCCGGCCAGGCCCTGGATCGGCTGGCCGTCCAGCAGGATGGTGCCGCCAGCCGGCTTGTAGAAGCCGGTCAGGCAGTTGAACACCGTGGTCTTGCCGGCGCCGTTGGGGCCGATCAGGGCCACGACTTGTTTCTCTTGCACGGTCAGGGCCACGCCGTTGACCGCCAGCAAACCGCCGAAGCGCATGCTCAAGTTTTCGACTTTCAGGATCTCGCGGCTCATTTGCGCAGCTCCATGTGGGGACGTTGCATGGGCAGCAGGCCTTGAGGTCGCCAGATCATCATCAGCACCATCATGGCGCCGAACATCAACATGCGGTATTCGCTGAATTCACGCATCATTTCCGGCAGCAGGATCATCACGATCGCCGCGAGGATCACGCCGAGCTGCGAGCCCATGCCGCCCAGTACCACGATGGCGAGGATGATTGCCGACTCGATGAAGGTGAACGACTCCGGGGTCACCAGGCCTTGGCGCGCGGCGAAGAAGCTGCCGGCAAAACCGGCGAAGGTGGCCCCGAGGGTGAATGCCGAAAGCTTGATGACGGTCGGGTTCATGCCTAGTGCACGGCAGGCGATTTCATCTTCGCGCAACGCTTCCCACGCGCGACCGATCGGCATGCGCAGCAGGCGGTTGATCACGAACAGCGCCGCCAGTGCCAGCAGCAGGGCCACCAGGTACAGGAACACCACTTTGCTCACCGGGTTGTAGTCGATCCCGAAGTACTCGTGGAACGTCTGCATGCCTTCGGCCGCGGTGCGGTCGAACGTCAGCCCGAAGAACGTCGGCTTGGGAATGCTGCTGATGCCGTTGGGGCCGCCGGTGATATCGGTGAGGTTACGCAGGAACAGACGGATGATTTCACCGAAGCCCAGGGTCACGATCGCCAGATAGTCACCGCGCAAGCGCAGTACCGGGAAGCCCAGCAGGAAGCCAAATGTGGCCGCCGCCATGCCGGCCAGTGGAAGGCAGATCCAGAAGCCCCAGCCCAGGTAATGCGAGAGCAGCGCGTAGGTGTAGGCACCCACCGCGTAGAAGCCCACATAGCCCAGGTCGAGCAGGCCGGCGAGACCCACCACGATGTTCAGGCCCAGGCCCAGCAACACGTAGATCAGGATCAGCGTCGCGATATCCACCGCACCACGGGAGCCGAAGAACGGCCAGATCAACGCGGCCACGATCAGGCCGATGATGATGTAGCGCTGGGTGCGCGGCAGGGTCAGGAACTGGCTGACCTTGGGCGATACCAACGGGCCACGGTTGGACTTGAGGAGCGCACCGACCTGTTGGGTGAACAGCACGCGCAGGAACATCAACACCGAGCACAGGGCAATGATGGTCAACGTCACGGGACCGGTGCCATGCACTTCAAGGTTGATCCCGACAATGCTCAACTTGAGCCCGAGTACCGGGAAGGCCACGGCCCAGACCAGCAAGGCGCTGAAAAACGCCGATTTAAGATATCTGCTCATACTTTCTCAACCTCCGGACGGCCCAGAATGCCGGTCGGCCGGAACAACAGCACCAGAACCAATAGACCGAATGCCACCACGTCCTTGTACTGGTCACCGAATACGTCGGCGCCAAAGGCTTCAGCCACACCCAGCACCAGCCCGCCGAGCATCGCGCCCGGAATGCTGCCGATGCCGCCCAATACCGCCGCGGTGAAGGCCTTGAGGCCCACCAGGAAGCCGGCGTTGGGGTTGATCACGCCATACTGCATGCTCAGCAATACAGCGGCGATGGCCGCCAGTGCGGCACCGATGACGAAGGTCAGGGCGATGATGTTGTTGGTGTTGATGCCCAACAGGTTGGCCATCTTGATGTCTTCGGCGCAGGCCCGGCAGGCGCGCCCCAGACGGGAGCGAGAGATGAACAGGGTCAGGCCGAGCATTGCCACCAGGGTGACGACGAAGACCAGGACCTGCATGTAGGAAATCAGCACTTCTTGTGCGCCACCTGGGCCGAAGGAGAAGCTCCCCGGGATCAGGTTGGGAATGGATTTGTCCTTGGAATCCTGGGACAGCAATACGGTGTTCTGCAGGAAAATCGACATGCCGATCGCAGAGATCAGCGGGATCAAGCGGTTGCTGCCACGCAAGGGGCGGTACGCAACGCGTTCGATACTGTAGCCATAGGCACTGGTTACGACGATGGACGCCAGGAATGCAGCGGTCATCAACAGCGGCAGGGAATGGATACCCAGCATGGCCAGCCCGGCAAGGGCGATGAAGGCCACGTAGGAACCAATCATGTACACCTCGCCATGGGCGAAGTTAATCATTCCAATGATGCCGTAAACCATTGTGTAGCCAATGGCTATCAAGGCATAGGTGCTGCCAACGGTCATGCCGTTAACCAGCGTTTGGAAAAAATGATAGATCTCAGGCATTACAGCGCTCCTAAAAACCCGATACGCATTTCACTGGTGGAGTCAATTTCCGGCTCGGTGCCCTGTTCTGTGATCAGGTTGCACAAAGCGTTTGCCAGCGAACCGCTGGTGACGGTTTTAAGATTTTCAGGTGAGCCAGCGCCCGGATCGCGGGTGACAGGCCCATAAACCTCGTAAAACAAAGCCCACTGCTTGCACAGTGGGCTTGTTGACCAGTAACGCCTGGCTTACTGAGGGGAAACTTCGGTTTTTGGTTTGCCGAAGTGCCATTCGTAGACCACGAACTTGAAGTCCTTCAGGTCGCCCTTGGCGTCGAAGCTCAGGTCGCCGGTCGGGGTCTTGAAGGTACCGGCGTGGATGGCCGCTGCCACCTTGGCGGTGTCTTCGCTCTTCGCGGCAGCGATACCGCCGGCGATCACTTCAACAGCCGAGTAGGCCGGGAACACGAACGGACCGGTTGGGTCCTGCTTGTTCTTGGTGAACTCTTCAACGATTGCCTTGTTGGCAGGATCGGTGTCGAAGGATTTCGGCAGGGTAACCAGCAGGCCTTCGGAAGCGTTCTGGGCGATTTGCGAGATGGAGTCGTTGCCGACGCCTTCAGGGCCCATGAACTTGGCGTTCACGCCTTTTTCCTTGGCTTGGCGCAGGATCAGGCCCAGCTCAGGGTGGTAGCCGCCGTAGTAGACGAAGTCGACGTTGGCTTGCTTGAGCTTCTGGATCAGCGAACCGAAGTCTTTGTCGCCAGCGTTGATGCCTTCGAAGAGGGCAACTTTCACGCCTTTCTTCTCGAGGGTTTGTTTAACGGCGGTGGCGATGCCTTCACCGTATTGCTGTTTGTCGTGGATAACGGCTACGACTTTCGGCTTCACGTGGTCGGCGATGTAGTTACCGGCGGCAGGGCCCTGGGCGCTGTCCAGGCCGATGGTGCGGAAGACCAGCTTGTAGCCACGGGACGTGATTTCCGGGCTGGTGGCAGCCGGGGTGATCATGATCACGCCTTCGTCTTCGTAGATGTCGGATGCTGGCTGAGTGGAGCTGGAGCAAAGGTGACCGACCACGAACTTGACGCCGTCGTTGACCACTTTGTTGGCTACGGCCACGGCTTGTTTTGGATCGCAAGCGTCGTCGTATTCCTTGGCTTCGAGCATTTTGCCATCTACGCCGCCCTTGGCGTTGATGTCGGCGATGGCCTGCTTGGCACCCATGAACTGCATGTCGCCGTACTGGGTCACAGGGCCGGTTTTAGGGCCGGCAATACCGATCTTGATGGTGTCAGCTGCGAACGAATGGCTGGCAACCCCGGCCAGGACCATAGCGGCAAACAGTTTGGAAATCTGCTTAGTAGCCTTATTCATAGTGCTCCACTCTTACTGTTGTATTTTTTATAGTTCTAGCGGCCTTGTGAGCTGCAGAACCGGATCAGATATCTCGGATATCCCCCGGCAGCGGCCTGGCAACTGTACCGGTACAGTGTAGAGCGCCGGTTGATCGCTTGAAAAGCTGGCTGCTGGGGGCAAAACCCGGGTATGTCGCTTAAATGAAAGAAAAAGACAGAATTGCGGCGGGGTGATGCCAGAGTTTCGGGCAATCCTTGGCTTTCCTGACACTTTCGTTCGGTGCCTCATTTGCAACTGGGTTTTTCTGCCTGGGGCTCGACGGTATGATTGCGCCGATTTTTTCTTCAGGTGAACTCCCATGACGCAAGAACCTAGCACCCTCTATGCCAAGCTGCTTGGTGAAACTGCCGAAATTTCCTGGAAGGAGCTTGAGCCGTTCTTTGCCAAGGGTGCCCTATTGTGGGTCGACGCCGGGCTGGATTTGATCGAGGCCGCCGAGGGCATGGCTGAGGACAACCGTGAGAAAGTCGCTGCCTGGCTGGCTGCGGGGAGTCTTGGCGAGGTGTCTGCGACGCGGGCATTGGACCTGGTTGAGCGGGACCCGAGTTTGTGGGCGGTGGTGGTTTCGCCGTGGATTCTGATCCAGGAAAGGGCAGTGTAGGAAATGCATGCGCGAAAAAGGTGCGTGATTTTTCCGAGTTTAAGTGTGTAGGCGGGTAACTGCATTTGCGGTGATGGCACCTTGCCGTAGAGAAAGGTCACAGGCGAGGGTTACGTGCGCGTCATGGGAACAGTTTTGGTAGCGGCAGAGTGCGGGGGGAATTGTTTCTGGGTATGTGTACATATCCGTTATTTAGGTAACGGCCACCTATGGTTCCGCTCTTACAGCGGGTCACTTTTGGCAAACGCCCCAAAAGTAACCAAAAGGTCTTTGCCCCACCACTCGGTGCCTCGCCTAGGCTCGGCATGCCCGCACTCCGGCCCGGTTCCGCGGGCCGCCGCGACGGGCCATC
>NZ_JACAPY010000057.1:0-19234 GCF_013385455.1 Pseudomonas sp. G1002
CGCTGTAAGAGCGGAACCATAGATCGCCGTTACCTAAATAACGGATATGTACACCGAATCAAACAGCCGCCAAAGAAGGCTCCAACTGCCGCTGAGCCAACCAAATCTCCTCCTGCAGCCACTGCGCAAACACCTGCAACTGCGGCGTATCCGTCTGCTCCGGTCGGGTCACCAGCCAATACGACTGATGCCCCTCCACATGCACATTCAGCACCTGCGTCAACTGCCCACTGGCCAGCTCCGAAGCGACCATATGCCAATCCGCAATGGTAATCCCCAACCCATCGATCGCCGCCCGGATCGCCAAATCCAGCAGGTCAAACTCATACCCCCCCTCGATATCAACCCCACTGATCCGCGCCGCATCCAGCCAATGCTTCCACGTCAGATACCGCTGATCCTCCCGCGCCAGCACATGCAGCAACGTCATGCGATTCAGATCAATCCCGTCACTCCACTCCCGGGCATACAACGACGGCGCACACACCGCGATATGCCGCTCCTGAATCAACAACGAGCTGTCCAACCCATCCCATTCCCCATCGCCAAACCGAATCGCACAATCCAGCGTACTGGTCTCCGCCAGGCTGTCCTGCAACCGGGTGGTAATGCTCAACTCCAACTCCGGATGCTGCTCGCGCAAGCGCCCCAACCGCGGCATCAACCAACGATTGGTAAACGTCGGCGGCGCATTGATGTGCAACCGATTGGCATGGGACTTCTGCTGGATACTGCGCACCGTCAACTCGATCTTGTCGAACGACTGGTGCAACGCCCGCAGCAACACTCGCCCGGCACTGGTCAATTCCAGGTGATGGTGACGACGCTCCAGCAGGGCCTCGCCCAACTGTTCTTCAAGCTGGCGCACCTGGCGGCTGACCGCACTCTGCGTGACGTTCAACAGCTCGGCGGCCCGGGTAAAACTGCCGGTACTGCCGGCGACTTCGAAAGCTTTGAGGGCGTTGAGACCGGGCATTTTGCGTTTCATGGACGACACTCGGGAGCACAGGGGAAATAACCTGCACAACATACCTTTTTGTATTGGGTCAGCGGTAGCACCCCAGCCTGACAAACAATTAATCGTCGCAACCGCTGAAAGTGTCGTTTATCGCTACAGACCGTCGCTCACGAATAAATAGCCTGCGTATAACGCATGCACACTAAGACAATTAAGCATTGGTCGTCGCCAGGCTATAAACGCTAGTCTGCCGATGTATTTCCTATAACTTCGCCCCTCTCTTTCGCGATTAACTTATCGAGTCATCGCCATGTCCAACGCACCCGTTTCATCCCGGCGAAGTATTGGCTTGCTGGCATTGGTGTTTACCGCCTGCAACGCCACCACCCACGGTTTCAGTGTGTTCCTGTATTCGGCGCTGTTGCCGCAGATCCGCCTGGCCTTTGAGCTCAGTTACAGCCAGGCCGCGTTGATTGCCGCGCTGTTGCAGCTGTTCTACATGGGCGCCTCGATTGCCAGCGGCCTGGCGGCGGCGTGGATCAGCCCGCGCAATATGGTGCGCCTGACCATCGTCCTCAGCCCCGCCCTGCTGGCCCTGGCCGTCGCCACGCCGTGGGTGCTGCCGTTTGCCCTGTGCCTGGCACTGGTGTCGGCGTGCGCGGTGTCGAACTGGAACGCGATTTCGGCCCTCGCTCAAGAGGTGATCCCGACTACACATCGCAGCCGGGTGCTGGGGCTGGCGTCCTCGGGCTCAGCCTTTGCGCTGTGCTTGAACGGGCTGTTGATCGCGCTGTTGCAGGGGTTGTCGTTACGCCAGTTCTGGCTGATCTGCGCCGGGTTGACGCTGGTTGTCACGCTGTTGACCCTGTGGGCACTGGCCCCGATCAAGCAACCGACACCACGCGAGACCATGGCGCCGGCGCTGAACCAAGTGCTGCGCCAATGGCTGAAGTTGTGCGTGGCACAACCGGTGGCAATGCAGATCGTCTTGCTCAGCGCGTTTATCGGCGCCATCAGCGGGCCGTTTCTGAATTTCCTGTCGGCGTTCGTCAGCGAGCAGCTACAAGCCAGCGCCTCCGTCACCGGCTCGATGTGGACGCTGATCGGGATCGGCGGTGTGATCGGCGGCTTGCTGCTGGGCACGCTGGCAGATCGTTGGGGGGCGTTGCGGGTGATGGCCCTGAGTATCGGCGCGTTTGGTCTGAGCATGCTCGGCTTGCTCGGGCACCCGAGCCTGGTACTGAGCTGGCTGGCGGCCGGGCTGTTCGCGCTGTTCTATTTCCCGTGTTGGGGCTTGATGGCCGCCTACGTCGGTGCCCGGCTCAGCCCGGTGCACAGCCTGCAAGTGGTGAGCCTGAGCATGGTCAGCTACGGCCTGGCGAGTGCCACCGGCAATGCCTTGTGCGGCTGGCTGCTGCAAGTCACTGGCGAATTTGCGGTGGTGCACGGCTGGATCGCGGCCTGGGTGTTGGCCAGCCTGTTATTGCTCAAGCGCATGGCCCAGCGACACACCCGCGAAACGCTGGCCGCCCAGATGCCCTGAGTGGCCCAGTTGCCGGCGCAGAATCTCCACCAGGGCATCCACTTCCGGCACCTGGCAACCGGCTGAACGCCAGAACATCAGGCGCGCCGGGGCAATCGGCGGGAAGCCCTGGCGCTCGTCCAGAATCTGCCAGTCGGGTGGCACCAGGCGCCGCGCCATCACGCCCACCGACAAGCCCTGCTCGATCGCAATCGCAATGCCGCGCGGGCTTTGGCTGGTGTAAACCACCTGCCACGAGCGCCCGGACTGGGCCAGCGCCTGCACGGCGTTCGCACGGAACGCGCAGCCTTCGGCGTACACCGCCAACGGCACCGACTGACGCCCCACGCAACTCCAGCTGGGCGCCGCGACCCACACCAACGGCTCGTCGCACAGGTATTCCCCGCTGTGCAAACCTGCGTGTTCCACCCCCAGCACCAAGTCCAGCTCGCCCCGTTGCAGGCGCCCCACCAGGGCCGTCGACATCTCGCAGCACACATCGGGCCGTACCTGGGAGAACTGCGCCTGGAAGTCCTTGAGCATCCCGCCCAGGCAATACTCGGCGTAGTCCTCGGGCATGCCGAGGTGGATACACACCTGTTGATTGGGCAATTGCGCGGCGCTGACGGCCTCGCTGTGCAGCTTGAGGATCTGCCGGGCGTAGATCAAAAAGGTTTCGCCACCGGGGGTCAGGCCCACCGAGCGGCTGGTACGGCGGATCAGTGGCGTGCCGACGATGTCTTCCAGGCGTTGCAGGCTCTGGCTGACGGTGGATTGGGTCTTGTGCAGGCGCTCGGCGGCCGCCGAAAACCCCTGGCACTCGATAATTGCCACAAACACTTTAAGCAGGGTGCCATCCAGTTCGCCCGACATAACTATCGCCCTCGCCGATGGATTCGATCACAACTTGTAATTTCCACTTTGCACCTCGTTCAGCAACTATCGGGTCAGCCAAAAAACACCAACTGATAGTTCCGGGAGTCTTGCATGAGTCTTCAACTTGCTGACGCTGAAGTGGGCGATATCAGCGACATTATTAATACCGAGCTGTATCCCATACATGATTCGGGCCATGTTCAATTACAGGCCCTGATCGAACACGCCCGGGCCGAACTGGCCGAAGACGGCTGCTGCCTGCTGAAGAACTTCCTGCGCCCCGCAGCGCTTGAGCAGGCGCGCCTGGAAGGCTTGGCGCTGTCGGGCAAGACGTTTTATTCGGTGCGCAAGGTCAACGCCTACTTCACCGAGGACGACACCTCCCTGCCCCACGATGACCCGCGCCGCACGTTCATGGAGCGCACCAGCGGCTTTGTAACCCGCGACATGATCGCCCCGGACGCGATCATCCACCGGCTGTACGTGTCGCCGATGATGAAACGCTTTATCGGTGCCTGCCTGAATGAGCCGGAAATCTTCGAGTACGCCGACCCGTTCGCCGGGCTGGTGATCAACGTGATGCCGGACGGCACCGAGCAGCCCTGGCACTTCGATACCAACGAATTCATCGTCAGCATGATGACCCAGAAGCCCGAGGCCGGCGGCCTGTTCGAGTACGCGCCGATGATTCGCTCGCGCACCCAGGAGAACCTCGGCGCCGTCGGCAAGGTGGTGCGTGGCGAGGACCGTTCGCGGGTGCAGGAACTGGAGCTGAATCCCGGCGATTTGCAGATATTCAAAGGGCGTTTTTCGGTGCACCGGGTGACCCGCGTGGAAGGCGCCACCGAGCGCAACACGGCGATCTTCGCCTACTCCGAAAAGCCCGGAATCATTGGCCGTGCCCAGCGCACCAAGCAGCTTTACGGACGCCTGTCCGAAGCCCATCTGCAAGCCGAACGCAACCTGGTCCGCAGCGACCAGTTGCTCGACTGATTCATACCTAAAAAACCTTGAAACCGTATTTGCCCTGCGAGGAACACCCCATGAGTCTGTCCGGCCCCAACCGCAACCCCGCTGACTGCGAACCTACCCATGACGAGATCCAGCAGATCCAGTTGGACCGTCTGCAACGGGTACGCAACGAGCTGAAAAAACGCGACTACGCCGCCTGCGTACTGTTCGACCCTACCCACATGCGCTACGCCACCGGCTCACGCAACATGCAGGTGTACTCGGCGCGCAACCCGGCCCGCTATGCGTTTATCCCGGCAGAAGGCCCGGTGGTGGTGTTCGAGTTCGGCGGCTGCCTGCACCTGGCCGAAACCCTCAACACCGTCGATGAAGTGCGCCCGGCCAAAGCCATCTCCTATTACTTCTGCGAAAGTTTCCTGGGCAATGTCACCGCCGACTGGGCCGCGGAAATCGATGAGCTGGTGCGCAAATGCGGCGGCGGCAAACGCATCGCCATTGAAAGCGCCACCTCCGCTGCGGCCTTCGAACTGCAAAAGCTCGGCTATCAGATATTTGATGCCCAGGAACCGCTGGAACGTGCGCGCTGCATCAAGGTGCCGAACGAACTCAAGATGATCCGCGCCAGCCTGCGTGCCACTGAAGCCGGGGTGCGCCTGATGGAAAGCAAACTCACCCCCGGCATCAGCGAGAACGAGCTGTGGTCGCACCTGCACCAGCACGTGATCGCCACCGACGGTGATTACGTCGAGACCCGCCTGCTGTCCTCCGGCCCACGCACCAACCCGTGGTTCCAGGAGTGCAGCACCCGGCCCATCGAAGCCGGCGACCTGGTAGCGCTGGACACTGACGTGGTCGGGCGTTTCGGCTACTACGCCGACTTCTCGCGGACCTTCCTGTGCGGTGAACAAGCCGCCACCGCCAAGCAGCAGGAGCTGTACAAACTGGCCTACGAGCAAGTGCAGACCAACATGGAAATGCTCAAGGCCGGGCGCAGTTTCAAGGAGTACGCGGAACTGGCCTGGAAGATTCCCGAGCATTACAAAAACAACCGTTACTTCGCCCTGGTGCACGGGGTTGGCATGACCGGTGAATACCCCTACGTGGTGCATCGCGAAGACATTGATGCCCTGGGCTACGACGGCGTGTTCGAAGCCGGCATGACCATCTGCGTTGAAAGCTACATCGGCCACGACGACGGCGGCGAAGGGGTCAAGCTCGAAGAGCAGATCTACATCCACGAACACGGCATCGAGTTGCTCTCCGACTACCCGTTCGACCCGCGCTTGTTGAGGTACTGATCGTTCCTACGCTCTGCGTGGGAATGCATCCCGTGACGCTCTGCGTCACCGGTTCGCAGAGGGGACGCGGAACGTCCGGGGCGGCATTCCCACGCAGAGCGTGGGAACGATCGGTCGGTGGGGAGCGACATGTAACATGCGTTTATAGAACGTTCCAACGCAGAATTTGTCGTTTGTCGATCTTTGCGCAAATGACAAAACTGCGGGCATCTCTAATAAAAACAACATGAGAGCTGCCCTATGTCCTGTCCCATTGCCACCCTCCCGACTTCGTTGCGCCTTGTTCTTCTGCCGGCTTCACAGCGGTCACGGTCACGCCTTCGCGGCGCTTGCCATTGACCCTTGCGGTTCAACAAAAAAACGCATATTCGCAAGTACCGGAGAGGCTTATGAAAGAGTTGACTACCCTGGACGGCGCCGCGCCGCATCCAGCCGTAAATGATCTGTGTGCCCAAGTGCAAAGCGGCGAAATCAACCGTCGCCAATTCCTGCGCACGGCCGCGCTGCTGGGCATCACCGTCGCCAGTGCCAGCACCTTTCTCGGTTCCGCACTGCTGGGCAATCACGCCCAGGCCGCCGAGCCACGCCAGGGCGGCAGCCTGCGGTTTGCCTGCGCGATCCAGGAAATCCAGGACCCGATGCTGATCACCTGGATCGAAGCCTCGAACCTGCTGCGCAACTCGGTGGAATACCTGACCTGGGTCGACGCCGACAACATCACCCACCCTTACCTCGCCGAGAGCTGGAGCCCGTCGGAAGACCTCGCCACGTGGACCTTCAACCTGCGCCAGAACGTGAAGTGGAGCAACGGCGACACCTTCAACGTCGACGACGTGCAGCACAATATCGAACGCTGGATCGCCGCCGATTCCAAGTCGGTGAACCGCACCGCGTTCCAGGACATCAAGGCCTTCGAAAAAGTCAGCGAGTTCCAGTTCCGCCTGGTGCTCAAGCGGCCGATCCTGGCGATCCCGGAGATGCTCAACGCCTTCACCTGCGCCATCGTGCACCGCAGCTTCAAGGCCGGTGACGACTGGGCGAAAAACCCGCTGGGCACCGGGCCGTTCAAGCTGGTTTCATTCGCCGTGAACAAGCAGGCGACCTTCGCCAAGCGCGCCGATTACTGGGGCAAACCAGCCAACCTTGACGAGTTGCGCTACATCGACATGGGCACCGACGTGTCCACCCACCTCGCCGCCCTGCAAGCCGGGCAAGTCGACGTGCTGTACCGCGTGACGGTGGCTGAACTGGACCTGGCCAAGCGCTTGCCCGGGGCCCAGTTGCTGACCTGCAAGTCGGCGCAAACCGTGGTGATGCGCATGGCCTGCGACCAGAAGCCGTTCACCGACCTGCGCATCCGCAAGGCGGTGGTGCTGTGCGCCGATAACGCGCAGATGCTGAAGATCGCCTATCGCGGCATGGGCACCCTCGGCGAAGACCATCATGTGGCGCCTTCCCACCCCGAATATTTCCCGCTGCCCAAGCGCAACCGCGACGTGGCGGCGGCCAAGAAGCTGCTGGCCGAAGCCGGCTTCCCCAACGGCATCGACATTGACCTGATCGTCGGCAACACCCAGGGCCGCTATGAACAGGACTGCGCGCAGATCCTGCAACAGAACTGCCTGGAAGCCGGGATCCGCATCAACCTCAAGGTGATCCCTGCTGCACAGTACTGGCCGATCTGGGACAAGGCTGCTTTCAGCCTGACCTACTGGGCCCACCGCCCGCTGGGCGTAATGTCCCTGGAACTGGCCTACCGTGGCGGTGGTGCCTGGAACGAAAGCCATTACAGCGACCCGGCGTTCGATGCCGCGCTGGACAAGGCCATGGGCATCATCGACCCGAAACAGCGCGCCGTGGCGATGGAAGATGTCGAACGCATCCTGCAGGACGCCTGCGTGATCGTGCAGCCGTTCTGGGGCGACAAGTTCACCGCCGTGAGCAAAAAGGTCCAGGGCTTCCAGGTGCACCCTTCCGACTTCTACCCGATGGACAGTGTGTGGATGAGCGCTTGATTTAGCGCACGCCCTCCTCCCTGCCCGCACACGGGCAGGCATCCCTTGAACAGTCGGAGCATGCACCCATGGCTCATTTTCTGATGCGCAAGTTATTGGCGCTGGTGGCGACCCTGCTGTCGGTGTCATTGATCGTGTTCCTGGCCCTGGAACTGAATATCGAAGACGTGGCGATCAACGTCCTCGGCCCCTACTCCGCCGCCGACCAGCGCGCCGCGTGGCTGGTGGAACATGGCTATAACCAACCCTTTGTGTGGCGCTACCTGGTGTGGCTCAAGGACTTTGTCAGCGGCGACTGGGGCACCTCGGTGTACTTTCGCGAATCAGTGATCAAGCTGCTGCTGCCGAACCTTGCGCAAACCCTGACCCTGGCCGGCCTGGCCTTGCTGGTGATGGTGCCGGTGGCGTTGACCCTCGGCATTCTGGCCGGGATTCGCCAGGGCTCGGCGCTGGACCGCCTGGTGTCGTTCCTGTCGATCGTCACCACCTCGATTCCCGACTTCGCCAGCGCGGTGTTCGTCTCCGCGATCTTTGTGTTCTGGCTTAACTGGCTGCCCGGTGTGAGCAGCATGAGCGAGGGCTTCAGCGTCGTGCAATTGGTGCTGCCACTGATGGTGCTGTGCCTGTTCGGCATCGGTTACCTGGCGCGCATCACCCGGGCCTCGATGGTGGAAGTGATGCAGGCGCCGTACATCCGCACGGCGCGGCTCAAGGGGGCGTCGACCTCACGCATTGTGCTGCGGCATGCCCTGCGCAATGTGCTGATCGCGCCGGTCACGGTGATCATGCTGTACATCCCGTGGCTGCTGTCGAACGTGATCGTGGTGGAGGTGTTCTTCGCCTACAAGGGCTTCGGCTCGCTGCTGTACACCGCCTCGCTGAACCATGACGTGTACCTGATCGAAGCCTGCGCGATGGTCAGTGCCGTGGTGGTGGGCATCACCAAGATCTTCTCGGACCTGGCCTACACCTGGCTCAACCCGCGCATCACCCTGCGCAGCCTCGGCGGAGGTGCCCAATGAACCTGCTGCACTCGTTTAAACATCCCTTGGCATTGCTCGGCCTGCTGCTGGTGGGCGGCTGGGTGGTGATCGCGCTGTTCGCACCGTGGATCGCGCCCCATGATCCGCTGGAAAGCTTCACGCCCTTGCTCACGCCGATGACCGTCGGCGACAACGGCCAGAGCTTCCTGCTGGGCACCGACATGATTGGCCGCGACATTCTCTCGCGGCTGATCTGGGGCACCCGTACCGTGCTGTTCTGGTCGATCCTCGCCACGCTCACCGCGTTTGCCGTGGGCATCGCCATGGGCCTGTGCGCCGGCTACTTCAACGGCTGGGTCGACAGCGTGCTGTCGTATGTGGCCGACACGGTGCTGTCGTTCCCGGTGCTGGTGTTGTACATCGTGATCATCATCGCCCTCGGTGCTTCGGCGCTGAATATCCTGATTGCGGTGACCTTCACCAGCGCACCGGCGATCTTCCGGATCATGCGCGCCCTGACCATCGACATCCGCTCGCGAGACTACGTGCTCAGCGCCATCACCCAGGGCGAAGGCTCGCTGCGGATCATGCTGGTGGAAATCCTGCCCAACTGCGGCGGGCCGCTGATTGTCGATTTCTGCCTGCGCATCGGCTACACCGCGATCATGATCGGCGCCCTCGGCTTCCTGGGCCTCGGGCTGCCGCCGCCCACACCGGACTGGGGCGGCATGATCAATGACGGCCGCGCCATGGCCATCGCCTTCCCGCACCTGGTGATCTTCCCGTGCATCGCCATCTCCACCCTGATGCTGGGCCTGAGCCTGTTGGCGGACGGCCTGGATGAACACGCCCAGAAAGGCGCAAGGAGTTGAGCATGAACCACACGCAAGTACTGCGGGTGCAGAACCTGTCCATCGAATTGCCCGCCGGCGCCGACCGCAGCCACGCGGTGCAAGGCATCAGCCTGGAAGTGCGCAAGGGCGAAATCCTCTGCGTGATCGGCGAGTCCGGCTCCGGCAAGTCCGTGCTGTCGGCGGCGATCATGGGCGACTACGCCAAGGGTTTGCGGCATACCGAAGGCGTGATCGACTTCCTCGGCGATGACATTTGCACCCTCGACGAGGAGCGTTTGCGCCAGCTGCGGGGCAACCGTATCGCGATGATTTTCCAGGAGCCCATGGCGGCGCTGAACCCGGCGATTCGCATTGGCAAGCAAGTGGAAGAGATCTTCGATATTCACGCACCGCAGATGCCGGCGGCGGAGCGTCGCGAGCGCATGTTGGCGCTGCTGGAATCCACCCAACTACCGGACCCGCCACGCATCGCCAACAGCTTTGCGCACCAATTGTCTGGCGGCCAGTGCCAGCGAGTGGTGATTGCCATGGCGCTGGCGATGAACCCGGACCTGCTGATCGCCGACGAACCCACCACGGCGCTGGACGTGACCACCCAGGCGCAAGTGCTGAAGCTGGTGCGCGAGCTGCGCGGCCGCGGGCAACACGGCATTCTGTTTATCACCCATGACTTCGGCGTGGTGGCGCAGATTGCCGACCGTATCGCGGTGATGGAAGGCGGCCGGCTGGTGGAAATCGGCGAGCGCGACCAGGTGCTGAATGCCCCGGCCCACGCCTACACCCGCAAGCTGATTGCGGCCGTGCCGGCGCTGCACCCGGAGCTGCACAAGCCGAGTGCCGACGGCGAGCTGGCATTGCGCATCGAGCACCTGACCAAGACCTACACCGTCGGCGGCAGCTCGGTGGCGGCCTTGCGCAATGTCTCGCTGCAACTGCCACGGGGCAAGACCCTGGCGATTGTCGGCGAGTCCGGTTCGGGCAAAAGCACGTTGGTGAAAGCCGCGATCCGCCTGGTGGACAGCGACAGCGGCCACGTATGGGTCGGTGACACCGACTTCCTGGCCCTGCGCGGCTCGGCGCTGGCGGCGAATCGTCGGCGCATCCAGATGATTTTCCAGGACCCGTATGGCTCGCTCAATCCTCGGCACCGTGTGGGCGACATCATCGCCCGCGCCGCGCAATTGCGCGGGTTGTCGGCCAAGGATGCGTGGGCTGAAGCCGGAGATTTGCTGGAACAGGTGGGCCTCAAGCGCGACGCCCTCAAGCGCAAGCCCCGGCAGTTCTCCGGCGGCCAGCGCCAGCGCATCGGCATTGCCCGCGCCCTGGCGATGCGCCCGGAAGTGTTGATCGCCGATGAGAGCGTGTCGGCCCTGGATGTCTCGGTGCAGAAACAGGTGCTGGAACTGCTGGCCGAACTGCAGCAGCGGCTGAACCTGAGCATCCTGTTCATCACCCACGACCTGCGGGTGGCGGCGCAGATCAGCGACTACATCGCGGTGATGCGCCAGGGCGAAGTCGTGGAATACGGCACTGCCGAGCAAGTGTTGCTGCGACCTCAGAACACTTACACCCAGACCTTGCTGGCCGCCGCCCCCGGCGCCTCGGAGCTGCCCGCCGCCGGCCCGCCGCTGCGGCTGATTCGCCCGCAAGCGCACTGAGTCAACCCTTTACCCCGCGTCGCAGCGTTCGTTGCGGCAAGGGGCTGCTGTTGCCAAAAAATAACCAATAACGAGAGCAAAACCATGCGACCAACCTTCCGTTACATCGCTCTGGTCCCTGTGCTTGGCGCCCTTGCGGCACCGGCCATGGCCATTCAAGTCACCGACAACCTCGACCTCGGCGGCGCCGTGCGCGCCCGTTGGGACTACGACCCGGATCGCGACATCCAGAAGTTCGGCCTCGACACCGCGTACCTCAGCGCCAAGTACAATTCCGACACCTGGATCGGCGAAGCGCAGTACCGTTTCTACGGGCGCTCCTACCCGTACCAGTACACCAAGAACTACGGCGATATCCAGTTCGCCAAGTTCGCCTGGGTGGGCTACAAGTTCAACCCCGACCAGCAGGTGCAAGTGGGCCTGAACACCGTGCCGTTTGGCTTGCAGCCGTACTTCGGCAGCACCTTCTACGAAACCCTGGGCAACGTGATCGGCCTGGAAGATGTGCAGCAGGTCGGCGCCAAGTACATCCAGCAAAGCGGTGACTGGAACATCCAGGCCGGTTACTACCTGCGCCCGGCGTGGCAAGGCAAAGGCACGAGCAAGGGCGTGACCTACTCCAGCGTGATCTCCGAGGCCGACAGCTACGTGGGCGACGGCAGCAACAACCAGGAACGCAACACCGTGGTGGTGCGGGTGGCCAAGGCCATGGACCTGGGCGGATGGAAATCGGAAGTCGGGCTGTCCGGCCTGACCTCCACCCTGGAGAACAAGGACACCAACGACGATGGCCGGCGCAATGCGGTGGCGATCCACTACCTGGGCAAGAACGGCCCGTGGGGCGTGCAATTGCAGGCGGCACGCCAGCAGATGTCGCCGCGCAACCCGGGCACCGACAGCGTGGTGACCCTGGGCGGGTATGACGGCACGTTCAACGTGGCCAGCCGCGGCAATCTGTATGTGGCGGACTTGAGCTACGACGTGGGCGGCAAGTACCTGTTTGACCAGGTCAGCGGCGTTAAGCTGTATGCCAACTACAGTGCGTTTGACAAGTCCGAGGATCAGTTCAAGACCTCGCAGCGGGTGATCCTGGGCACGTCGTTTTCGGTGAGTAAACTGTGGGTGGCCACGGAGTGGTTGATCGGCAAGAACGATCCGTATATTGGTGGGAGCAGCTATACCGAGAGCTTGGGAGCTGGGGGGAGTAACCAGTGGGAGAATCAGTTGTATATGAACATTGGCTACTACTTCTAAAATAGGCGGCGTCTTCACTGACGCCTTCGCGAGCAAGCCCGCTCCCACATTTTGACCGCGGCGCCGATCAAATGTGGGAGCGGGCTTGCTCGCGAAGAGGCCGCCAAAAACACCATAAAAACAACAGGTGTGGAATCCATTTCATGCGCCAACTGCCCTCCCTCAACATGCTCCGTGTCTTCGAAGAAGTCGCCCGCCACCGCAGCTTCAGCCAGGCCGCCGTGGGCCTCAACGTCACCCAGGGCGCCGTCAGCCGCCAGATCAAACAACTGGAAGACTACCTCGGCGTTGCCCTCTTCATCCGCACGCCCCAGGGCCTGTCCCTGACCGAAGCCGGATTTGCCCTCTCCCCGCACCTGAGCGACGCCTTCGACCATATCGAGCGCGCCCTGCACGCCGTGCGCGTGCCCAACCTGCGCCAGCGCCTGCGCATCGTCGCGCCACCCACCTGGGCCACCCGCTGGCTGTCCGCCCACCTGCGCCGGTTTTGCGAGCGTTACCCGGACATCAACCTCAGCGTCACCCACCAGAACACCCACGCGAGCCTGGCGGAAATCGACTGCCAGGTCCGCTTCGGCCTGGAAGCGGCCACGCAGTGCAGCAGTGAACTGTTGGTGATGGAACGCCACATCGCCGTCGCCAGCCCGGAACTGTTCAGCGACGGTCAGCCGCCCGACCTGCGGCGCTTTCCGCTGCTGCACATCCTGCACGACGGCAAGCGCTTGAAGGTCTGGGAGAACTGGCTGGCGGCCATGGGCCGGGAAGATATCGATGCAGGCCAGGGCCTGGAATTCAGCACCCTGGACCAGGTGATCCACACCGCCCTGGCCGGCGGTGGGTTGGCGGTGATCGACCGGCAGATGATCGAGCGTGAACTGGCGAATGGCAGCCTGCTGCCGATCACCCCGGTGGAGGTGATCGGCCCGTATGGCTATTGGCTGGATGTGGCAAGTGACAAGCAGGGTTTATCCAAGGTTCGGTTGTTTACGCAGTGGTTGAACCGGGTGAGCAATCCCTGACACCGCAGGCTCGGCCTTGCACGCCTGGCTCAACGTCAACGCCTTGGTTTCCGGCGCCCAGGCCCAGGAGATGATCGCGCCCAGCACCAGGATCGCGGCGAGGATGCCCATGGTCGGGCTCAGGCCGATCCCCGCTACGCTCACCGGCAACAGGAAGGTACTCACCGCCGAACCCAGGCGGCTGACGGCTGTGGCAAGGCCGATGCCGCTGGCCCGCACTTCGGTCGGGAAGCTCTCCGCCGGGAATACGCCCACCAGGTTGCTCACCGCCGACAGCACCAGGGTGAAGACGCCGAACGTCAGCACCATCAACCACGCCATGCTGCCCGGCAATACCGCCAGCAGAAACAGCGCCGCCGCCAGGATGATGAACGAGTTGATCAGAAAGCCCCGCCGGGAGAATTTCACGGTGCACCAGATGCCGATCAAGGCGCCGATGATCAGCAGCAGGTTGAGCATCAGCTCGGTGCCAAAACCTTCGGCCAGGCCCATCTTCTGCAGGATCGACGGCAGGAAGGTGTAGATGGCGAAGTACGGCATCACGATGCACACGAAGAACAGGCAGTTGAACGCGGTGCGCTTGCGGTATTCACGGCTGAACAGCACGCCGTAGCCGGAACGGGTTTGCCTCGACGGTTCTTCATCGAGGACCACGTGTTCGCCGAGGTGTTTCTTGACGATGGCTCGGGCCTCGGCA
Organism: Pseudomonas sp. G1002; assembly: GCF_013385455.1. Taxonomy (NCBI): domain Bacteria; kingdom Pseudomonadati; phylum Pseudomonadota; class Gammaproteobacteria; order Pseudomonadales; family Pseudomonadaceae; genus Pseudomonas; species Pseudomonas sp. G1002. The sequence continues at coordinate 14,107 of NZ_JACAPY010000057.1, forward strand.
ATCCGGCCCTGGTTGATCAGCCAGCGCGGCGATTCGGGCGTGCCGATGCGCGCGATCAGGATCAGCCCGGCAGGAATTGCCGACGATGCGAGCATCCAGCGCCAGGCATCATCGCCGAGGCTGAGCATGGCGGTGCCGACAAAGGTCGCGGCCACGTAACCAACCGTCCACACCACGCTGAAGGAGCCCAGCAGTACCCCGCGATGTTTCCTGGGTGAGAACTCGGCGAGCATCGCGTGGCCGACGCTGAAGTCGCCGCCCAGGCCGATACCGATCAACACCCGACAGAGGAACAGCCCCATGGCGGTTTCGGCGTAAAACTGCATCACCGAGGCAACGGTGATCAGGACGAAGCTGACCAGGAAGATTTTCTGCCGGCCGAGGGTGTCGGAGATCCAGCCAAAGAACAGGCTGCCCATAAACAAGCCGATCAGGGCCGAGGCGCCGATCAGGCCTTGCCAGAAGGCGTCCAGTTGCATCTGTGGGCTGAGCAAGGTGAAGGCAATGCCGATCAGGCCGAGGATGTAGCCGTCGGTGAAGTGGGCGCCGAAGGTCAGGCCGGCGATTTTAAGGTGGAAGCGACCGATGGGCAGGTCGTCGATTTTGATGGGTTGAGTGGACATGGTGTTCTCCATATTTTTGTTCTTGACGGAGTAACAGCGGGCAAGCCCATTTCCCTGTGGGAGCGGGCTTGCTCGCGAAGGCGGTGTGTCAGTCAATGCATGTGGTGGCAGGCCCACCGCTTTCGCGAGCAAGCCCGCTCCCACATTGGATCGGTGTTGTTTGGGAGAGTGGGGTCAGAGACCGCCCATCAACAGGTATTTGATCTCCAGGTAATCCTCCAGGCCGTACCTGGAACCTTCACGGCCCAGGCCCGACTCCTTGATCCCGCCAAACGGTGCGACTTCGGTGGAGATGATCCCTTCGTTGATCCCGACCATGCCCGCTTCCAGGCCTTCGGCCATGCGCCATACGCGGCCGATGTCGCGGCTGTAGAAGTAGGCGGACAAGCCAAACGGCGTGTCATTCGCCCGTTGCAGCACTTCGGCTTCGTCCTTGAAGCGGAAACAGGCTGCTACCGGGCCGAAGGTTTCTTCCTGAGCAATCAGCATCTCGCCGTGGGCTTCGGTGAGGATGGTCGGTTCGAAGAACGTCCCGCCCAAGGCATGGCGACGGCCGCCGCACAGCAGCTTGGCGCCTTTCTCCAGGGCGTCGCCGACGTGGGCTTCAACCTTGGCCAACGCGGCCGCATTGATCAGCGGGCCTTGTTCGGTTTCGCCCTCGAGGGCGCTGCCGACGCGCATCGCAGAGACCGCTTCGGCCAGCTTGCGGGTGAACGCATCGTACACACCGTCCTGGATGAAGAAGCGGTTGACGCAGACGCAGGTCTGCCCGGTATTGCGAAACTTGGAAGCCATGGCGCCTTTGACGGCAGCGTCCAGGTCGGCATCGTCAAACACGATAAAGGGTGCGTTGCCGCCCAGTTCCAGGGAGACCTTTTTCAGGGTGTCGGCGGCCTGGCGCATCAGCAGCTTGCCGGTGCGGGTGGAGCCGGTGAAGGACAGCTTGCGCACAATGCTGGAGGCTTGCAGTGCGCCACCGATGGCCACGGCATCGCCGGACACGATGTTGAACACGCCCGCCGGAATCCCGGCCTGTTCTGCCAACACCGCCAGGGCAAAGGCCGACAGCGGGGTTTCTTCCGACGGTTTGAGAATCATCGTGCACCCCGCCGCCAGCGCCGGGCCAACCTTGCGGGTGACCATGGCCAGGGGGAAATTCCATGGGGTGATCGCTGCGACCACGCCGATGGCTTCCTTGGTCACGATGATGCGGGCGTCGGCCTTGTGGCTCGGGATCACGTCGCCATAGGCACGCTTGGCTTCTTCGGCAAACCATTCGAGGAAGCTCGCGGCGTAGACCACTTCGCCCATGGCTTCGGCCAGCGGCTTGCCCTGTTCCAGGCTGAGCAGGTGGGCCAGGTCCTTCTGGTTGCTCAGCATCAACTCGCTCCAGCGCTTGAGGCGCTGGCTGCGTTCCTTGGCGGTGAGCTTGCGCCAGGCCGGCAACGCGCGGTTGGCGGCGGCAATGGCCAGGTTGGTTTCTTCAGCCCCGGCGCGTTGTACTTCGGCGATCTGCGCACCATTGGCCGGGTTGCACACCGGGTAGACCGGCCCACTGCTGGACCATTGGCCATCAATGAAATTGCCTGTGCGAATCAGCGGGTTCATGCCACGGCCTCTATCAGGTTAAAACGGTCCAGGCCCGGACGGGCGCTGCGCAAGATGCGTTTGCCGGCGGTGTAGTCGTTGATCACATCGCACGGCGTGTAGTTGCGTTCCAGCTCGTGCAGTTCTTCGGCATCCAGTTGGGTGTCGAGGGCTGCAAGCGCGCTATCAAATTGTGCGGTGGTGTCGGCGCCCACCAGCATCACGTCCACACCCGGATGATTGGCCACCCAGGCCTGGGCAATCTGTGCGTTGGACACGCCACGGGCACGGGCCACACGTTGCACCGAGTGGGCGATGTCGAACGACGCCTGGTCGCTGTACATCTGCTGGGTGAAGAAGTCGGTCTGGTTGCGGGTCGACTGCACTTCGCCGGTGAGCAAGCCACGGGCCAGCGGGCTGAACACCGACACGCCCAGGCCCTGGTCGCGGCAGAACGGGATCATCTCGCGCTCTTCCTCGCGGTAGGCGCAGTTCAGTTGCAGCTGCATGTTGATCGGCTTGACCCAGCCATTGCGCTCGCAGGCCATGAGGATTTTTGCCAGTTGCCCGGTGAGCATGGTCGACACGCCGATGTAGCGCGCCTTGCCGGAACGCACGATGTCGTTGAGGGCGCCCATGGTTTCTTCCACCGGGGTGTTCACGTCGAAGTAATGCAGCATGAACACGTCGACGTAATCCATGCCAAGGCGGCTCAGGGACGCGTCGATGCTGTCCATGATGTGCTTGCGCGAATGGCCGCTGGCATTGATGCCGCTGCGGGTGCCGTAGCCGACCTTGGTGGTGACCACGATGTCTTCACGGCGCGCAACGCGCTTGAGGATGCGCCCGACCACTTCTTCGCCGACACCTGCGGAGTAGAAGTCCGCCAGGTCGATGAAGTTGACACCGTTGGCCAGGGCATGGGCAACGATGGGTTCGCTTTGTTTCTCGTCGAAGATCCACGGTTTCCAGTCCGGGGTGCCCATGTTCATGGTGCCCAGGCACAGGCGCGAGACTTGCAGGCCGGAGTTGCCCAAACGGATGTATTGCATGGGAATGTCCTCAGGCTTTTGGCGTGTAGAAAGGGTTGCTGATGTGGTTGACCACATCCGCCAGTTGCGCGGTGTGCGGCAAGCCTGTGAGGGCGGCGCGGATCGCGGTGCGGCAGGCGTTGTAGTTGTTCAGGTAGACCGCATCCAGGTCGTCGCAGGCCGGGTTGACCCAGTTGGCGGTGACAATCGCCCACTCGTCCTCGGCTTCCGGCGGCAGGGTGCCGTCGAGCAGGGCTTCGAGCACCGCCTTGGCGATCCCGGCCTGGGACGCGCCCCAGGTGGCATTGCCGTGCAGGTCGCTGCCGATGGCGGCCTTGTTGACGTAGAGGGTCATGGGTTTGACCGGGATGTTCGGCTGGGCAATCACCATGAACGGGCAATGGCCCTGGCTTGGCGACGCCAAACTGTTGGCAAACGCCTGGCCGGCCGGACCGTTGCGCGGGCCGATGAGGATGTTGATGTGGGCAGCATTGACGCCTGGGCCTTCGAAGCCTTCGCCGATGTACAGATCAAGTGCTTTCATTTCGCAAACGCTCTTTTTTGTTATGGGGAGCTGGTTGGCGAATTTTTAGCACTGGCCCGGGTAGCGGCCGTAACCATTAAAAGTCATGGGGCTGTGAGTTTTAGTCATGGCCCTGCGACCATCGGCCTGGTCTTGTGCGTTGACCATCGTTGTTACACCCCATATAGTGTGCCCACAAACACAGACAACCACTACATAGTGTGCAAGAACGCTGAACACCGACCACACTATGCGCAGTATTTCAATGCCTTGAAGCCTGCAAAACGCACATTTTTGAACACGCTGGGTGAATCGAAGCCCACGCCGTCAGACGGACCACGAAGGAGCAATTCAATGCTGAGTTGGGATGAAGCAGATCAACCAGACACCGGTGACGTAGTCATCCGGGGCGCCAACGCCGGCCACGCCACCGAAGCCAACATGGACCGCCTCGACGGTGCCGGCGCTGCTGCCGCCCTTGAAGCCCGCAACGTGACCGCCAGCGACTCCGCCGCGATCATCCGCGCCAAGGCCGCCCTCGACAAGCTCGACGTCGCCGAAGGCCTCGCCGAGCTGGAAGGCTCCGCCGCCCGCGTCGCCGTAGACGAAAAGCGCATGATCAACTGCCGCGCCGACCTCAACCAACTCGTACCTTTCAAGTACGACTGGGCCTGGCAGAAATACCTCGACGGCTGCGCCAACCACTGGATGCCGCAAGAGGTCAACATGACCGCCGACATCGCCCTGTGGAAAAACCCGGAAGGCCTGACCGACGACGAGCGTCGCATCGTCATGCGCAACCTCGGCTTCTTCTCCACTGCGGATTCGTTGGTCGCGAACAACCTGGTACTGGCCGTGTACCGCCTGATCACCAACCCGGAGTGCCGCCAGTACATCCTGCGCCAGGCCTTCGAAGAAGCGATCCACACCCACGCCTACCAGTACTGCATCGAATCGCTGGCCATGGATGAAGGCGAGATCTTCAACATGTACCACGAGATTCCATCGGTCGCGAAGAAAGCGGCTTGGGGCTTGAAGTACACCCGTTCGATCTCCGATCCGAAGTTCGAAACCGGTACCGTTGAGACTGACAAAGAGCTGCTGCGCAACCTGGTGGCGTACTACTGCGTCCTGGAAGGCATCTTCTTCTACTGCGGCTTTACCCAGATCCTGTCCATGGGCCGTCGCAACAAGATGACCGGCGTGGCCGAGCAGTTCCAGTACATCCTGCGGGATGAGTCGATGCACCTGAACTTCGGTATCGATGTGATCAACCAGATCAAAATCGAAAACCCGCACTTGTGGGATGCCGAGATGAAGGAAGAAGCGACCCAGATGATCCTGCAAGGGACTCAGCTGGAGAT
>NZ_JACAPY010000057.1:19348-61775 GCF_013385455.1 Pseudomonas sp. G1002
TTGAAGGAAGAGTATCCAGGGACGACTAACCCGTTCCCGTGGATGAGCGAGATCATGGACTTGAAGAAAGAGAAGAACTTCTTCGAGACCCGTGTGATCGAGTACCAGACTGGCGGCGCGCTGAGCTGGGATTGATTTAAAGCGGCCCCTTCGGGGGCCGTGTTGTTTCACCTGTCGATGTTTTTTTATGCCCAATCAAACCATCAAGACACCCTGCGTCGGCCTGTGCTCCACCGTTTACGGAGACCTGGTATGCCGGGGCTGCAAGCGCTATCACCATGAGGTGATTCAGTGGAACGGCTACAACGCCGAGGAGAAACAGGCGGTGTGGCTGCGCCTGGAACAACTGCTGGTGCAGGTGATGACCAGCAAGCTGCAGGTGCTGGACCCGCAGCGCCTGCGCCAGCAACTGGAAGATCGCAAGATCCGCTTTGTGCCCCACCAGTCGCCGTATTGCTGGGCGTACCAGTTGATTGCCCGGGGCGCGCGGGTGATTTCGAAGCTGGACGCGTATGGGTTGGCGCTGTTGCCGGAGTTTCGCGAGCGCAATCTGGCAGATTTGCGGGATGCGATTGACCGGGAGTTTTTCCTGTTGTCCGAGGCGCATTACGAGCGGTATATCGCGCCGGGGTTTCTGCGGGAATCGTTTGGGGCGCCGTTGATAGCCAGTATTTAGACAACCACACAGAACCAGTGTGGGAGCGGGCTTGCTCGCGAAAGCGGTGTATCAGTTGCCGGATATATTGACTGACACACCGCATTCGCGAGCAAGCCCGCTCCCACATTTAGATCTTTGTCGCTCAGGAGGTCCAGGACGGCTCGCGATCGGTCTGCACCCCATAACGCTCTATCGCCTGCTGGCAAATCTGCCTGTCCAGACTCCCCTGCTCCACCAACGCCGTCAGCGCCGCCAGCACAATGTGATACCGGTCCACCTCAAAGAAATCCCGCAACGCCGCCCGGGTATCGCTGCGACCAAAGCCATCCGTCCCCAGCACGGTGTAAGCCGAATCCACGTATGACCCAATCATCTGCGGCACCGCCCTTACATAGTCAGATACGGCCACCACCGGCGCGCCCTTGGGCAAACACTCCGCCAGGTGGCTGCGCCGCGCCGGCTGTTGCGGATGCAGGCGGTTCCAGCGTTCCACGTCACGGGCGTCCCGGGCCAGTTCGCTGAAGCTGGTGACACTGAACACTTCAGCGTCAACCTGCCAATCCTCCGCCAACAATTGCGCCGCTGCCTGGGCTTCGCGCACCAGCGTGCCGGAGCCGAGCAACCGGACCTTGCCGCCAGGCTGCCCGCTCAGCCGGTACATGCCTTTGATGATCGCCGCTTCGACGCCTTCCGGCAGGCTCGGCTGCGGGTAGTTTTCGTTCATCAGGGTCACGTAGTAGAACTCGTCCACATCGTGCTCCAGCATCTGGCGCATGCCATGGTCGAGGATCACCGCAAACTCGCCGGCAAACGCCGGGTCGTAGGCACGGCAATTGGGCACGGTGGCGGCCATCAGGTGGCTGCTGCCGTCCTGGTGCTGCAAGCCTTCGCCACCCAGGGTGGTGCGCCCGGCAGTGGCGCCCAGCAGGAAACCTCGGGCACGCTGGTCGGCGGCGGCCCAGATCAGGTCCCCCACGCGCTGGAAACCGAACATCGAGTAGTAGATGTAAAACGGCAGCATCCGCAGGCCATGCACCGAATAACTGGTGGCCGCCGCGACCCAGGAACTGATGGCACTGGCTTCGCTGATGCCTTCTTCAAGGATCTGCCCGTCGGTGGCTTCGCGGTAGCTGAGGATCGAGCCGATGTCTTCGGGCTCGTAGCGCTGGCCGACACTGGAATAGATGCCGATCTGCTTGAACAGGTTGGCCATGCCGAAGGTGCGCGCTTCGTCGGCGACGATGGGCACGATGCGCGGGCCGAGGGCCTTGTCCTTGAGCAGATTGGTCAGCATGCGCACAAAGGCCATGGTGGTGGACATTTCCTTGCCCTCCGCCTGGGTGGCAAACGCGCCGTAGCCCGACACCGGCGGGACACTCACGGTGGGCGCCTGCTGGCCACGGCTCGGCACATACCCGCCGAGGGTGGCGCGGCGTTGGTGCAAGTAGCGCATTTCGAGGCTGTCTTCAGCCGGTTTGTAGAAGCTCAGGGATTCGGCCTGTTCATCCGACAGCGGCAACTGGAAGCGATTGCGGAAGGCGATCAAGGCCTCGCGGTCGAGCTTCTTCTGCTGGTGGGTGGTCATCTTGCCCTGCCCGGCCTCGCCCATGCCAAAGCCCTTTTTGGTCTGGGCCAGGATCACCGTGGGTTTGCCGGCGACCCGGCGCGCCGCGTGATAGGCCGCGTGGATCTTGACCATGTCATGGCCGCCACGCTTGAGCCGGTCGATCTGCTCGTCGCTCAGGCCCTCGACCAGTTTGGACAGCGCCTCGCTCTGGCCGAAGAAATGTTCGCGGTTATAGGCGCCGTCCTTGGCGGCGAAGGTCTGGAATTGTCCGTCCACCGTCTGCGACAGGGTGCGCGCCAGCTCGCCGTCGGTGTCCTTGGCCAGCAAGGCGTCCCAGTCCGAGCCCCAGACCAGCTTGATCACGTTCCAGCCGGCACCGGCGAACAACGCCTCCAGCTCGTCGATAATTCGCCCGTTGCCACGCACCGGGCCGTCGAGCCGTTGCAGGTTGCAGTTGACCACCCAGGTCAGGTTGTCCAGGCCTTCACGGGCGGCCAGGGTGAGGGCCGACATGCTTTCCGGTTCGTCCATCTCGCCGTCGCCGAATACGCCCCATACGTGGCGGTCGGTGCTGTCCTGCAAGCCGCGGTGTTGCAGGTAGCGCATGAACCGCGCCTGGAAAATCGAGCTGATGGGGCCAATGCCCATGGACCCGGTGGGAAATTGCCAGAAGTCCGGCATCAACCACGGATGGGGATAGCTGGACAAACCTCGGGCGCCCACCTTGCCGGCACCGATTTCCTGGCGATAGTGGGCCAGGTCGGCCTCGGTCAGGCGCCCTTCAAGGAAGGCGCGAGCATAGATGCCGGGGGCGGAATGCGGCTGGTAGAACACCAGGTCGCCGCCAAAACTGTCGCTTCGGGCCCGGAAAAAGTGGTTGAAGCCCACCTCGAACAAATCCGCCGCGCTGGCGTAGCTGGCGATATGCCCGCCCAGTTCGCCATAGGCCTGGTTGGCGCGCACTACCATGGCCAGGGCGTTCCAGCGCACCACTGAGGCCAGGCGTTCTTCAGTGGCCAGGTCGCCGGGAAACGGCGGTTGCTGCTCCACGGCGATGCTATTGATGTAGGGCGTGCCATGCCGGGGTTTCCAGGCGATGTGCGGCGCGCCGCCGGCATCCGCCAGCATGTCGAGGATCTCCCGTGCGCGCGCCGCGCCGGCGTTGGCCACCAGGGAGGCCAGGGCATCGCGCCATTCGGCCAGTTCTTCCTGGTCCATCGCTGTCTGACTCACTGCACTCGCGAAACCGTTCATGGGCACCTCCGGGCTTTTTTTCCAGTTTATGTCGGTGCCAAGGGATTTTTTGACTGTTGTTCGCCGCCTCTCGGGGCCTTTTGAGCATAAATCACTGCCAATCAGCAAATTCAAAGCACGTTGTGCTTCAACTCCCGAACACCCCGCAACTGTGTTTAAAATGCCGCCCGCTCAATGACCGACGTTGCCCGATGAACCCAGACGCACTCGCCACCCTGCACACCCATTTGCTGAACGCCCTGCAAACCGTCCCCGCCGAGACCCGGCGCCTGTTTCACGGGCGTGGCCGCTGCTGGCCGGGCCTGGAGCAACTGACGGTGGACTGGCTGCAAGGCGTGGTGCTGGTCTCGCTGTTCAAGGAGCCAGAAGCCACGGAGCTTGAGGCCTTGAAGCAGATGCTGGTGCAGATCGACTGGCGGTCATTCGGCGCCCATACCGTGGCGCTGCAACACCGCTACCTGCCGCAAAGCACCACCGAATGGCTGCTGGGCGAGGTGGTCGACGAACTGACCATCACCGAAGGCGGCCTGCGCTACCTGATCGACCTGGGCAAAAAGCAGAACAGTGGGCTGTTCCTAGACATGCGTTACGGCCGCAACTGGGTACGCGAACAGGCTCATGGCCTGCGGGTGCTGAACCTGTTCGCCTACACCTGTGGTTTCTCCGTGGCGGCCATCGAAGGCGGCGCCGAGCATGTGGTGAACCTGGACATGGCCCGAGGCGCCCTGAGCCGTGGTCGTGACAATCACCGCCTGAACGGCCACGACCTGAGCAAGGTGACGTTCCTCGGCCACGACCTGTTCAAGTCGTGGGCCAAGGTCACCAACAGCGGCCCGTACGACCTGGTGATCATCGACCCGCCCTCGTTCCAGAAAGGCAGTTTCCTTTTGACCAAGGACTACCAGCGGGTGCTGCGTCGCCTGCCGGATTTGCTCACGGCCCAGGGTACGGTGCTGGCGTGCATGAACGACCCGGCGTTCGGCGAAGACTTCCTGATCGACGGCGTAACCCGCGAAGCGCCTGGCCTGCGCTTTGACCAGCGGCTGGAAAACCCGCCGGAATTCCCCGATATCGACCCGCAAAGCGGATTAAAGGCACTGGTGTTTCGCCAAGGCTGATGCCGAAACGTCCTGCGCTTGCTACGCTTAACCTACGCCGGGTGGTGAACCTTATCCCACCCTTCCCGGTCGATACCTGCACACTCTGGCCAGATTCGACGGTGCTACCCCGTCGGCTGCCCTGTTTCACCTTTTGGAGAACGCCCCTGTGATATCGACCCTGCATGTAGCCCGTCTCAAGGCCTGGGGCGCCCATGGTTTTACCGCCACCGGCGTGGTGCTGGCCTTCCTGGCCACCCTGGCACTGCTCGACAACCAGCCCAAGGCTTGCCTGCTGTGGCTGGGCCTGGCCTTGATCGTCGATGGGGTCGACGGCTCTCTCGCGCGACGGGTGAATGTGCAAACAGTGCTGCCAAGCTTCGATGGCTCGGTATTGGACCTGGTGATTGATTACCTGACGTACGTGTTTATTCCGGCGCTGTTTATCTATCGCTATATCGCCCTGCCGGACTTCACCCCGTTGTTTACGGTGTCGGTGATTCTGGTGTCGTCGCTGTTCTGCTTCTGCAACGTCAACATGAAGAGCAAGGACAACTACTTCGTCGGCTTCCCCGCCGCATGGAACGTGGTGGCGCTGTGCGTCTATATCATCCAGCCGGAAGCCTGGGTCACCTTGCTCACCGTGATCGGCCTGGCGTTGCTGACCGTGACGCCGATGAAGTTCCTGCACCCGTTCCGGGTCAAGCGCTTCATGCCGATCAATATTGCCGTGACCACCATCTGGTTGCTGTGCAGCCTGCTGCTGGTGATCGACTTCCCGTACACCAATCGCCTGACCCTGGGCCTGTGGTTGCTGATGTCGGCGTACTTCCTGGGGATCTGCATCTGGCGGACCGCACTGGAGTGGGTCGAAACACATAAATAGCCAAGCGGGCACGGTTGAAATGTGGGAGCGGGCTTGCTCGCGAAGGCGGTGGATCAGCCACTCTATCCGGTGACTGACACTGCGCATTCGCGAGCAAGCCCGCTCCCACATTTGGATCGCCTCGACCCAGGGTTATGGGTAAGATACCGGCCTTTCGCGCAGCCCTTGCTGCGCCCTGCCGATTAAGTCTTGCCCATGCCTTTCGAACTCAGCGTTGACCTCACCACCCTGGCGATCCTCGCCGTGGTTGCCTTTATCGCCGGTTTCATCGACGCCATCGCCGGCGGTGGCGGCCTGCTCACCACGCCCGCCCTGCTGACCGCCGGCATGCCGCCCCACCTGGTGCTGGGCACCAACAAGCTCAGTTCCACCTTCGGCTCGGCCACTGCCAGCTTTACCTTCTACCGGCGCAAGCTGTTTCATCCGCGCCAGTGGGTGCACGCCATCGTCGGCACCCTGGTCGGTGCACTCACCGGCGCGGTCGTGGCCCATTACCTGCCGGCAGAAACCCTGAACAAGATGCTCCCGGTGATTGTGTTCGGCTGCGGTTTGTATTTGCTGTTCGGCGGCACGCCCAAGGCGGCGCTGGACAACGACGCACCGATCAAGAAGAAATGGCAGTCCACCCAGGGCTTTGGCCTGGGTTTCTACGACGGCGTCGCCGGCCCGGGCACCGGGGCCTTCTGGACCGTGAGTACCATGCTGTTGCACCCCATCGACCTGGTAAAGGCCAGCGGCGTGGCGCGCAGCATGAACTTCGTCAGCAACGCGGCGGCGCTGACGGTGTTCATTTTCAATGGCTCGGTAGACTGGATTGTCGGCCTGTGCATGGGCGTGTCGGTGATGTGCGGCGCTTTTTTTGGCGCACGCAGCGCCATCAGCGGCGGCGCCAAGTTCATTCGCCCGGTGTTCATCACCGTGGTGCTCGGCCTGACGGTGCGCCTAGCCTGGCAGCACTGGTTCAGCGTGACCTAGGCGACGGGCCAGGTAGAGGTCGATCAGGTAGCGCGCAATCGAGCGCGACGCCGGCAACGGTGGCAGTTCATGGATGTTGAACCACTGCGCGTCTTCGATCTCGTCAGCCTGGGGCACAATGTCGCCGCCGGCGTACTCGGCGTGAAAGCCCAGCATCATCGAGTGCGGGAACGGCCAGCACTGGCTGCCCATGTACTGGATGTTCTTGACCTCCACCTGCACTTCTTCACGCACCTCGCGAATCAGGCAGTCCTCGGCCGACTCGCCCGGCTCGGCAAACCCCGCCAGGGTGCTGTAGACACCCGTGACAAAGCGCGGCGAACGGGCCAGCAGGATCTCGTCGCCACGGGTCACCAACACGATCATGCTCGGCGAGATCCGCGGGTAGCTGCGCAGGTCACAGGCCTGGCAGAACATCGCCCGCTCCCGTGGCACCTGCACCATCGCCTGGCCGCAACTGCCGCAAAAACGATGCTCCCGGGCCCAGGTGCCGATTTGCGCGGCGTAGCCCAGGACTTTGTACAGCGTGTGATCGCCCTGCAGCATGAATGCCCGCAGGCCCTGCCAGCCGCAGCCCGGCACGTCGGCGGGGCTGTTGAGTTCCAGCAGGTACACCGGCTCGCCGTCCAGGTGGCCGATGCCATGCTCGGCGAACACCGAGAGGTCCTGGCGCTTGAGCCATTCCCGGGGAAACAGCGGGCCGTTCTGGTCGTGTAAAAAGCCTTCACGGCTGCGGGCCACGGCCCAGCCGCCCGGGGCGTCGTTGTCCAGCAGCGTTGTGGTAATCCAGCCTGGGGTCATGTTCAGTCAATCCACGAAGTCGGGTTTCTGCTTGCTCATATGGGCCGCGATGGCCACGCGCAGGTCGTTGGATTGCAACATAGCTGAGTTCCAGGTGGCAACGTATTCCAAACCGTCATTGATCGTGTGGTCACGCATGTAGCTGATCATCGCCTTGGTGCCGGTGACCGCGATCGGCGATTTCGCGGCGATTTCCCGGGCGATGTCCAGCACGCCGGCCAGCAGGCTCTGGTGATCGCTGTACACCCGATTTACCAGGCCGATGCTGCGCGCCTCTTCGGCACCGAACTGGCGGCCGGTGTAGGCCAGCTCGCGCAGCATGCCGTCGCCGACGATGCGCGGCAGGCGTTGCAGGGTGCCGACGTCGGCGGCCATGCCGATGTCGATTTCCTTGATGGAGAATTGCGCATCTTCGGCGGCGTAGCGCATGTCACAGGCGCTGATCAGGTCGATGGCGCCGCCGATGCAGTAGCCATGGATCGCCGCGAGTACCGGCTTGCGGCAGTTGTCGACGGCGTTGAAGGAAGCTTGCAGTTCGAGGATCTTGCGCCGCAGCAGGCGCGCGTTGCGGCCCACGTCCTTGCCGAACTCGTTGGCGACCGAGGCCAGCAGCATCAGGTCGATGCCGGAGGAGAAATGCTTGCCGGCGCCGCTGATGACCACGGCTCGCACCGCGTCGGTGTCTTCGACCCATTGGAAGATGTCGATGATCTCGGTCCAGAACGCCGCGTTCATCGCGTTGATCTTTTCCGGGCGATTGAGCTGCACATGGGCGACGTTGCCGCTGAGTTCGACGACAAAGGCTTGGTATTCGGACATGGCAGTGATCCTTGACTGGCGGCTGGAATAGGGGCCGAACTATAACAAGGCACCGCGTGAGGTGGTAAGGCTGTGCAAACGCCAAATTCGGGACTGAAGAACGATGAAGATCAAATGTGGGAGCTGGCTTGCCTGCGATGGCGGTGTATCAGTTAGCAAAGATGCAAGCTGACCCACCGCCATCGCAGGCAAGCCAGCTCCCACAATGGTTTTGTGGTGTTCTTTAACTCGGCAGCCAGAGCCGGAAGCGTGCACCACCCAATGGCGAAGCCTGGGCCGTCAATGTTCCGCCCTGCGCCTCCAGCGCCCGCCGGCTGATGGCCAATCCCAGGCCAAAACCGCCAGTGGCTCGATCCCGGCTGCGATCCAGCCGGTAGAACGGCTCGAAAATCCGCTCCCGCTGGTCAACCGGAATGCCAATACCGTCATCATCCACGCAAATCTCGCACCCCCTGGGACACACCTTCACCCCCACCTGAATTCGCCGCTCGCAATACCGCATGGCGTTGCGCAGCAGGTTTTGCAGGGCCCGGGCGGTCAGGCGCGGGTCCAGGGTGAAGCGTTCCACGGCGCAGTCCAGCACCACGTCCATCACGATATCCGGGTTTTCCAGTTCGTCGTCGACGCTGCCCAGGATGCTGTCGATGAACTCATCCAGCACCACTTCCACCCGCTCGGGTGTTTGCGCCGGGTTTTGCAAACGGCTGTAGGAGAGCAGCTCCAGCACCAGCTCATCCAGCTCGCGAATGTGCGCCACCAACCCTTGCAGCCGCTCACGGCTGGCCGCCGGGAGGTCGTCGGACAGCGCCAGGGCCAGGCCGAAGTCCAGGCGCGTCAGCGGCGTACGCAGTTCATGGGAGACGGCATTGAGCAAGTCGCGTTGCTGGTTGAGCAGCTGTTCGATGTCGTTGGCCATAGTGTCGAACACCGCCGCCAGGCTGCCGATGTTGGAGCTGGGCGGGATTTTTGTGCGGGCCGCAAGGTTGCCCTGGCCGAGTTGCGCGGCGGTGCTTTTCAGGCGCTCCAGGTCGCGCCAGTGGGGCCGCAGCCAGAACAGCAGGCATGCCAGCAGCGCCGCGCCGATCAGCACGTTCATGCTCCAGTACAGCAGGTTCATGTCCAGCGGGTCCGGCGGTACCGAGACCTTGACCACCAACTGGTCGTCCAGGGCCGAGCTGACGTCGTCCGCCCAGCCCCACTCGCCCAGGCGAATCACCATCTGGTCTTTTTCCAGCAGGCGCTGTTCTTCAGGGGTGTAGCTGGCGTCCTGGATACGCAGCAGTTGCACCTTCAGCGGCGCGAAATCCGCCGACAGTCGCACGGTGACATTGGCCCACTGCTCCATCGGCACCCGTCGATACTCCTTGACGATCAGGCTCTGCATGCCTCGGGACTGCTCGATGTTGTAGTTCATGTAACGGTGTTCAAACAGCTGGATCACCGCCCGGGGCACCAGGTAAATCGCGGCGGCGAAGGTGACGATGGTGATCAGGTACAGCCGAATCAGGACGCGAAACATGGCTCAGCATTCCCACTCGGAACGGCTGAACAGGTAGCCCTTGCCCCACACCGTCTTGATCTTGCGCGCCTCGCCCGCGTGGTCGTCGAACTTGCGCCGCAGCTTGGAAATCGCCACGTCCACCGAACGGTCGGTGCCGTTGAACTCGATGCCGCGCAGGCGTTGCAGGATCTGGTCGCGGCTGAGCACTTCGCCGGCGTGCCGGGCCAGCACCACCAGCAGGTTGTATTCACCGCTGGACAGCTCAACCGGCTGGCCGCGCCAGGTCACGGTGCGTTCCGACAGGTCGATGCACAGGTTGCCCATCAGGATCTGGTCGTTGGCCACCTGGGGTTCGGTGAGGCTGCTGCGGCGCAGCAAGGTTCGCACCCGCGCCAGCAATACCCGCGGCTCGCAGGGTTTGGTGACGTAGTCGTCGGCGCCCATTTCCAGGCCCAACACCTGGTCGTGGCTGTCGTCGCGGGCGGTGAGCATCAGGATCGGCAGCGTGGCCGAGTCGGCCCGCAGCAACCGGCAGACCTGCAGGCCGTCGAGGCCCGGCAGCATCAGGTCGAGAATCACCAGGTCCGGTGGGTTGAGCCGCGCACGCTCACGCACGTGGTCGCCACGGCTGAGCACACTGACGTGATAGCCGTTGCGTTCCAGGTAACTGGCGATCAATTCGGAGAGCGCGGCGTCGTCTTCCACCAGAAGAATGTTGGGCATGGTATTTCCAAATAATACAATTTCTGAGTAGTACGCAAATCCAATGTGGGAGCGGGCTTGCTCGCGAAAGCGGTGTTTCAGTTAACGCACACGGCGACTGACACACCGCCTTCGCGAGCAAGCCCGCTCCCACATTTGATCTTCGGTGTCAGGAAGATCGTGTAAGGTTCGGCGGTTATGAAGGATATACGCCCGCGTGCATCTATGGGTCGCACCTTACATTTCTTCACACACCACCTACAGAGCTTCACAGCACTGTGGCGGGGGCGCCCGTAGGATGCGCCAGTCAATATTGGGATATGAGCATGTCGAAGAATCTGTTTGCGCCGTTTTGCCTGTTGGCCCTGACACTGGCGTTGAGCGCGTGTGGCAAGTCGGCGGACGACGCCGCCGAGGCGCCGCTGGCCAAGGTGCGGATCGAAACCCTGGAAGCCAAGCCCCTGTCCATCACCAGCGAGTTGAGCGGACGGATTGCCGCGCCACGCATCGCCGAAGTGCGCGCCCGGGTGGCCGGCGTGGTGTTGCAACGGGTGTTCAAGGAAGGCCATGACGTCAAACAGGGCGATGTGCTGTTCCGGATTGACCCGGCGCCGTTCAAGGCCGACCTCGACAGCGCCCAGGCCAGCCTGCGCAAGGCCGAGGCCAATGCATTCCAGGCGCGCTTGCAAGAGCAGCGCTACAGCCAACTGGTGGAAGGCAACGCCATCAGCGGCCAGGAATACGACAACGCCCGCGCCGCCGCCCGGCAAACCGCCGCCGATGTGGCCGCCAACCAGGCCGCCGTGCAGCGCGCCAAATTGAACCTGGGTTATGCCACCGTGACTGCGCCGATTTCCGGTCGGATTGGCCGTGCGCTGGTGACCGAAGGTGCGCTGGTGGGCCAGAACGAAGCCACACCGATGGCGCTGATCCAGCAACTGGACCCGATCCACGCCGACCTGACCCAATCCACCCGCGAGCTGAACGACCTGCGCCGGGCCTTTCGCGCCGGGCACTTGAAGCAAGTCGGCCAGGACCAGGCCAAGGCCACGCTGATCCAGGATGACGGCAGCCCGTACCCGCTGCCGGGCAAGTTGCTGTTCGCCGAGATCAGCGTCGACCCGGGCACCGGGCAGATCATCTTGCGCAGCGAGTTCCCCAACCCGGATCTCGACCTGCTGCCCGGCAGCTTTATCCGCGTGCGCCTGGAGCAAGCCGTCGACCAGCAAGGGATCAGCGTGCCGCAACGGGCGATCACCCGCGACAGCGCCGGGATCCCGATGGTGTTGCTGCTGGACGCCGAGCAAACCGTGAGCCAGCAGCCGGTAGAACTGGGTTCGGTGGTCAATGACCGCTGGGTGGTGACCCGCGGCCTGAAGGCCGGTGACCGTATCGTCGTCGAAGGCCTGCAACACGCCCGCCCTGGCGAGAAAGTCCAGGTCGACGACAGCCCCGCGCCAATCGCCCAGGCATCCGGCCAATAAGGATCGTTAAACATGCCGCAGTTCTTTATTGACCGCCCGATCTTCGCCTGGGTGGTCGCCCTGTTTATCCTGCTGGCCGGCGCCCTCGCCATCCCGCAGTTGCCAGTCGCGCAGTACCCCAACGTCGCGCCGCCGAAAGTCGAGATCTATGCGGTGTACCCGGGTGCCTCCGCGCAAACCCTGGACGAAAGCGTAGTCAGCCTGATCGAGCAGGAGCTTAACGGCGCCGATCACCTGCTGTATTTCGAATCCCAGAGCAGCCTCGGTTCGGCCACCATCACCGCCACCTTTCAGCCGGGCACCGACCCGGAGATGGCCCAGGTTGACGTGCAAAACCGTCTCAAGGCGGTGGAGCCGCGCCTGCCCCAAGCCGTGACGCAGCAAGGTTTGCAGGTGGAGAAAGTCTCCGCCGGCTTCCTGCTGCTGGTGACCCTGACCTCCAGTGACGGCAAGCTCGATGACGTGGCGCTCAGCGATTACCTGGCGCGCAACGTGATGAACGAACTCAAGCGCCTGGACGGTGTGGGCAAGGCCCAGCTGTACGGCGCCGAACGCGCAATGCGCATCTGGATCGACCCGCAGAAGCTGATCGGCTTCAACCTGACCCCGGCCGACGTCAACGCGGCGATTGCGGCGCAGAACGCCCAGGTGTCGGCCGGCAGCATCGGCGATTTGCCGGGCACCAAGACCCAGGAAATCACCGCGTCGATCCTGGTGAAAGGCCAACTGTCGACCCCGGCCGAATTTGCCGACATCGTGCTCAAGGCCAACCCGGACGGTTCCACCGTGCGCGTCGGTGACGTGGCGCGGGTGGAAATCGGCAGCCAGGAATACCAGTTCTCCACCCGCCTGAACGGCAAGCCGTCCACCGCCATCAGCGTGCAGCTGTCACCGGGCGCCAACGCCTTGAGCACCGCGACCCTGGTGCGGGCGAAGATGGACGAACTGGCGCGCTACTTCCCGGCCAACGTCGAATACAAGATCCCTTACGACACTTCGCCATTCGTGAAGGTCTCGATCACCAAGGTGGTGTACACCCTGGGCGAGGCGATGTTGCTGGTGTTTGCGGTAATGTTCCTGTTCCTGCAAAACATCCGCTACACATTGATCCCGACGCTGGTAGTGCCCATCGCGCTGATGGGCACCTTTGCAACGATGCTGTTGCTGGGCTTCTCGATCAACGTGCTGACCATGTTCGGCATGGTGCTGGCCATCGGCATTTTGGTGGACGATGCGATTGTGGTGGTGGAGAACGTCGAGCGGATCATGGTCACCGAGGGCCTGTCGCCCAAGGAGGCCACCCGCAAGGCCATGGGCCAGATTACCGGGGCGATTGTCGGCATCACCCTGGTGCTGGTGGCGGTGTTCCTGCCGATGGCGTTCATGCCGGGTTCGGTAGGCGTGATCTATCAGCAGTTCTCGTTGTCGATGGCCACCTCGATCCTGTTTTCGGCATTCCTCGCCCTGACCTTGACCCCAGCCCTGTGCGCGACCTTGCTCAAGCCGATTGCCAAGGGCGAGCACCATGAGAAAGGCGGGTTCTTCGGCTGGTTCAACCGGCGCTTCGAGCAGTTCACCGACCGCTATGAAGGCTGGGTGGCCTACGCCCTCAAGCGCAGCGGGCGTTACCTGTTGATCTATCTAGTGCTGGTGGTGGGGCTCGGGGTGCTGTTCGCCCGCCTGCCCTCGTCCTTCCTGCCGGTGGAAGACCAGGGCTACACCATCACCGATATCCAGCTGCCGCCGGGCGCCAGCAAAAACCGCACGGTGCAGGTGGCCGAGCAGATCGAGGCACACAACGCCGGCGAGCCAGGCGTGGGCGATACCACGATGATCATGGGTTTCAGCTTTTCCGGTTCGGGGCAGAACGCCGCGCTGGCGTTTACCACGCTCAAGGACTGGTCGGAACGCAGCAGCAAGGATTCCGCCTCGGCCATTGCGGACCGTGCCAACGCGGCCTTTACCGAGCTGAAGGACGCGATTGCCTATGCAATCCTGCCGCCGCCGGTGGATGGCCTGGGCACCTCCAGTGGTTTCGAGTTCCGCCTGCAGGACCGTGGCGGCGTCGGCCATGCCGCGTTGATGGAGGCCCGTACCGAACTGCTGGCCGCCGCCGAGAAAAGCCCGATCCTGGCCAACGTGCGTGAAAGCGCCCTGGCCGAGGCACCTCAGGTACAGCTGGAAGTTGACCGCAAGCAAGCCAATGCCCTGGGCATTTCCTTTGCCGATATCGGCAATGTGCTGTCCTCGGCCATCGGTTCGGCCTATATCAACGACTTCCCCAACCAGGGCCGCATGCAGCGGGTGGTGGTGCAGGCCGAAGGTGATCAGCGCAGCCAGGTGGCCGACCTGATGAAGATCCATGTGCGCAACAATGCCGGGAAGATGGTGCCGCTGTCGGCCTTCGTCGAGGCGCGCTGGATTCAGGGCCCCGCCCAGTTGACCCGCTACAACGGCTACCCGGCCATCGCGATTTCCGGTGAATCGGCACCGGGCCACAGTACCGGCGAGGCGATGGAGGAAATCCAGCGCCTGGTCAGCCAACTGCCCGCCGGCCTGGGCCAGGAATGGACTGGCCTGTCGTTGCAGGAACGCTTGTCCGGCTCCCAGGCACCGCTGCTGCTCGGTTTGTCGCTGCTGATCGTGTTCCTGTGCCTGGCGGCGCTGTATGAGAGCTGGTCGATTCCGACCTCGGTGCTGCTGGTGGTGCCCCTCGGCGTGCTCGGCGCGGTATTGGCCGTAAGCTTGCGCGGGATGCCCAACGATGTGTTCTTCAAGGTCGGCCTGATTACCATCATTGGGCTGTCGGCGAAGAACGCGATCCTGATCATCGAGTTTGCCAAGGACCTGTATGACCAGGGTGAAGACCTGATCGACGCCACGTTGAAAGCCGCACGCCTGCGCCTGCGGCCGATCATCATGACGTCCCTGGCGTTCATCCTCGGCGTGGTGCCGTTGGCGATTGCCACGGGCGCCAGCTCGGCCAGCCAGCAGGCCATCGGTACCGGGGTGATCGGCGGGATGATTACCGCGACGCTGGCGGTGGTGTTTGTGCCGGTGTTCTTCGTCGTGGTCATGAAGCTGGTGCGCAAGCGCCACACGTAATAAATGCGCTATGGTGCTTACACATCCCTGATTTGTGAGCGCCATGCCCTTCCTCGCACGCACCCACCCTCGCCTGTCCTCCGCCGCCGTCCTGGGCCTGGCGGTGGGGCTCCTGGCTCCCGCCGACACGATCATCAGCAAAATCCTCATCGGCTGGAACGCCGGGGTCTGGACCTACCTGGTGCTGATGCTGTGGCTCACCAGCCACTCCCGGGCCGACGACGTGAAACGCATCGCCGAGATCGAGGACGAGAACGCCGGCCTGGTGTTGTTCATGGTGTGCATCGCGGCGATTGCCAGCCTGGCGACCATCACCCTGAACCTGGTGGGCACCAAGGACCTGAGCGATAGCCAGCGCCTGTTGCACTACGGTTTTACCGGCCTGACGGTGGTTGGCTCATGGCTGCTGATCGGGGTGATTTTCAGCGTGCACTATGCGCGCCTGTATTACACCTGGGACGGCCCCGAGCCGGCACTGCGCTTTGCCGAGGATTTACGCACGCCCAATTACTGGGACTTCCTGTACTTCTCGTTCACCATCGGCGTGGCGGTGCAAACGGCGGATGTCGGGGTTGCCACGCGTACCATGCGCAAGGTGGTGCTGGGGCAATCGTTGATCGGGTTTCTGTTCAACACGGCGATCCTGGGGTTCTCGATCAACATCGCCGCCGGATTGTTTGGATGAGGCTGCACAAACCTTCTAGACGCTAAGCCCCTGCAGGAGCGAGCTTGTTCGCTCTTGCAGTGTTCCACCCCATAGGTATTTTATGGCCGCCCACAACTGGATCGACCTGGCTCAGGACGCCGACACCGGCATCGAGACCCTGCGCGCGCATTTCGAGGGCCACGCCTACGACCCGCACTGGCACGACAGCTACCTGGTGGGCGTCACGGAACAAGGTGTGCAGCAGTTCAACTGCCGGCGCACCCGCCATAACAGCGTGCCCGGCCAGGTGTTCCTGGTGGAGCCCGGCGAGCTGCACGACGGCGATGCGCCCACGGCGGACGGTTTTACCTACCACATGCTTTACCTCGACCCGCAGTGGTTGGCGCGGGAAGTCAGCGCAGTGTTCGAAGAAGCGCCGCTCGACAGCCAGCTGGGGTTTGCCAGCACCCTGGCCAGCGACCCGCGCCTGGCCCTGGCCACCAGCCGGGCCTTCCAGACCTTGCACGGAGGTGAGCTGCGCATCGTGCGGCAACAGGCGATGGACCAACTGCTCGAACGCCTCACTGCGCAACTGCACTGGCGCACCCGCTACCATGAAGACCCTCGCCTGCCACGGGTGGCGCACAAGGCCCGGGAATACCTGCATGCGCACCTGCAGCAAGATGTGGGCATGGATGAACTGGCGCGGGCCTGCGGCGTCGATCGCTTTCGCCTTACCCGCGCCTTCAAGAGCGCCTTCGGCCTGCCACCCCATGCCTACCTGGTGCAACTGCGCCTGGCCCGCGCCCGGCATTGGCTGGCCAACGGCAAGCAACCCGCCGACGTAGCGATTGCCCTGGGCTTTGCCGACCAGAGTCACCTGGGGCGCTGGTTCGTGAGGGCGTATGGCCTGACGCCGGCGGCGTATCGCAAGCGGTGTTCAAGCGTTTTGCAGCGCTAGCTGCGCCACCACCACTCGTCGGCACTGTCAATTCTCACAGGTTCGCCACGCCCCCCGATAGGTGTTTGATCTCCTTGTCAGCAGTCGGCCACTCAGGGCCGCGCCTCATTCAAGGAAGCCTGTCCATGCCCAATTTTCCCATAGCCCCGGATAATGCGCCGCTGGGCGACAACAACCCGCCCGGCAACGCCCTCGTGCTGCATACCCCATCGTCAGGCCTGGCGTCGCGCCGCGTCGAAGACCTCGACCCGCCCAAGTCAGCCTATCCGTCGGTCCCGCTGGATGCCACGCTGTATCCTGAAAGAGGGGTCTACGGCCTGGGCATCCGCCACGTGCGCCCCTTTGCCCAGTGGACCTTCGAACGCTGGTTCAACTTCAATTACGACTTCTACGCCCTCTACCTCAACGACCTGGTCAATGCAGTCGCCGCCGATATTGCGCTTGAAGACCGGGACCGTTACGACTTGTTCGTCCCCGAAGAATTCATCCCCGAAGGCGACGTCCAGATATACGGCCGCGTAGTGCGGGCCGGCAGCGGCCAGGAGAGTACGTCGCCGCTGCAAACCATCCTGATCAAGACCACCCGCCCCGGTGGCCGCGATAACGACCCCGGCAGCAAATGGCACCCGGGCCTGGTGATGACGGTGGAAGGCCTGCCTGAGGGCTCCACCGTTAATATAGATAATGCCAACAGCGGGGTCTGGTGCCTGATCCAGCGCTATGAAAACCTGCGCCAGAATGACCAGATCGAGCTGTCGTGGGATGGGGTTTTAGTCACGCATATCGTCAGCCCGGCCGAAGTCGCGGGTTCAGGGCCGATTCGCGTCTTTGTCTCCAGGGACATCATTTTGCAGGGGGGGCATTTCGGCAAGCTGACCCTGCGGTTCCGGGTCTCGGACGTGGTGCAAAACTTCTCCGGGGATAAGTACCAGTATTCCAAACCCTACTTCCTGGACAGCGAGCTGGATCCGAACCTGCTTTTTGCACCGATCTTCCTGGTGGATGGCGAAGAGGCGACCCAGATCGACTTCGATACCCAGAGCGAGGCAACCTTCGAAGTGCTGGTGACGGTGCCTCGGCAAACCCCGGCGCCCCTGCCGCGGCACCAATTGGCGGTGACCTTGTTCGGTACCCTGGCCGACGGTTCGACCCAGATGTTCCCCTTGGCCCCGGTGGTGGACAGAAACCTCAGCGTTGAATTTGTCACCGTCGACCGCGAGATTATCGAACAACTGGTGGGCGGGTCCTTTCGGGTCTCGTTCCAGTGGCTGAAAAACGACGGCCGCGTGGAGCAATCCGGCAGTACCTCCGTCAGCGTGGTGGGCACGCCGGTGGCGATGCCGGCAGTGACGGTCGCACCGATCGAGGTGGGGCTGATCGAGCCCGATCAGGACATCACCGTGCAAATCCCCTTCTACGAACCCCACGACTCGGACTGGCTGGAAACCCTGGTGATTGAGCATATCCGCCCGGGCGGCGGTGGCGAAATCTACAAGGAAGAACAACTGGCGGGCGCCCAGGGCGGCACGCGCTACGTCAGCAAAGAAAACCTGAAACAGTTTGAAGGCGTGGGCGACATCGCGTTTTATTACCTGGTCAACGATGGCGCCGGCCACGTCCTGGACGGCAACGCATTGACCACTCGCAAGTCCCGCGAGCTGTTCGCCCACGTGGGTGAGCGCATCGGCAACATGCCGACTGCACACCTGGAAGGCGCCCTGGGCAACAACATCGACCCCAGCCATGTGACCACGCCCACCTTGCTGCTGACCCTGCCTTTGACCTTGCCCGCCCCGCACGGGCAGACCGAAGAAGGTGACCTGATCCACTGGAACGCCATCGGCTCCGGCCTTGACGGCTCGGCCAGTGGCGTTGTGCGCATCAACGGCGGCACGGCAGGCAAGCCCCTGGTTTTCCCGGTGAGCCGGGCGATCCTCGACAACAACAATAATGGCAGCCTGCGCATTACCTATAGCCTCGAACGCAGCGGCCCGCCACGCCTGGTATTGCGCTCCGAGGTGCTCAACCTGACCGTGGGCCGCGGCGTGCAACTGGAGCGTCCGGTTATCGACGGCGCCACCCTGTTCCCCGACGCACTCAACCCCCTGGCCGCATTGAGCGGCGCCAAGGTCATCGTGAGATACCGGCCGATGCAGGCCACCGACCAGATCAAGGTCGACTGGTTGAGCCGCGACGGGCTGGGCAGTGCCACCGAGTACACCCTGGGCAACCCGTCCACCAACGAAGTATTCGTGACCATCCCGGCGCGCACCATCGCCAGGGGTATTCGCCCCGGTGGCAACCAGATCAGCGTGCAATACCACTTCAACCGTGGCGCCTTTCCGTACCCTTCGGACACTGTCGACCTGCACCTGCTTCCCCTCACCGGGCTGCCCACACCGACGATCGACGGCATTGGCGACAGCACCCTGCTCGACCTGTCGAAACTCAATGACCAGGCCCGCGCCCGTGTATCCGTCTGGCCGTTTATCGATGCCGGGCAGTTTATGTGGATGAGTTGGGAGGGCACGTTTGCCGACGGCAGCCCGTACCGCGAGGACACCTACACCGCCAACCTGGTCACCGAAAACGGTGCCGCCAACGGTATCTCGCCACCCGCGCCAGTGGACAAACTGCAGCGCTTGATGGATGGCTCGCACCTGACCATCCGCTTCTGGGTCAGCCTGGCAGAAAGCCCCGACAAGAACACCGCCGTGCTGTTTGGCGTGCGTGAACACCGTGTGCAAACCCTGCCCGCCGTGCTGCCGCACCCACGGTTCAACGACCAGCCCGGGGCAACGCTGACCATTCAGCCGCTGGACCACGTAGACAACGCCAGTGTCACGGTGGCGTATGGCGGCATGAATCCAAGCCATTCCATCCAGTTGCAATGGATTTTCCCGGATGGCGGTGTTGCGGATATTGGCGCCAAGGACGGCCTGGACGGCGGTCGTGTGGATTTCGTCATTACCAATGAAGTGCTGGCAGACAGCGTCGGCAAAACCATTCAGTTGCGCTATGTCGCCACCATCAATGGCAGCCCGGTGCCTTCAGAAACGCAGGTATTGACAGTGGCCAGGATCCCGGCGGGCAGACCGCCACAACCGCGAATCAATAACATGAACAGCGGCACAACCCTGGACCTCCAGGCGTTCACCGGGGATGCACACGCCTCTGTAGCCAAATGGGAATTGAGCAAGCAAGGTCAACGTGTATGGATCACGCTGGAGGCGGCAGGTGTAGAACCTTTGTCGGTGCTGAGGGCACACGCCATTACTGCTGCTCAAGCGGCCAACGGCATCACCAACCAAGCTGTCTCCCGCAGCTGGCTGGCAAGCCTGGGGAAAAACACTACGTTCACGGTGACCTGCAAAGTGACGTATGACGGCAGTGACGATGAGTCAAAAGCCATCCCGCTCCTGCAAAGTACCTATACCGTGACATGGCTAGCGGAGGTCAAATTTATTCCTACCCTCCTCCACTCATCAAACGGGGTCGTCGTCAGCCCTGACGGGCGCCGCGTTTATGTCGCTGTTGGCGCGGGTGGTAGAACTGCGATTTACGTTATCGACACAGCAACGGACGCCGTTATTCACTCGGCTTCGTATGACATTCAGTCCAGTGGGCACCTTGCAATTCACCCGGACGGATCAAGACTCTACCTGGACCTGGTCCGCACCAGCATAGCGGTAATCAGTACAACCTCCTTCGCCAGAGTTGCGACCTATGCCACCGTAAATGAAATTATAGTGGACTTGGCGATCAATACTGCAGGCACTCGGCTATATGTTACTGCGGGGAGCGGTGCTTATACTTACGACGCCGCCACCGGCAATCGGATAGCTCAAATAGCGGGTCAGTCTCGCTACATCGCCCGCTCACCTAATAATACGCGTGCCTACCTTACGACCTATGGCGGCGGTTTCAACGCGGTTGATACGACTGTTATCAACACTGCAAACAATAGTGTTGTAACTGTCATTCAGGGAGTGATTGGGCCCATGGCTTTAAGTACCAACACCCCTCGCCTCTATTTGGCGAGAGCTGATGGCTTGGGGATAATAAACACCAACACCAACAGTTTGGTGACCGTGATTGGGGCGGGATCGGGAAGGTCGGTTGCAGTCAACCCGGTACTTCCTCATGCCTATACGGCAGGGTTCGGCGCCTTCAACATATTTGACACAAATACGGACAGGCTTATAGCGACTGTACCCGCGGATATTGGGTTTGGATCTGGCAATATTGCAGTACTGCCAAACGGTTCAAAAGCTTATTTCACCAGCAGTGACTCGCAAGGACTCTACGTCATGCGTTATTGACTAACTAACCGAGGTATAACCGGGACAGGTCCATCTAAACCATGGACTTGTCCCTTTTTTTGTCCCCTATAGCTCTCCCGCCACTATCCCCTCCCCGTGTCCGCCCGCCCCTGCTCAAACCTTCCAGACACGCCACCACGCACCTGCAACCATCGACTCCATCGCCCCCATTTACGAAGTCGCCCCACCATGTTCCCTACCCTGTTGCCCTTCCTGTTATTCGCTTTTGTAGCCTCCATCACCCCTGGCCCCACCAATATCCTGGTGCTGAGTAACAGCGCACGGTATGGCTTCAAAGCGGCACTGCCTATCGTGCTGGGCGCATGCGCGGGGGCGGCGGGGATTGTGCTGCTGGTAGGCTCCGGCGTTGGCCAGTCGCTGGCGCACTGGCCCCGGGTGCAGGCAGCGATGCAATGGCTGGGGGTCGCCTGGCTCAGCTACCTTTCCTGGCAGATTTTCAGCGCCCCCGCCGAGTCAATCGACCCGGCTGCCGTGCAAAAACCCCTGGGCTTGGCCGGCGCCGCCAGCCTGCAACTGGTCAACCCCAAGACCTGGATGATGGCCCTGGCGGTGGTGAGCGTGTTTGCCGGCAATGGCGATGAACGCCAGAGCCATGTGCTGTACCTGTCGCTGGCGTTCTTTGTGATCGCCTTGCCGTGCCTCGGCGCGTGGGCATTGCTGGGGGTTGGAAGCAGCCGGGTGTTTCGCTCGCCCAAGGCCATGCAACGGTTCAACCGCTGCATGGCGGTGTTGTTGCTGGTCTCAAGCTGGCTGAGCGTCTGGGTGTAGACACAACCGTTCGTCGGCACTGTCAGTTTTCACAGCTATCCGCTATCGGGGCTGCGGGTGTTTGATTTCCCTTGCCTATATGCACAGCCAGCGCTGTGCGTGACTTCCAGCAAGGAGTGGTCAGCATGCCCAACCAACCGATCGACCCCGATGACAATGCCTCGGTCATTGAAGACCCAGGTGTACCTGTTTCCGACAGCCCCCTGGCCCTCCTTGAGCCCGCGCCCCTGCCGGTGATCACGGCTGAAGACCTGGCCCCACCCTATTCGGCGTTCCCGCCGGTCTCGCTTGACCGGTATCCCGATGAACCTTACGCCTATGGCCTGGGCATTCGGCATGTTCAGCCCTATGCGTATTTCGTCCTGGAAAAATGGCACACCTGGGCCATCTTCGACGCCTTTGAGTTGTACCTCAATAACGATCTTCAGGTATCTGGTGTCGTCGAGATGGACCAGGATCGTTATGGCATGTACGTCATCGCCGAACGCATGCCTGAAGGTGAAGTGCAAGTGCGCGCGCGGGTACTGCGCGCAGGCAGCGGCCAGGAAAGCACCTCGCCGCCGCAAAGCATATTGATCAAGACCACCCGTCCCGGCGGGATAGAGAACAATGGTGACGACAAATGGCACAGTAAACTGAGCCTGAGTGTCGACGGCTTGCCCGAAAGCAGCACGATCAACATGGACACGATCAGTCGCGGGTTATACGCCGTGATTGCGCCCTATCCGAACGTGCGCAAGAACGACACCATTGAGTTCTATTGGGACGGAATTGAGATCAGGCACCTGGTCACGGCCGCCGAGGCTGGCGGTATCCAGCCGATCAGGGTATTTATCAGCAAGGAAAATATTCTCAAGGGCGGCCTCAACGGCGCACTCACCCTGCGCTTCAGGGTGTTCGATGTGGTTCAGAATTACTCAGGGGAAAAATACCAGTACTCCAAGCCGTATGGACTGGTCGCCGAACTGGACCCCAGCTTGATGAGCGCGCCGTTTTTCCTGGTGGATGACGCGGAAAGCCGGCAAATCGATTACGACACGCAAAGTAATTCACTGTTCGAAATCCTGTTGCAGACCCCACGGGTGACACCGGCCCCGCTG
Organism: Pseudomonas sp. G1002; assembly: GCF_013385455.1. NCBI lineage: Bacteria > Pseudomonadati > Pseudomonadota > Gammaproteobacteria > Pseudomonadales > Pseudomonadaceae > Pseudomonas > Pseudomonas sp. G1002. Next base: position 42,016 of record NZ_JACAPY010000057.1, read on the forward strand.
CCCCCAAACCAGGTCACGATTACCCTGACGGCCACACTGGCGGACGGCACGATCGAAGAACTGGTGCTTGATCCTGTCGAAGTCAGGAACGGTCGGGAAGAGATCTTCCCGGTGGACCGCGATTTGATCGAGCGCGTCATCGGCGGCTCGTTCAGGGCTTCATTCGTCTGGCACACCGCCACCGGTGGCCACCTCGGGCAGTCTGGCAGTGTCACCGTGACGGTGGTGGGTACACCGACCTCGATGCCGGCAGTGACCGTGACCCCGAGCGAGTTGGGCCTGATCAACCCGGACGATGATGCGTTTATCAGCATCCCGTCCTACCAGCCACACGCCTACGACTCGCTGGAAACCCTGGTCATCGAGCAGATTGTTCCAGGGGGCGGTGGAATGCGCTATTCCGACCCGCAACTGGCCGGGGACCAGGGTGGCACGCGCCGGGTTCCAAGCGAAATACTGCAACAGTTCAAGGGGCTGGGTGACGTCGCAGTGTATTACCTTGTCGACGACGGCGCGGATGCCCAGTTGCATGCCTACGGTGCGCTGATTGAACGCAAATCACGGGTGCTGACAGTACGCATCGACGAACGCCTCGAAACCATGCCTGCCCCCACCCTGCAGGGTGCGATTGACGACAACGTTGACCCGGTTGACGTAGTGGGCGACAGCGTGCTGCTGACGCTACCCTATACGGCAACCAGGAGCCGCGACCATATCCAATGGAACATTGTGGGCACGGGCACAGGCGGTTCCGCCAGCGGTTCGGTGACGATCAACGGTGCGACACAGGGCCAGCCACTGGTACTGCCGGTGAGCCGTGCGGTGCTGGATAACAACTTCGATGGCCAACTGCGCATCACCTACAGCCTGGAACGCGAAACCCCGCTGCCCAAACTCACCTTGCGCTCGTTTACAACCCTCCTGACCGTGGGCCGTGGCGTGGAACTGGACGCGCCTGAAGTCGTGGAAGCCGAGCAGTACCCTGACCGGCTTGACCCGCTGGCGGCTCAATCGGGTGCAACGGTGCTGGTGAAATACCGGCGCATGCGCGAGAGCGAATCGTTTTCAGTGAAATGGGTGACGGCCGATCTGCTGGGCAGCACCGTCGAAACGGGTTGGGGCAACCCCGACACCAATGAAGTGGGTGTGCCGATAGAGGCCCGTACCATTGCCAAGGGCATTCGCAACGAGCGTAACCGCATCAGTGTGCAATACAGTTTTACCCGCAGCGGGTTTCTCCATGAGTCGGATACTCTGAACCTGGACCTGCTGCCGTTGAGTGGGTTACCCACACCAACCATCGACGGGGTCGGCAACAGCGTGATCCTGCCGACGAACGAGCTTGTTGCTCAAGCCCGCATCCGTGTGGCGGCCTGGCCTTTGGCCTTTGAAGAGCAGTTCATGTGGCTGCAATACACGGGTACCAACACCGACGGCAGTGCGTTCAACCTGGACACTTTTATCGCCGCCCCTGTTGGAGAAAGCGCCACCCTGGGTGTCTCGCAACCCATACCGTTGGCGGAGCTGCAAGGTCTCAGGAACGAGTCGCACCTGACCATTCGCTTCTGGGTCAGCCTGGCCGAAAGCACTGATAAAAACACCGCAGTATTGTTTGGTGTACGCGAGCATATTATCCAGTCGATCCCCGCCACATTGCCGCGCCCGGCCTTTGCCAATCTGCAGGGCGCCACCTTGACCATCGACCCACAGGACTGGCAGAACAACGCCTATGTGGCGGTGGCCTATAACGAAATGACCGCGGCCCACCGCATCGCCCTCGAGTGGATTTACCCGAACGGCACCATGGCGACCATCCCGGCGCAGAACGGTAACACCAATAAGCGCGTCGACTTTCAGATCAGCCGGGACATCCTCGCCAACAGCGCGGGCAAATTGATCGAGCTCCGTTATATGGCGACGATAGGGACGACTATTGTCCCGTCAGAAACACAGAAGCTGACCGTCAACCGTGTTCCGTCCTCGGCGCTGCCTCGGCCGCTGATCAATGGCGTCCCTACAGGCGGTGAGTTGAACCTCAATAACTTCAGCACCAATGCCACCTTGAGTGTTGCCCCTTGGCCTTTGGCCGCAACGGGCCAGAAGGTCTGGGTGCAACTGACCAGGGCGGGCAGCGCGCCGTTGAATGTGCTGACAAACTACAGCCTGCTGGCGGGAGAAGTATCGACCGGCTTGGTGAACAAGGCGGTACTGCGCACATGGCTGGACGGGCTGCCTAACAACAGCACCATCACCGTAACGTGCAAGGTAACGTTTGATGGCAGCAGCGTTGAATCCACGGCCATTACGTTCCCCACTGCGACCTATACGGTAATTACTTCGCTGAGGATTGATCAGAGTCAAATGAACTTGAACGGTACAAGGGTGCTCACCAACTGGCCCGCAACCGGGAGGGATTGGGCGGGCAATACGCAGACACGAGTAGCCAGCGGAGGGGTTGGTTCTTATTCCTACGCGTCCAGCGCACCTACTATTGCTTCAGTACACTTAACCACGGGAAAAGTAATAGGCAATCGTAATGGTACGGCGACGATCACCGCGAGAGACAGAAATAATATTTCGCGGTCCTATACGGTCGTTGTCTCTAACATCTTCCAACTACAAGTCAATGAAACACACCAGTCTCCTACTGCTGCTATTAACTGGATGAACTCAATAGGAGGACGCCCACTTGTAATAGGCAACAGCGGAAATGGATCGATAATTTCCGCGTTAAGCTCTATATACAACCCTCCTCCAAGACTCAGAGAGTATGGACTTTGTTCATTCAATGGTGATTGGTACAACTTCATAACGATAGGAACCGGACCGCTATACTGGGTGGCTGTGCGCGGGCATTACAACATGTCAGCGTGGTGCATGACTCCCTATTAAAAAATCAAGATACTTAACCCCACAAAAAAAGGAAGCCTCGGCTTCCTTTTTTCTTTACCCCTGTTTCCTAGAAATCGTAACGCACTCCCACATTAACCCCCCACGGCTGATCCACCTTCTTGCCTTGGGCATGTTCAATATCAGCGTGCAGCTTGACGTTCTTCGACACCGACATCGCCACGCCCGCTGCCACTTCAATACGCGAACCGAACACATCGTTGTTGAAGCGCTGGTCGTTCACCTTGACCTTGTTGCTGTGGTTGAACTCATGGGCCAACGCTGTACGCAGGTAGGGCTGCAGCACCCCGCCGCTCTCCAGCTGGATATTCTTGCCACCTGTCACGCCGAGCTTGCCCACCACGGAGGCGGTGCGATCACCCTTGGCCTGCAGGCCATTGTCCAGCTCGTAACTTTGCGCCTGGATAATCGCTGTGCTCAGTTGCGAGTACGGTTCTACAAAGTAACCATCGTCGAGCTTGATATGCCGGCCGACTTCCGCCGATGCGCTCACGGCATTCTGCGTGTAGTTGCCCTTGGCACGCTTGCCGTCGCTCATGGTCACGTTGACCTCGTTGTGCAAGCGGTTGAGCTTGACCACGCCGTCGAAGTACAGCCCGCTCTCGTCGTCGATCCAGGTGGCATACCCCCCCAGGTAGTAGCTGTTGACCTTGCCGCTGCCGGAAGTGTTGGCGCTGATGTCGGACGTGCTGTGACCCGCCATGACACCGGCCATCCACTGGCCATCTCCGCCCGACAATGGCGCATCGGCCCCCAGGCTCAGGCCACGCTGGTTTTGCGTGTAGCCACCACCGTCCTTGTTCCCGGCTACCTCGTATTTGTTGCCGTAGCCACGCATCCAGAACCCGTTGCTCTGGCCGTCGCTGAAACGCAGTTCACCCATGCGGGTACGCAGCAGGGACATCTCGCCGTACAGCACGGTGGGGGCCGTGTTGAACAACGCCATTACGGTTTTGGTGCTGTTGCTGGTACCACGACGATTAGGATCGAGGTACCAGTCGGTGTCTTCCTTCTTCAGCCCGTAGGAATAGGCGCCCACATCCACGGTGTCGCCGTCCAGCGAGAAGTGCGCATCGCCACCTTCGGTGTGCACCACACGAATCGGCAAGGCACTCGCCAACTCGGAGCCGGTCGCCGCCAACAGCAGGCTGTGGTTGCCCGTGGCGACCCCGTTGACGTTGAGCAAGTCGGTCTGGCCGGTGCTGAAGTCGGTGTGCATCACATAGCTGCCGTCACCCGACAGGCTGTTGACGTCCAACTGGAAGAACTCATCGGCGCCGCCAAAGTGCACGGTGCCGCCGCCCATGATCAAGTCGCCGACTGAACTGTCATCCACCAGCATCCAGTGGGACGCTGAATTGACGCTCAACTCGGCGACGTTCTGCAGTTTGCCGGTGAGCCAGGAGCCATTGTTGAGCTGCAACCTGGCGGTGCTGCCGTCTTCGACCACCACGTCACCGACCAGGAAGCTGCGGTCGACGTTCATGTTGGCGGTGGCGCCGTTCATGACTTCCAGCAGCACACCGTTTGCGCCGGTCAGCGTGGAGCCATTGAGTACATGAATATCAGCAAGGGTGGATTCCCCGGGCCTGAACGAGCCGACCTGAATCGCCGAACCGGTCTTGCCCTCGACGCTCGAGCGGTCGAGGATCAGGCTGCTGGCCAAAGTCGGGTCGTTATCCACGCCCATCTTCACGCCAATGTCTCCACCAACGATGCTGGTATTGAACGCACGGGCCTGGCCATTGAACAGTTCGATACCCACGCCATCATCTGCGGTCGCCTCGACACGCGAATCGGTCAGGTCCAGCACACTGTGGGCACTGGCCGAGGCACCGCGGGTGCTGCCGGTGATGTGACTGTTGAGGACCGTGACGCTGGAACCATTGGTGGCGCCCAGGGAACGGGCCGCTGCCAGCCCGGTTCCGTTGTTGTGGGTAACGTTGCTGTTGGTGATCAGCACGTTGCTGCCCGTGACATGAACCCCGGCCCTTCCCGAATCCCGCGCAATGACGTCCGAACCATCGATGCGGATGTCGGAGTTGATTGCGGCAATGTCCCGGGTGCTGCTGCCGGCATTGACAATCAGGGTTGCGGAATTGGCAGTGATTTGCAGGGTGGGCACTCCATGAACCGTCAGGCGGGAACCTGCACGCAATTCAAAAGTGTCAGGGCGCGGGCCAGGCCCCACCGTTTCATCCGGGCCGGTCACGACACGCGCTTCGGACAGCTGCGCCATGAGCATCAGCAGTGTGACGGCCTTGGCCTTGAAGGCAAGGCTTAAGGGAGTTGGTTTGAAATTGAATGGAGCTGACATCTTTACGGACCTCTGGGTTGGCGTTCCTTTACGGAAAAAAACTGGCCGGTTCCGAAAAGCGTGTGGACCCTGCCAATCAAGCGGCGCCCAAGGTACCCAGAGCTGTTCCCAACATCTGTAGGACTAATCCCAAGGTGCTGTGCTGAAAGTGAATGCAGTTTGTAGTCGACCCAACGGCAAAAATGCCAAAGAGGAGCAAGGCTCCTCTTTGGCATTAGGGCTCAAACAAGTATCAAGGAAGCGGGACGGCAGTACCGTCGCAGAAAAAGCCATTCGTTCCACCTATCCGAACCCCGCGAACAAGAGGATGCGCTTCATCGGAAGGTAATGGTCCTTCAGGCAGGTTGATGGTGTACCAGATCCGCGCGGAGCCGGCCAGCCTTGCACCCGAGTTGGGCTGGATGGGTTTGTAGATGGTCTCATAGGGCCCCAGGAGCAACTCGAACCCAGAATTGATCATGGCTTGCGTGAGCGGTATGGAGTCCACACGACCCACTGCTGCCGGGACCGCTACCATTCCTGCATTGTCGCTGTAGCCTTGCCAGTGCAGCGTAACCACCATCCTCAGTTCAAAGTGCTCCGAAGGCGGGATAAACACCACAACGTTTCCGGGAGGATTTTCAGGCCTGAACGTAGCGCAGTTGATCGCCCCTCCGTCCGACAGATGTCGTACCACCGGCGGGGCAAGCTCTTTGAAGTTGGCATTCACCGTCACCGTCGTGTCAGGGGAAAACTGGCGGTTGGTGCTGGCCCCTTGGGCAATGGTGTAGAACACCGTCTTGCGGCCATTGCCATGACGCTCAATGAAGCTCCACGGGATTGAGAGCGGAATCACCTGGCCAGCCGAGGCGCCGGTCACCGGTTGGGTAGCAACGAGTTCGCCCGAATAGTAAAGGCGGATCGTAAAGTCGCTGGCATCCGGTGTGGGTGCCGTACTCCATAACGTTACCCGAGCAATTGCAGGCCGGTTGGCGTGGTCGCGCTCCAGTTCGTCGTCGGGGCCCTCGGTACCGGTTGCGTCCACCCCGTTCACGACTACGGGCAGCAGGTCATCGTTGATCGGGTCCGGGCCAATGGGAGTGGGGCCGACAACAAACAGGTCCAGGTTGACGGTGGTGGTCGGTGTCGCCGGGTTGTTGACAGACCGCCGCCGCACCACATAGGAAACCGTCAACGGCAATAGCCCTCGAGTGGCCCCATACAGGATTTCCAGCACCCTGTACGGAACGTAAACCTCCGCCGGGAAACGGCTGTTGCCCAGTGGCTGGGCCTCCAAGTTAACGGTGGTGATGCTTGTCCTCAATGTGACGAGGAATTCATCTCCATCGACGCCGCGCAGAAAGTTCGTATATTCAGGAATACGCACGATCATGCCGCCGTCCAGCGCAACGTCCGCCCGATCAATCAATACATCGCCGGGGGGAGAGGTTCGGTCAACCAGGGGGGCCAGCAGGTTCTCGGGCGCTGGAAACAGGCCCACGTCCATCTCGTAGGCAGTCGAAAGCCGCGCCCAATTCCCTGCCGCGTCGAACAACTCATACCGCAAATTGCGCAGGCCATCCGGATTGGCGTCAACCACGGATAATGGCAATGGAAAGCTCAGGTCCGCAGGCAGATTCCAGCGTGGCGAAGGATCGGGCGGGTTGGGTGCATAGGGCGTATCGGAGCCATTATAGTAAAGATACGCCCAATCGCCGTCTGCCCGACCATGCGCCACATAATCCGGGATCGTAAACACTGCAGACTCATTGGGCTTGCTTTCAAAGTAGTCGCGGTCGGCAGGTGTCGGCAGGTCGGCAGGCGGAATCGGCGCCGGCGGTGCATCGGGGGAAATGGCATACGGTGGTGTCAGGTCAACGACAATGGTCTGCGGATCTGATTCGGAATAGTTGTCAACGCCACGTACGTTAATTCCGTACTTGATTTGGTACCGCCCCGCGGGCCGCCGACCTTGAGCAATGTTCACCACTGTCTCAGGCCCTGGGGCAACAACGGTGAAATTATAAATGGGCGTGCCCCACTCGGTGTCATCGAAATTTTTCCACCAAACACTGACTTGATCGTCAAGAAACGGATGGGTATCGGCGTCAGGCCATAGTGGAATAGAGAAATTCAAATTCTCACGCAGGTTGTACTCCCGTGAAAGCAATCCAGGGTAGCCAGGCACCTCACCTTCAAGAATACCATCAGGCAAGGCGTCATCACTCGTATTGGCACTTCGATTCTTTGCATAGTTACGGATAAAGTCGAGCGTGTCCTTTTTCATTACGTGTCTCCAGATATTAAGACGAATTACATCTCACCCACACTTCCCTACCATTGACGTAGCCGTTCGCGTCGCGAGACAAAGCGCTTGCACGCCTATCACACGCCGACTATTCCCTGCACAACAACAAATACACCCAGTCCTTTAATCTTTGACCAACGTTGCCTTTCCATCACTGGTGCAACTAATGACATCCCCGGGTTTACAAAACCCACCCGTTGGAAAGGTCAGGTCGACACGGATGTGTCCGCTCCCCTTGACGTCTGGCCGGGAGTCACCCACCTTGCCCAGGTTGCGCCACACTTCGAAACTGGCCACAGCTGAACCGTATTCGCGCATAGGCTCCAAGGTCCGGTCGAACGGTTCCACCACAACTTTAATACCGTTATCAATATGGGGTTGCAGCACTTGGATGGTTTCTTCGTATTCAGTGCCAGCAATAGGATCAACCCAGTTATTACGCGCATAGCCTTGCCAGTGAAAACGCACCTCGTCGTTAAGTTGCAGGCCGATATTGCCCGGAATCAACCAATGCACGCCATATAAAGGCGAAGGCGAAGAACAACAGGTCACATACTCGCTAGTCAGGGTGTGCTGAACTTGCGGAGGAGTAAAATCAATCAGCGCCGTCACATCGACATTCACAAAAGTTGGCGGCGACTGTTGTTCGTTGACCCCATTACTGGTGAGGTAATGGACCGGCAGACGTGGATTGACCGTCCCCTCGATCAGATTCCAGGGAATATCGGTAAACCACACCAACTGCCCTCCTACCTCCCCCAACTGCACGGGATGGCTGGCCACCGGGCCAACACCGTTCCAGAACAGACTGAGCAATTGACCCGCAACCGGATCTGCAAACAAAGGAACATATGCCTGGGCAGCCAGCCCACGATCCAGATGATTGAGCTGATTGGGAGTCTTGGAGCCGCGCCCTATCACCGTGACGCTGGCCAGGGTCGGGTTAAGCAATGCGGGCGCATTGGGATGGTCCTGGCCGGCAATCGTCAGGTCGACATTGAACCGTTCCGATAAGGAACGAAATGGAGGCAGGGCTCCGCGAATGATTTCGTAGCGCACCACCGCCGCTTCGGGAATCAGTACAGGCGCAGGCCCCCTGAGGGTCAGCCATGGAATTTCCACATCACAAGGGAAGCTCAGTACTGGCTGCGGGACTGTCGGACGGGCATTCCAGTAGGCGATTACCTGGTCCCCCGGCGCCCAATCGTCGTAGGCGGGGTCAATGCGCATGAACACGCCACGACGTGCATCATCGCGCTTGATCAGGCCGTCGTCGTATGCCGGTGGCCGAATTTGCGGACGCGGCAAGTTGCTCGGCAACGGCGTCAGTGCCAGCTGAAACAGCAGTCCGGCACTCTGGCTGCTGAAATTGCCTGCCTCGTCAAAAATGCGGTAGAAAATATAGGCGTCACCGTTGTTCAACCTGCGAAAAATATCGGGGTCCACGTAAGCAACCAGCGGGTCTGAGGCTAACGCGATCACGTACTCGGCGTCCGCCGCGCTTAGCGGCGGGTTATCCCGGTTGGACAGGTAGAATTCAATCCGGTCCCTGTCCGCGCGCACGGTGTAGAACGGAATATTGAACGCCACCGGCACGTTATCGAGCAGGTATTGCTCATCGACGTTCGGGGTCGGGGCAACTACAAAATCCACAGTATCCAGAGGGTTCAGTAACTCAGGCGAGTCCAGATCGATGGTGAGTGTTCTCCTGGGATTCAGCACACTGACGCCGCCAAAGGAGTCCTGGACCGTGTAGTAGAGTTGCGCGGTGCCGGAGCCCTCATCAGTCAATCGTGACAGGGGCACCTCCAGTGAGATCATCGCAGGCAAAGGGGGTGGCGGGCCAAACACCTGCCGCGAATCAACCTCCTCATCGACACCCGCCCACACCCAGCGGAGGCGCACGATGTGCGGCTCATCCAGCAGCGGCTCAGGTCGCGGGTTCCACATCGGAATGTTGACCTGCAGCGGGCCCTGCAGGCGCGAGCGCGGGATCACGCCCCGGGGGTCACCACTGTCGACGCCGGGTATGTCCATCGGGTCCAGCAACACAGTGCCCCCGTCGTCCGCGCCCAAGGGTTTGATCAGGTAAGTGGATTCAGAGACGTCAGACATGGGTTTAATCCTCAACACGGTGGACAGTGGCCTGCCGGCAGGCGGCGTGTGTATACCAAGTGGCGTTGAGAGAATTAAGCGCCCGATTCCTCCGGCCGGATACTGTCAGAATTAACAGGTAGCCCCCTCCATTCGTCGCTTTTTGCTCGGCCTTGCTGCCAGGGCGGTTACTGAGCAGCGCTTGACGAAATTTCCTACTTGGTGTTTCCTGAAACCGGTTTCAGCAATTGGTTTCGCCTTGGAACCCAGATAAATCCAATAAGAAAGGCCGCCGCCGTGACTACTTTTTCCGCCGCCCAACGCAGCCGCGTGACCATGCTGGACGTCGCCGAGCGCGCCGGTGTATCCAAGGCCAGCGTGTCGCGCTTTATCGGCGACGACCGTGCCCTGCTCTCCGATGCCATCGCCCTGCGCATCGAGCAGGCCATCGATGAGCTGGGCTATCGCCCCAACCAGATGGCCCGCGGCCTGAAACGCGGGCGCACCCGCCTGATCGGCATGCTGGTAGCCGATATCCGCAACCCCTATTCAATTGCCGTGATGCATGGCGTGGAAACCGCCTGCCGCCAGCACGGCTACAGCCTGGTGGTGTGCAACACCGACCGCGATGACGAGCAGGAGCGCCAGCACCTGGCGGCCCTGCGTGCCTACAATATCGAAGGGCTGATCGTGAATACCCTCGGCCATCACCTGGACCAATTGCTGGAACTGCAACGGGAAATGCCCCTGGTGCTGGTGGACCGCAAGGTCGAACCGCTGCACAGCGACCTGGTAGGGCTGGACAACCCGGTGGCGGTGCGCATGGCCGTGGAGCATCTGGAACAGCAAGGCTATCGCGACCTGCTGTTGGTGACTGAAGCCACCGACGGCACCAGCTCGCGGCTTGAGCGCCTGGACAGTTTCAAGGCGGAGATGACCAACCGTCCGACGTTGACCGGCGCCGTACTGGAGTTGGACGGCGAACTGGAACAGCGTCTGCAAAAGTTTCTAGGCAAATCCGGCCCCAAGGCGTTGTTCTGCGCCAACGGAATCGCGGCACTGGCCTGTACCCGTGCGTTGAAAAATCTAGGCTGCAACCTGTTTGATGACGTGGGCCTGATCGCCCTGGATGACCTCGACTGGTACCCGCTGGTGGGCAACGGCATCACCGCCCTCGCCCAGCCCACCGAGGCCATTGGCGCCAGTGCGTTTGACTGTTTACTCAAGCGTTTGCGCGGCGATAGCCAGCCCCCACGCACCCTGGACTTCTTGCCACAACTGATTATCCGGGGCTCGACCCAATCCCTTGTGGGAGCTGGCTTGCCTGCGATAACGGTTTCTCCGGCGAAGCAGTAGGCGGCTGACCGCCGCCATCGCAGGCAAGCCAGCTCCCACACGTTTATTTTGCGAATAAAAATGAAACCGGTTTCAGAGGTCCACAACAATGCATAAATACCCCGTCTCCATCAGCCTTTCCAGTTACGGTGCCGACCTGGTCCGCCAGCAAGGCCAGTTGAGTTTCGTCGAGGTGCTGGCTGCCGCCGGCGCGCAACGCATCGAATGGCGCGAAGAGCTGCTGACCACCGAACAACCCCATGAGCTGGCGCAAGCTGCAGCCGATCAAGGCCTGGAGTGCGTGTTCTCATCGCCCCTGGAACTATGGGTGGCCGGTCGCTCGCAGCCCAATGCCGAACTGGCCGCCACCCTCGACCGCGCCCAGGCATTCGGCGCCCGCTGGCTGAAAGTCTCCCTGGGCTATTTCACCGACACCAACGACCTCGACAGTTTGAGCGCCCTGCTCAACCGGCATCCGGTCAAGCTGCTGGTGGAAAACGACCAGACCCTGCACGGCGGGCGCATCGAGCCGATGCAGCGCTTTTTCAACGAAGTCGAGCGGTTGGCGGTGCCGGTGAAAATGACCTTCGATATCGGCAACTGGCAATGGCAAGACCAATCGGCGACCACCGCTGCACGCCTGCTGGGCCGCCACGTGGATTACCTGCACTGCAAGGCCGTGGCCCGCCGCGCCGACGGCAAGCTGGTGGCTTTGCCGCCGGGCGCCGCCGACCTGCATCTGTGGGAACAACTGCTCAAGCACATGACTCAAGGTATTACCCGGGCCGTGGAATTTCCGCTGCAAGGCAATGACCTGGTGCAGGTCACCGCCCAGCAGGTCGCCGCCCTCGCCGTCCTCGGCCAGCCCCGCGTGGAGAACGCACATGTCTGAGATCGATATCCTGTCGTTTGGTGAAACCATGGCGATGTTTGTCGCCGAACAGACCGGCGACCTGGCCCAGGTTGCCCAATTTCACAAGCGTATTGCCGGCGCCGACAGCAACGTCGCCATCGGCCTGTCACGCCTGGGCTTCAACGTCGCATGGCTGAGCCGCGTGGGTGACGATTCCCTCGGGCGCTTCGTGGTGGACACCTTGCAGAACGAAGGCCTGGACTGCACCCATGTGGCGGTGGACCCGCTGCACCCCACGGGCTTTCAACTCAAGTCCCGCGAGGAAGCCGGCGATGATCCGCAGGTGGAGTACTTCCGCCGTGGCTCGGCCGCCAGCCATCTGTCGGTCGAGGCGATCAAGCCTGAGCTGTTGCAAGCCCGGCACCTGCACGCCACCGGCATTCCGCCGGCGCTGTCGGACGCCACCCGCGACCTGTCGCGCCAGTTGATGACACAAATGCGCGAGGCCGGGCGCAGCGTGTCCTTCGACCCGAACCTGCGCCCGTCCCTGTGGGCGAACGAGCAACGCATGATCAGCGAAATCAACGCCCTCGCCTGCCTGGCGGACTGGGTGTTGCCGGGCTTGAGCGAAGGCCGCTTGCTCACCGGTTTTGAAGACCCGGCCGACATCGCCGCGTTTTACCTCGACCAGGGCGTGGAAGCCGTGGCCATCAAGCTCGGGCCCCACGGCGCGTATTACCGCACCCAGCTGGACCAGGGGTTTGTCGCCGCCGTGCCAGTGGCCAAGGTGGTCGACACGGTCGGCGCCGGCGATGGATTTGCCGTGGGCATGATCAGCGCGCTCCTGGAAAACCTGAGCTTCAGCGAAGCCGTGCAGCGCGGCAACTGGATCGGCAGCCGCGCGGTGCAGAGCCGTGGCGACATGGAAGGCTTGCCGTTCAGAACCGATCTGCCCCACACCCAGAAAGCCGGTTAATCAGCATCACCGAGTTACCTGTTGCCACAACTACAACAAGCTCAGGAGCAACCTTATGGAACCGTTGAAACTCGCCACCCGCCGTTGGTGGTACATCATGCCCATCGTGTTTATCACCTACAGCCTGGCGTACCTGGACCGCGCCAACTACGGCTTTGCCGCCGCCTCCGGGATGGCCGAAGACCTGATGATCACCCCGGGCATGTCGTCATTGCTCGGCGCGCTGTTCTTCCTTGGCTACTTTTTCTTCCAGGTGCCCGGTGCGATCTACGCGCAGAAACGCAGCGTGAAGAAGCTGATTTTCGTCAGCCTGATCCTGTGGGGCGGCCTGGCTACCCTGACCGGCATGGTGTCCAACGCCTACATGCTGATCGTGATCCGCTTCATGCTCGGGGTGGTCGAAGCCGCCGTGATGCCGGCGATGCTGGTGTACCTGTGCCACTGGTTCACCCGCGCGGAACGCTCGCGGGCCAACACCTTCCTGATCCTCGGCAACCCGGTGACCATGATGTGGATGTCGGTGGTCTCGGGCTACCTGGTGCAGCATTTCAGCTGGCGCTGGATGTTTATCATCGAAGGTTTGCCGGCGGTGCTGTGGGCGTTTATCTGGTGGAAGCTGGCGGATGAAAAACCCGCAGACGCCAAATGGCTGAGCGCCCAGCATAAAAAAGACCTGGAAACCGCCCTCGCCGAAGAACAAGTGGGCATCAAGGCGGTAAAGAACTACGCCGAGGCCTTTCGCTCACCCAAGGTGATCATCCTGGCGCTGCAGTTTTTCTGCTGGAGCATTGGCGTGTATGGCTTCGTGCTGTGGCTGCCGTCGATCCTCAAGGCCGGCCTGAAAATGGACATGGTCGAGGCCGGCTGGCTGTCGGCGCTGCCGTACCTGGCGGCGGTGATCGGCATGCTGGCGGTGTCCTGGGGCTCGGACAAACTGCAAAAACGTAAACGTTTTGTGTGGCCACCGTTGCTGATCGCCTCCATCGCGTTTTATGCGTCCTACGTGCTCGGCGCCGAACACTTCTGGTGGTCGTACACCCTGCTGGTGATCGCCGGGGCCTGTATGTATGCGCCTTACGGGCCGTTTTTTGCGATCGTCCCGGAAATCCTCCCGGCCAACGTCGCCGGCGGCGCCATGGCGCTGATCAACAGCATGGGCGCCCTCGGTTCGTTCGGCGGTTCGTACCTGGTGGGCTACCTCAACAGCAGCACTGGATCGCCCGGCGCCTCGTACTTGCTGATGAGTGGTGCGCTGCTGGTGTCGGTGGTGTTGACGATCTTTCTCAAGCCCGGCGCCAGTGACCGCGAGCGCGCCCCGCTGCAATCCCTTGAATTGAAGGTAAAGACCTGATGAAAAAGTCTGTCGTGCTCTACAAGAAACTCTCAGCACCGCTGATGGCCCGCCTGCATGAACAGGCCGAGGTCACGCTTATTGAATCGCTGGATGAAAGCGGCCTGGCCAAACTGCGTGAAGCCTTGCCGACGGCCCAGGGGTTGCTGGGTGCCAGCCTGCGCCTGGATGCCAAACTGCTGGATCTGGCGCCAAACCTTGAGGCCGTGGCCAGCGTGTCGGTCGGTGTCGACAACTACGACATTGACTACCTGACCGCGCGCGGCATCCTGCTCAGCAATACCCCCGACGTGCTGACCGAAACCACCGCCGATACCGGCTTCGCCCTGATCCTGGCGACCGCCCGGCGAGTGGTGGAGCTGTCCAATATGGTGCGCGCCGGCAACTGGAACCAGAACATCGGCCCGCTGCATTTCGGCAGCGACGTGCATGGCAAGACCCTGGGCATTATCGGCATGGGCCGGATTGGTGAAGCATTGGCCCAGCGTGGGCACTTCGGGTTCGGCATGCCGGTGATCTACCACAGCCACTCGCCAAAACCTGCAGTGGAGGCGCGGTTTGACGCGCAATACCGCAGCCTGCCGGACCTGCTCCGGGAAGCCGATTTTGTGTGCCTGACCTTGCCGCTGACGGCTGAAACCGAAGGTTTGATCGGTGCTGAAGAGTTCGCGTTGATGGGCCCGGAGACGATCTTTATCAACATCTCCCGGGGCAAGGTGGTGGACGAGCCGGCGCTGATCGAGGCGTTGCAACAGCGCACGATTCGTGCGGCGGGGCTGGATGTGTTTGTGCGCGAGCCGCTGCAGCATGACTCGCCGTTGTTGCGCTTGAACAATGTGGTGGCGACGCCGCATATCGGTTCAGCGACTCATGAAACGCGGGAGGCGATGGCCAAGTGCGCGGTGGACAATCTGCTGGCGGCGCTGGCCGGTGAAAAGCCGAAGAACCTGGTGAACCCAGCCGCCTGGAAACACTGATTCCTGAAGCACCACAGAAGCCAATGTGGGAGCGGCGGTGCGACGACTCGACTTGCTCGCGAAGGCGGTGTGTCAGCCACCGAATGCATCAACTGATACACCGCTTTCGCGAGCAAGCCCGCTCCCACATTTTTTTATCGCATTTCAGATCAGATGACGAATCTGGCCACCATCCCGTTCAAATCCACCGCCAAGCGCGACAGCTCATGGCTGGCCGCGCTGGTCTGGTTGGCACCCGCCGCCGACTGCGTCGCCAGGTCGCGGATGTTCACCAGGTTGCGATCCACTTCGCGGGACACCTGAGCCTGTTCTTCCGACGCACTGGCGATCACCAGGTTGCGCTCGTTGATCAGGCTGATGGACTGGGTGATCTGCTCCAGGGCCACACCGGCAGCCCGCGCCATTTCCAGGGTGCTTTGGGTGCGCTGGTTGCTCTGCTGCATGGACTGCACCGCTTCACCCGTACCGCTCTGGATGCCGGCGACCATTTTCTCGATTTCCTGGGTCGACTGCGCCGTGCGATGGGCCAGGGCCCGCACTTCGTCCGCCACCACCGCAAAACCACGCCCGGCTTCACCGGCACGCGCCGCTTCAATCGCCGCGTTGAGGGCCAGCAGGTTGGTCTGCTCGGCAATCGCGCGAATCACGTCCAGCACCTTGCCAATGTCACGGCCCTGGGTGGCCAGGCCTTCGATCAGCACCGAGGTGTTTTGCACGTCCTGGGTCATGGTCTGGATCGCGCCGACGGTTTCCACCACTCGGTCGCGCCCTTCCCGCGCAGCCTGGTTAGACTGGCTGGAGGCCTCGGAGGTGGACACCGCGTTGCGCGCCACTTCTTCCACGGCGGCCGTCATTTCGTTGACCGCGGTGGCGGCCTGGTCGATTTCGTTGTTTTGCTGTTGCAGGCCCTTGGAGGCTTCTTCGGTGACGGCGCTGAGCTCTTCAGCGGCGGAGGCCAACTGCGTGGCTGAGCCGGCGATGTGCTGGATGGTCTGGCGCAGGTTGTTCTGCATCGCGGCCAAGGCGCCGATCAGGCGGGCCGGTTCGTCCTTGCCGTCGTCTTCGATCGCTTTGCTCAGGTTACCGCCAGCGATGGTTTCAGCAACCTCCAGCGCTTTGCGCAAGGGCGTCACGATACTGCGCGTCAGCAGCCAGGCCAGCAGTACGGTCATCAACGCAGCAATCACGGAGACTGCGATGATGCCAGTGATTGCATCCTGATAACTTTGCCCGGCCTCGGTGTCGGCCTGCTTCGCGTCAGCAGCGTTGATGGCGATCAGTTTATTCAACTGCTCGCCCATCTGGTCGGTGCCGTCCTTGATACGGCTATTGATCAAGGCACGCATCTCTTCGACCTTGTTCTGCTGTGAAAAGGCAACCATCTCGGCCTGGGCCTTCAGATAATTGTCGAGCGTGAGGGAGAACGTTTTGTACAGCGCCGCCTCTTCGTTCCCGGCTGGCATGCCTGCATAAGCGGCCTGTGCCGTCTTGACCTTGTCCACCAGCACACCCATGCGGGTTTGAGCCTCATCCAGAGCCGCCGGCTCACGGTTTACCAGCACACGAAAAGAGAGAATCCGCAGGCGCAGGACGTTTTCGGTCATGGTCGCCAGATACCCGACGCTGGGCAGTTGGTTGGAGCCCATGTCGACCGATGCCTGACGAATCAGGGTCATGCGGTTCGCCGCAAACACCCCAAGAATAACGACAAGCAACGCGATGAAGGCGAAACCGAGAAAAGCTCGAGGTGCGATATTCAGGTTACGAAGGGACATAGGGGGCGCTCTTAGAAGTAGTGGCTGCGAGCATCCCTGCCGCGACACGGTCAGTGGGCGTCAACGCGCCGCTCTGACCGGCTGGCGCCACTGTTGTAATAGGTATGTGGGCCTATAAACGGTATCGGCCGGCTTGAGGATTTAATGGGGGATGATTCGAAATATTTTTTCACACTTCTGACAACTGGCACTTTCTGGCATCCTGCGCCTCCTTTTTCCTACCCGGGCCCGTATTTTGTCTGACACTCAAACCCCTCGCCCCCGTTATAAATCCGACCTGATCTACGGCCTCGACGACCGTCCGCACTTCAGCGCGGCGATATTTGCCGCCCTGCAGCACGTGCTGGCCAGCTTTGTCGGGATCATCACCCCGACGCTGATCGTCGGCGGCGTGCTGGGCCTGGAAAGCGAAGTGCCGTACCTGGTCAGCATGGCGTTGTTTGTGTCCGGGCTCGGCACCTTTGTGCAGGCCCGCAAGTTCGGCCCGGTGGGTTCGGGCCTGCTGTGCCTGCAAGGCACCAGTTTTTCGTTTATCAGCGTGATCCTCAGTGCCGGCTTCATGGTCAAGGCCCGGGGCGGCGGCACCGATGAGATCCTGTCGACGATCTTCGGCATCTGCTTCTTCGCGGCGTTTATCGAAGTGGTGCTCAGCCAGTTCATCGGCAAGCTGCGCAAGCTGATCACCCCGGTGGTCACCGGCACCATCATTACCTTGATGGGTTTGTCGCTGATCAAGGTGGCCGTCACCGACATGGCCGGCGGTTATGGCGCCAGCGACCTGGGCGCCGCCGGCAACATGGGCCTGGCGGCCCTGGTGCTGCTGACCATCGTGGTGCTCAACCGCTTCAACAACGCGTTCCTGCGCCTGGGTTCGATCGTGATCGGCCTGACCCTGGGTTTTGTGGTGGCCTGGTGGATGGGCCGCGTCGACCTGGGCGCCCTGCCCCAGTTGCCACTGATCAGCGTACCGGTGCCGTTCAAGTACGGTTTTTCGTTCGACTGGGTGGCGTTTATCCCGGTGGCGGTGATCTTCCTGATTTCGCCCCTGGAAGCCGCCGGTGACCTGACCGCCAACTCGATGATCTCGCAACAGCCGGTCAAGGGCCCGCTGTACATCAAGCGCATCAAGTCCGGCCTGCTGGCCGACGGCCTCAACTCGGTGATGGCGGCCACCTTCAACAGCTTGCCGATGGTGACCTTCGCCCAGAACAACGGGGTGATCCAGTTGACCGGCGTGGCCAGCCGTTATGTGGCGTACTTCATTGCCGGGCTGCTGGTGCTGCTGGGGCTGTTCCCGATGATCGGCGCGGTGTTGCAACTGATGCCCAAGCCGGTACTCGGTGGCGCCACGCTGATCATGTTCGGCACCGTGGCCGTGGCCGGGATCAAGATCCTCGCCGAAGCCGGGCTGCACCGGCGCAATGTGCTGATCGTGGCGATCTCCCTGGGCATGGGCCTGGGTGTGGCAGCAGTGCCGGAAGTACTGCGCGAGCTGCCCAAGGCACTGCACAACATCTTCGAGTCGCCAATCACCGTGGGGGCGTTCTGCGCTATCGTGCTGAACATCTTCCTGCCTGAGGAGTTCATAGAGTTGGAAGAAGATGAATTTGATCCGGAAGCCTCCACCCTCAAAGTGATGCAGGACCCGGACGTCACGAAATAGGAGAACCCGTTTTATGCGCAAGCTCATGGTTTTGTCACTGCTGCTACTCACCCTGAGCGCGTGCGCGCTGTTTCCCAATCGCGACCCGGTGAACATCAACGTGGTGGGCATCGAGCCGCTGCAGAGCCAGGACCTGGAAGTGCGTTTCGCGGTGAAGCTGCGGATACAAAATCCGAATGAAACAGCCATCGACTACAGCGGCGTGGCCCTGGACCTGGAGGTCAATGGCCGGCCGCTGGCGTCCGGGGTGAGTGACCAGGGTGGCTCGATCCCACGCTTTTCGGAGACGGTGCTGACGGTGCCGGTGAGCGTTTCGGCGTTTTCCGTGTTGCGCCAGACCCTTGGCTTGAGCCAGACCCAGAGTTTGAATAACCTGCCGTACGTGTTGCGCGGGAAACTCGCGGGTGGCCTGTTTGGCACCATGCGTTTTGTGGATCGCGGGACCCTGGACTTTCCCAACACTGCCACATGGTAACGACATGGATGCGCAACCTACGCTGTATACCGAACGGCTGATCCTGCGGCCGTTGACGCTGGAGGATGCCGAGGGTGTCCAGCAGCAATTTCCGCACTGGGAAGTGGTGCGTTACCTGAATGCCCTGGTGCCCTGGCCGTACCCGGCGGACGGTGCGCGCAGCTATCTGGAGCATGTTGCATTGCCGGCGATGGCTCGGGGTGAGGAGTGGCATTGGTCGATCCGCCTGAAAAGCGCGCCTGGGGTGTTGATTGGTAATGTCAGCCTGATGGATGAGGTGGACAACAACCGCGGCTTTTGGCTGGCGCCGCAGTGGCAGGGCCAGGGGTTGATGGCCGAGGCCAGTGCGGCGGTGACTGAGTATTGGTTTGAGGTGCTGGAGCGGCCTGTGATGCGCGTGCCCAAGGCGGCGCCGAACGTGGCGTCTCGCAGGATTTCCGAGCGGACGGGGATGCGGTTGGTCAGGACCGATGAGGGGCAGTTTGTCGCTGGGAGTTTGCCCAAGGATATCTGGGAGATTACCCGGGAGGAATGGCTGGGGAGTCGGCGGGGCTGAGGTGGGTTTTGGGTGTATATCCGTTATTTCGGTGATGGCTGAGATTGGTTCCGCTCTTACAGCGGCTCACTTTTGAAGAGCGCAAAAGTAAGCAAAACGCTCTTGCCCCACCACTCGGCACCTCGCTTGGGCTCGGTGTGCCCTCACTCCGGCTTTGGACCGTGGGCCGCCGTCATGGGCCATCCCTGGCC
>NZ_JACAPY010000058.1:0-19784 GCF_013385455.1 Pseudomonas sp. G1002
GCCTTACTAACTCCTTCTGGGCCTCGATGATCTGAAGCAGCTCGCTGTCGAAACCTACATAACTCTTTGTTTACCAAGGAGTTTTCCGTTTCGACTGCGCCGGAAGTGGGGCGAATTATAGACTTCCAGAATCTGCCGTCAACCCTTAATTCAGCTTTTCTATCAATCCATCCCGACAATCACGGAATTCGTCTATATAGGAAGGAACCCTTAACTAATTGAGCAATATATTGCCCAACGCTCAACAGTTAAGCATCATAGCCACTCGGTTTCTTTCAATACGACCTCGGACGAATACCCTCAATGACCACTTCCCCGCGTAGCCTGGCTTCGACACTGTTTCCGGTCGGCCTGCTACTCATTGCCATGGCCTCTATTCAATCAGGCGCCTCACTCGCCAAAAGCATGTTCCCCATCGTGGGCGCCCAGGGCACCACCACCCTGCGCCTGATTTTCGCCAGTGTGATCATGCTGCTCCTTTTACGCCCATGGCGCGCCAAGCTGACAGCCAAGTCGTTGCAGACGGTGATCGTCTACGGGATGGCGCTGGGGGGAATGAACTTCCTCTTCTATATGTCGCTGCGTACCGTTCCGCTGGGAATTGCAGTAGCCCTCGAATTCACCGGCCCACTGGCAGTCGCCATCTACGCTTCGCGACGCGCCGTAGACTTTCTCTGGATAGCCTTGGCGATTGTCGGACTTCTGCTATTGATCCCAGTGGGCGAAGCCAGCAGCGGCATTGACCTCACAGGCGCCGCCTATGCACTCGGCGCAGGTGCGTGCTGGGCACTCTACATTCTGTTTGGCCAAAAGGCCGGCGCCGACAATGGCGTTCAGACTGCGGCCCTCGGCGTAATGATTGCAGCGTTGTTTGTTGCACCGATAGGTATCGTCCACGCGGGCGCCGCACTCCTCACACCCTCGCTGATCCCGATCGCCATTGGTGTCGCGGTTTTATCCACCGCCCTGCCCTACACCCTGGAGATGGTCGCCCTGACTCGCCTGCCAGCCCGCACGTTCGGAACCCTGATGAGTATCGAACCCGCGTTCGGCGCCCTGTCCGGGCTGTTTTTCCTTCAAGAGCACTTGTCCCTGGCGCAATGGCTGGCCATCACCTGCATTATCCTGGCCTCGGTGGGTGCAACCCTGACCATGCGTAACGAATCAAAACCACTCGTTCCAGCCGATTGATTCAGGATTTGACGTAGCTATGGCATTTGCCGCTCAATTAGGCCATGTTTAGGTCGTAACCCAGTGTCATTCATGGAGATTTTCGATAAGGACATCATGAACGCTACACTCGAGAGCGAGCAAAGCCAGCTTCGTGCACTTAAGCGAGGCGGCTATTAAGGATAGTAATGAAGCGAATTTTGATGCTGTTCATGATTGTGGCAATCGCAGGTTGTGCCGCGACCACCAAGACCGAAGTAAAACGGGGAAAGAAGGGCCTGCATATCAACTGCTCAGGCCTGTCCTCTTCCTGGGACCAGTGCTACGCCAGTGCAGCTAATTCGTGTGGCGCCAAAGGCTATAAAGTCATCGCCAAGTCGGGGGACAACGCCGAAGACCCAGGCGACTACCCGTTCGGTCTTAACCCCGCCGGCTACACAAGCCGAAGCATGATTGTCATCTGCAAGTAACTGTCGATGACCTCACAGCCTCGACAGCTGCTGGCTGAGCACCTCGTAGTTCGATGACAGGACCTGTGCCTGCACCTGCGGGTCGACCATCATCCGCGCCACCACCAGGGCGCCGATGCATTGCGACAGAATCGACCACGCCAGGGCCTCGCTGCCCAGTGTTGCTGCCCACCCCACCTGCAATCGGCAAATCCAGTCCTGCGCCTGTTGACGAACGGCCACATCAGATCGCGCAATCTCCGCCCCCAGGCTCGGCAACGCACATCCGGCTTCGGATTGCTCCACATGGGCCATGCTCAGGTAGAACTTCAAACAGCGATCCAGCCGCTCACGGCTTTGCACCCCGTCGCCATTCAATCGCTCAAGGCTGTGGCTCAATTCACGCTCGACAATCGAACTGAACAATTCATCCTTCGAAGCGAAGTGGCTATAAAACGCACCGCCACTCAAGCCAATGGCCTTCATCAAGCCATCCACCCCGACACTGGCAAAACCCTCTTTCTTCGCCAGTGCCGCACTGCTGTCCAGAAGCTTTTCCCTGGTTTGCTGCTTGTGACTAGCCGAATATCGCATCGCTTCCTCCACTGTGCTGTCAGCTTGACGCCTGCTGGATCGTAGCATAACGTTCGTTTGGCAAACGATCGTTTACTAAAGGATCTCCCATGACGAACAACAAGAAAATCGTACTGGTAGTGGGTGCCGGCGATGCCACAGGTGGTGCCATCGCCAAGCGTTTCGCCCGTGAGGGTTACGTCGCCTGCGTCACCCGGCGCAGCGCCGATAAACTGCAACCCTTGGTGGATAGCATCCACGCAGCAGGTGGCGAGGCGCATGGCTTTGCCTGCGATGCCCGCAAGGAAGAAGACGTTATCGCGCTGATCGAACGGATTGAAACCGAACTGGGCCCCATCGAAGCCTTCGTGTTCAACATCGGCGCCAATGTGCCGTGCAGCATCCTGGAAGAAACCGCCCGCAAGTACTTCAAGATTTGGGAGATGGCCTGTTTCTCAGGCTTCCTCAACGCGCGGGAAGTGGCCAAGCGCATGGTCACCCGTAACCGCGGCACCATCCTGTTTACCGGTGCCACGGCCGGGTTGCGTGGAGCCGCCGGCTTTGCCGCGTTCGCTGGAGCCAAACACGGGATCCGTGCACTGGCGCAAAGCATGGCTCGCGAACTGGGCCCACGGAATATCCACGTCGCCCACGTCGTCGTGGATGGCGCCATCGACACCGACTTCATCCGCGACAACTTCCCGCAAAAATACGCCCTCAAGGATCAGGACGGCATTCTCAATCCGGACCACATCGCCGATAACTATTGGTACCTGCACAGCCAGCCCCGGGACGCCTGGACCTTCGAGCTGGACCTGCGCCCCTGGAATGAACCCTGGTAAGCGCGCCCCATAACAATAAACTGCGAGTATCCAGCATGAGTAAAACAGTAGAATTTTTCTTCGACCTCGGCAGCCCTGCCACCTATCTGGCCTATACCCAACTTCCAGGCCTGTGCGCTGCAACCGGCACCCAGCTGATTTACAAGCCAATGCTGCTGGGCGGGGTGTTCAAGGCCACCGGCAATGCGTCACCGGCCACCGTTCCCGCCAAAGGTCGCTACATGTTCCAGGACCTGGCACGCTACGCCCAGCGCTACCACGTTCCGCTCAAGTTCAATCCGCACTTTCCCATCAACACATTAATGCTGATGCGTGCGGTCACCGGCGTCCAAATGCGCCAGCCCGAACGCTTTCTCGACTTCATCGACTGCCTGTTCCACGCACTCTGGGTCGAGGGCCGACACTTGGGAGACCTGTCTGTGGTAGCCGCAGTGCTGACCGAACACGGCTTTGATCCTGAAGCAGTCCTGGCGCTGACCAACGATGACGAAGTCAAGACAACCCTCAAGGACAACACCGAACACGCGATTCAGCGTGGCGTATTCGGTGCCCCCAGTATGTTCGTCGGCGACCAGTTGTTCTTTGGCCAGGATCGCCTGGACTTTGTGCGCGAAGCGCTGGGCTAGATCGCAGCCGTGCGCACCTGCAACCACTCCAGCGCTGCACCGCTGAGCAGCGGGCTCAGGCGCTCACGGACGTGTGCGTGGTAATCGTTGAACCACTGGCGCTCCTCCACCGTCAGCAATAACGGCTCCAGGCAACGGGTGTCGATCGGACACAGTGTCAGTGTCTCGAACTTGAGGAACTCGCCAAACTCGGTCTTGCCCGCTTCACGGTTTAACACCAGGTTCTCGATGCGCACACCCCAGCGGCCCGGCCGGTAAGTGCCGGGCTCGATGGAGGTAATCATGCCTGCCTGCATTGCCGTTTGCGGCGCCGCGACGGCTTGGTACGCGATCACCTGCGGGCCTTCATGCACATTGAGGAAATAGC
This sequence comes from Pseudomonas sp. G1002, assembly GCF_013385455.1. Lineage (NCBI taxonomy): Bacteria > Pseudomonadati > Pseudomonadota > Gammaproteobacteria > Pseudomonadales > Pseudomonadaceae > Pseudomonas > Pseudomonas sp. G1002. Next base: position 4,028 of record NZ_JACAPY010000058.1, read on the forward strand.
CGACGCCATGACCGGTACCGTGGCCGTAGTCCACACCCTCGGCCCAGATCGGCGCACGGGCGATGGAATCCAGCAGCGGCGAAAGAATGCCCTTGGGGAAATGCGCGCGGGACAAGGCAATCACACCTTTGAGCACCCGCGTGCAGTCGCGCTTCTGCTCTTCGCTTGGCGTCCCGATAGGCACCATCCGCGTGATATCGGTCGTGCCGCCCAGGTATTGGCCACCCGAGTCGATCAGCAGCAAGCCATCGCCCTCGATCAGCGCGTGTTCTTCTTCAGTCGCGTGATAGTGCGGCATCGCGCCATTGGCGTTGAATGCGGCAATCGTATTGAAGCTCAGCGACACATAACCCGGACGACGGGTACGCGCTGCCGTCAGGTGCTCATCAATGGTCAGTTCGGTGATGCGCTCACGGCCCAACGCGCTGTCGAGCCAGGCGAAGAATTCACACAGGGCCGCGCCATCCTGCTCCATGGCCTGGCGAATGTGCTCGGCGTCCGCCAGGCTCTTGCGCGATTTGGCCAAGGTGGTCGGGTTAAGCCCCTCGATCAGCGTGACGCTACTGCCCAGGTTTTCCAGCAAGCCGGCGGTCACCCGGGCCGGGTCGACCTGCACACTCGCGCCCGAAGGAATGTCCTTCAACGCCGCTGCGACTTCAATGTAATCGCGCAGGGTCACGCCATCCTGCTCCAGCACCGCGCGAAGCTCGGCGTCGACTTTGCTCAGGGCCACAAACAGCGTCGCCTGCTGCTGGCCGATCAAGGCAAACGAGACAAACACCGGGTTGAACGAAACGTCGCCACCCCGCAGGTTAAACAGCCAGGCAATGTCATCCAGGGTCGCGATGAAATGCCAGTCGGCCCCCTTTTCCTTCAAGCTGGCACGCAGGGCTGCGAGCTTCTCGCCACGGCTGACGGTGGCCTGGGGTGGCAGATGTTGATAGATCGGTTGGTTCGGCAAGGTTGGACGGTCTTGCCAGACTTCATTCAACAAGTCGATATCCGTGCGCAAGCGTGCACCACGTGCCTCCAGCTTGCTGCCCAGGGTGCGCGCCGAGGCCACGGCCATGACCGCACCATCAACGGCCACCACGCCGCCTTCCGGCGTTTGCTCCGCGAGCCATTCCAGCGGCCCGGGCTGGCCGGGTTGCAGCTTGACCAACTCGATGCCACTGCCCTTGAGCTCCTTGGTCGCCTGTTCCCAATAGCGGCTGTCTGCCCATACACCGGCAAAATCCGCAGTAACAATCAGCGTGCCCACCGACCCATGGAAACCCGACAACCACTGACGGCCCTGCCAGTAACCCGGCAGGTATTCGGACAAGTGCGGATCCGCCGACGGCACCAACAGGGCATGAATGCCCTCGCGGCTCATCAGTTCGCGGGTGTGCGCCAGGCGCTGGGGAACCGTTCCATGGGTCAAAGGCTGTGTGCTCATCGTGTCTCCTGCTAACCACTAATAATTGTTATGGGGTCAAACGGCCCAGAAAGCCGGTGCGCTGGCCAGTGCGGCCTTGATCAGTTGTACCGCCTGATCGATATCCTGCTCGGTGGTAAACCGCCCGAGGCTCAAGCGAATGGTGCGACCTGCGCTGCGGGCATCATGGCCCAGCGCCAGAAGCACATGGGACGGTGCATTGCTCGCCGAATTGCAGGCCGAAGTGGCCGAGAAGGCAATGCCCGCGCTCAACGCGGCGGAATTGAACTCGCCTTCGCTGAACGTCAGGCTCAGGGTGTGGGGAATGCGTTGGGTAAGGCTGCCATTGAGGCGCACCCCGGCAATTGTATTCAGCTGTTCCAGCAGGCGCTCGCGCAAGGCAACGATGGTCGCCTTTTCTTCAGCAAAGGACGCTGCCGCCAGGGCAAACGCGGTACCCATGCCGGCAATCTGGTGAGTTGCCAGGGTGCCCGAACGCAAACCACCTTCATGGCCACCGCCGTGAATCTGCGCCAGCACTTTCTGCTGCGCACGTGGGCCGACGTACAACGCGCCGATACCCTTGGGACCATAGAGTTTGTGTGCGGAAAATGACATCAGGTCCACTGGCCATTCGGCCAGGTCAATCTCGACCTTGCCTGCGCCCTGCGCCGCATCCACGTGAAACAGCGCGCCATGCTCGCGCACGCGTGCGCCAATCGCCCGGATATCGTTAAGAGTGCCCAGCTCGTTGTTCACCAGCATCAGCGACACCAGGAAGGTGTCCTCACGCAATGCTTCGCTCACCGCCTCGACACTGATCAAACCCTCGGCGTCCGGCACCAGGTACGTCACGGCAACCCCGGCTTCCTGCAACTGGCGAGCGGTGTCGAGCGTGGCCTTGTGTTCAATCTGGCTGGTGATGATGTGCCCGCCGGCCACGCCGCGCGCCTGGGCAACGCCCTTGATGGCGAGGTTGTTGGACTCGGTGGCACCGGAGGTCCAGACAATCTGTGCCGGCTCGGCGCCGACCAACTCAGCCACCTGGCCCCGTGCCTGCTCAACCGTTTGCCGGGCCTGTTGGCCGAACGCGTGGGAACTGGACGCAGGGTTGCCGAAGTTGGCATTGAAGCCCAGACACTCAACCATCACCTGGATGACCCGCTCATCCACCGGCGTGGTGGCGGCGTAGTCGAAATACAGCGGACGTTTATTCATGACGTTAAAGACTCGCAGAGCAGGTTCCCGAGAACAACGTCTCAGGGGCCGCAATCAGGAAGGAAGATGGTTTACCTGATCCCGTGCCGTTAAAGAAAGACCACTTTATTTAAAAGTGCGTAGGAACGCTCCTGAAATTCAGCTTAACAGGCTCCGGGAAACGGATGGCAAACAAAAAGCCCGAGGTTCCTGTGGGAAACCTCGGGCTTTTCAGACCTCGCCACTGACTCAACTGGGGCGACCGTGCAGCGTCATGCTGCGCTCGGCATTCATCTCACCCTGACGGTCGAAACCGAAGGTGTTCTGTGGCCGGCCGGTCAGTTCGGCTTTCTTCTGTTGGTATTCATCAAATGACAGGCCTCGACGGCTCAGGGCTTCAAGCGCCAGTTCCTTGCTCTCCTCGGCCGAGTAGCCACGCAGTTCGGGCGACGAATGTGTCGCACAACCGGCAAGGACTGAGGTGACAAGCAATACGGAAATGGCGAGAAAACGGTTCATGGCGAAGGTCCTGCGAAACGGGCTGAAGTCAATGAGTACAGGCTACTCCCGCCCCTGCACGGTGAAAAATCATCAGCCGTGATAGTCGCTATCAACCTTTGCGACACTTCTGATAGTCGCGCCTTATATTCTATGTAGATCTATAAATATGGAAATACGTTCATTTACGGAATAAACACAACCCTCTATAAATGGCCTCAACACTCACGCCACTGTTCGCCTGGCAACTGTTGCCCAGGCAACAGTCATTCAACAAAACACCAGGCAGACAACACCACCATTTTCCAACACCTGGCACAGAGGCCACGCCAGTCAAGGGCTGCACAGCTTGGTACAGCTCTTGCTCAAGCCCTGCTACTGCTCTTGCCCTGAGCCACTGTTGAAAAAGGAACTGTTGATGACCCGTCCACTGAATGTCGTTGCCCTCTCCGGCGGAACCTGGCGTCCGTCCCGCACCCTGGTGTTGACCCAGGCGGTGCTGGCCGAACTGGCCGATCAATTGCCGATCCAGGCCACCCTGATCGAACTGGGCGACATTGCCCGGCCGCTGGGCGGCGCACTGTCCCGCCAGGAATTGCCCGCCGACGTCGAAGCGCAACTGCAGGCCATCGAACAGGCCGACCTGCTGATCGTTGCCGCCCCGGTGTATCGCGGCTCCTACCCCGGCCTGCTCAAGCACCTGTTCGACTTGGTCGACCTCAACGCCCTGATCAACACCCCGGTGTTGCTGGCGGCCACCGGCGGCAGCGAACGCCACGCCCTGGTACTCGATCACCAGTTGCGCCCGCTGTTCAGTTTCTTCCAGGCCCTGACCTTGCCCATTGGCGTGTACGCCACCGAGGCCGATTTCACCGATTACCACATAACCAGTGAGCCCTTGAAGGCCCGCATTCGCCTTGCTGCAGAACGCGCCGCGCCGTTGTTTGCCGCGCATCCCACCTCTCTGCTGAAAATCGCTTAAGGATTTGTCATGGATGTTTTCTGGTTTCTGCCTACACACGGTGACGGCCACTACCTGGGCACCACCCAGGGCGCTCGCCCGGTCACCCTCAACTATTTGAAACAAGTCGCCCAGGCCGCCGACAACCTCGGCTACCACGGCGTGCTGATTCCCACCGGCCGCTCCTGCGAAGACTCCTGGGTGATTGCCTCGGCGCTGGTGCCGTTGACCGAACGCCTGCGTTACCTGGTGGCGATTCGTCCGGGGATCATCTCGCCAACCGTCTCGGCCCGCATGGCCGCCACCCTCGACCGGCTGTCCAATGGCCGCCTGTTGATCAACGTGGTGACCGGCGGCGACCCCGACGAAAACCGCGGCGACGGCAGCTTCCTCGATCACAGCGAACGCTACGAAGTGACCGACGAATTCCTCAAGATCTGGCGCCGCGTGCTGCAAGGCGAATCGGTGGATTTCGAAGGCAAACACCTGCGCGTGCAGAACGCCAAGGCACTTTACCCACCGGTGCAGAAGCCATATCCACCGCTGTACTTCGGCGGTTCCTCGGACGCTGCCCACGACCTCGCCGCCGAACAAGTCGACGTGTACCTGACCTGGGGCGAACCACCGGCCGCCGTCGCCGAGAAACTCGCCGACGTGCGTGAGCGCGCCGCCCGCCACGGGCGCACCGTCAAATTCGGGATTCGCCTGCATGTGATCGTGCGCGAAACCGAAGAAGACGCCTGGAAAGCCGCGGCCAAACTGATCGAGCACATCAGCGACGAGACCATCGCCGCCGCGCAAAAATCCTTCTCGCGCTTTGACTCCGAAGGCCAGCGGCGCATGGCCGCCCTGCACGACGGGCGCCGCGACAACCTTGAGATCGCCCCCAACCTGTGGGCCGGCGTCGGCCTGGTACGTGGCGGCGCGGGCACGGCCCTGGTGGGCAACCCTCAGCAAGTCGCCGAGCGCATCAAGGAATACGCAGACCTGGGCATCGAAAGCTTCATCTTCTCCGGCTACCCGCACCTGGAAGAGGCGTATCGCTTTGCCGAACTGGTGTTCCCGCTGCTGCCGGAACCCTACGCCAGCCTGGCCGGGCGCGGCGTCACCAACCTCACCGGACCGTTCGGCGAAATGATTGCCAACGACGTCCTGCCGGCAAAAGCCAAGGCCTGACCTGCCGTCTGCCGGGGCACGCCCCGGCACACCATGAGGAATACCGCGTGACAGCCAAACCCAACAGCGTCCTGCCCTCACCCTTGCAGACCGCCAAACTGCTGGCCGCCGAATTTGCCCTCACTGCCGTCGAACGCGACGAGCGCGGCGGCACACCGAAGACCGAACGTGACGCCCTGCGCCAAAGCGGCTTGCTGGCCCTGAGCATTCCCACCCAGTACGGCGGCCTCGGCGCCCGCTGGAGCGAAACCCTGGAGATCGTGCGCGAATTCGCCAAGGTCGACAGCTCCATCGCCCACGTCTTCGGTTTTCATCACCTGATGCTCGCCACCGTTCGCCTGTTCTCACGCCCGGAGCAATGGCAACCCTGGTTCGAACAAACCGCGCGCAAGAACTGGTTCTGGGGCAACGCCCTCAACCCGCTGGACACGCGCACGGTGGTCAAAGCCTACAACGGCTGGCGCGAATTCTCCGGCAAGAAGAGCTTTTGCTCCGGAGCCAGCGACTCGGAAATGCTGATCGCCTCGGCGGTGGATGAAAGCGCCGGCGGCAAGCTGCTGATCGCGGCCATCCCCAGCGGGCGCAGTGGCATCACCCTGCACAATGACTGGAACAACATCGGCCAGCGCCAGACCGACAGCGGCAGCGCCAGCTTCGAACGGGTACGCGTGGAAGAGTCGGAATTGCTCCTCGATCCCGGCCCGCTGAGTACGCCCTTCGCCTGCCTGCGCCCGCTGATCGCTCAACTGACCTTCACCCACATGTTCCTCGGCATCGCCGAAGGCGCGTTTGCCGAAGCCCGGAATTACACCCTGACCGAAACCCGGCCCTGGCATAAATCCACGGTGCAGGACATTCGCCAGGACCCGTACGTGCTCAACCACTACGGCGAATTCTGGGTCGCGCTGGAAGGCGTGCGCCTGCTGGTAGAACGCGCCGCCGAACTGCTGGACCAGGCCTGGGCCAAGGGCCCGAGCCTCAGTGAAAGCGAGCGCGGCGAGCTGGCCATCGCCATCGCCACGGCCAAGGTCGCTGCCACCCGCAACGGCCTGGAGCTGTGCAGCCGCCTGTTCGAAGTCACCGGCGCGCGCTCCACCCACGCCTCGCTGCGCCTGGACCGGCACTGGCGCAACCTGCGCACGCAAACCTTGCACGACCCGGTGGACTACAAGCTCCACGAACTGGGGGACTGGGCGTTGAACCAGTCCCTGCCGATTCCCACGTTCTACTCCTAGAAGAGGTGCCCATGCAGCTTTTAACCTTACCGCCCTCGCCCGCTCTTGCGACCTCGATCCGCGCCACGGCCCAGGTCTTCGAAGACCCCAAATCCCAGGCGCTGCTGGCGCACATCCAGCAAGTCGCGCCCAGCGAAGCCAGCGTGTTGATCATCGGCGAAACCGGCACCGGTAAAGAGCTGGTGGCGCGCCATATCCACAACCTCAGCGCCCGGCGCAACCGGCCCTTCGTGGCCGTGAACTGCGGCGCGTTTTCCGAATCCCTGGTGGAAGCCGAGCTGTTCGGCCATGAAAAAGGCGCCTTCACCGGCGCCCTCAGTGCCAAGGCCGGCTGGTTCGAAGAGGCGGACGGCGGCACCTTGTTCCTCGATGAAATCGGTGACTTGCCGATGGCGATCCAGGTCAAGCTGCTACGGGTACTGCAGGAACGCGAAGTGGTGCGCCTGGGCTCACGCAAAAGCATTCCCATCGACGTGCGGGTATTGGCGGCCACCAACGTTCAGTTGGAGAAAGCCATCAATGCCGGGCATTTCCGCGAAGACCTGTACTACCGCCTAGACGTGGTCAGCCTCGAACTCAGCCCCCTGCGGGATCGGCCCGGTGATATCCTGCCGCTGACCCGGCATTTCATCGAAGCCTACAGCCAGCGCCTGGGTTACGGCCCGATCACCATCAGCCGCGAGGCCGAGCAGAAACTCAAAAGCTACAGCTGGCCGGGCAACATCCGCGAGCTGGAAAACGTGATCCACCACACCCTGCTGATCTGCCGCAATGGGGTGATCGAGCGCGACGACCTGCGCCTGTCGAACATGCGCATCGAGCGTCAGGACGACAGCCAGCACGGCACCGACAACAGCGCCGAAGCCCTGCTGGAACGCGCCTTTCAAAAGCTCTTCGAGGAACAGGCCGGGGCCCTGCATGAAAAGGTCGAGGATGCGCTGCTGCGCGCCGCCTACCGCTTCAGCCATTACAACCAGGTGCACACCGCCAACCTGCTGGGCCTGAGCCGCAACGTGACCCGTACCCGTTTGATCAAGATCGGCGAGCTGGCGGTGAACAAGCGACGCCCCGGCGAAAACGTACAGGGCGAGCGCATGCTGCACCTGTCAATTTAGGCGGCAGTGCAGAGCGTTGTCATGGCTGCGCTCGATGCTGCGCAGCACCTGGAACGAACCGAAGGTCACAGCCGTGGCCTGGTGGGCGCGTATCAGCGTCCAGAAATCTTCCTCACCGTGCTCAAAACACTTGAAGGCCGCTTCCCCCTCCTCGCGGGAGCGCCATTGCAGGTAGCTGAGCACCCGGCGTCCATCATCGCTGACCTGCACGCTGGCATTGATAAAGCCACCATGGCCTTGGGCCAGGCGCTCGCTTTGCGATGACAGGGCCGCTACCAACGCGGATTGCTGCTGAGGCTCGATGTGAAATTCGACCATCTGGGTAAAACTCAGACTCTTCTCTAATACCTGCATGAACATTCCCCCCTCACTGTAGGCACAATCTTGCGATTCGATGCCACGCAGGGTAAAACCTCTAGTTAAGTCAAGGTCAAGGGCTTTTTCATGGTCACCAAAGAACTCACCGTCGGCCAATTGGCAGCCCGCAGTGGCGTGGCGGTTACCGCGCTGCACTTTTATGAAACCAAGGGATTGATCAAGAGCCACCGCAACGCCGGCAACCAGCGGCGCTATCCGCGGGATGTGCTGCGCCGGGTGGTGGTGATCAAGATTGCCCAGCGTTTGGGCATTCCCCTGGCGACGATCCATGACGCGCTGCAAACCTTGCCCGATGGCCGCACGCCCAACGCTGCCGATTGGGAGCGCCTGTCTGCGCTATGGCGTGAGGACCTGGACCAGCGCATCGAAAAACTGATGTTGCTGCGGGATAAACTCAACGGCTGTATTGGGTGCGGGTGCCTGTCGCTGGAGGCGTGCCCGCTGCGCAATCACGACGACGTACTGGGTGAGCGCGGGCCTGGGGCACAACTCTTGGAGCCGTCCACATAATGGCGGGGTAAAACTCGATCAATGTGGGAGCGGGCTTGCTCGCGAAAGCGGGGTGTCAGTCGCCAGATGCAGTGGCTGATCCACCGCCTTCGCGAGCAAGCCCGCTCCCACACAAGCCCGCTCCCACATTTTGATCGCCGTCAGACTTAGAATCCCGGGGCAATCTGGCCTTTATAGCGGGTCAGGATGAACTGGCGCACTTCATCGGAGTTCAACGCCTTGGCCAGTTTCTGGATGCCAGGGTCATTGATGTTGTCCGGGCGCGCGACCAGGTACTCCACGTACAGGCTCTTGCCCTTCTCGACGATCAACGCGCTGTTGGTGTCGATCCCCGCTTCCAGGGCGTAGTTGGCAAACACGAACGCCAGGTCCACCTGGCTCACCGAGCGGGCCAGCAACGCACCTTCCAGTTCACGAATTTTCAGGTGCTTGGGGTTTTCAACGATATCCCGCGGCGTGGCAAGGGTGTTGCTCGGGTCCTTGAGCTTGATCAGGCCGGCTTCGTCCAGCAGCACCAAGGCGCGGCCAGTGTTGACCGGGTCGTTGGGGATCGACACTGTCGCGCCGTCTTTCAACTCCGAGATATTTTTGATCTTGGTCGAGTACGCGCCGAAAGGCTCGATGTGCACACCGACCACCGGCACCAGGTTGGTATTCCGGGTCTTGTTGTAGTCATCCAGGAATGGCCGGTACTGGTAGTAGTTGGCGTCGATGTTCTTCAGCGCCAGTTGCTGGTTGGGCTGGATGAAATCGGTGAAGACCTTGATTTGCAGGTCCACGCCTTCCTTGGCCAGCACCGGCTTTACGAACTCGAGGATCTCGGCGTGAGGCACGGGCGTGGCGCCGACGACCAGCGTCTCGTTGGCAAAGGCATTGAAGGACAAGACAGCGGCCAAGATGGCCAGGGATTTTTTCATGGTTGCTCCGAAGGCATTAGTTATAGGAATCAACGGCGGCTGTAATGCGCCACCAAACGGTCACCGGTCATCTGCAGGGCCTGCACCAGCACCAACAGCAGCAACACGGTGACCACCATCACGTCGGTCTGGAAACGCTGATAGCCGTAGCGGATAGCCAGGTCGCCCAGGCCACCGCCACCGATCACCCCGGCCATGGCGGTGTAGTCCACCAGCACAATCGCGGTGACAGTGACCGCTGCCAGCAGCCCGCCCCGGGCTTCCGGCAACAGCGTGTGGCGGATCACCTGCCAGGTGCTGGCGCCCATGGATTGGGTGGCCTCCACCACGCCACGGTCGACTTCGCGCAAGGCGGTTTCCACCAGCCGCGCAAAGAACGGCGTACAGCCCACCACCAACGGCGGAATGGTGCCGGCCACGCCCAGGGAGGTGCCCACCAGCAAGGTGGTCACCGGGATCAGCACAATCAGCAGGATGATGAACGGCAGCGAGCGCAGCACGTTGACCACCACCGACAGCGCCCGATACACCACCAGGGTTTCGTGCAACTGGCGCTTGCCGGTGAGGAACAACAGCACCCCCAGCGGCAACCCCAGCAGCACGGTAAAACCCAGGGCCGCGCTGAGCATGCTCAGGGTTTCCAGGCAGGCTTGGCCGATGTCGGCCCAATAGATGTTTTTAAACAGCTCGGCCATGGGTCAAGACCAATCGTGACGCGGTGGCTTGGCGCCGTTGAGCAGCCAGTTGCCCACCACGTGATACTTCCAGCGCACCGGGTCATGCAGGGTATGCACCCGTGCATTGCGCCAGTGACGGTCGAAGTTGTGCTTCTTCAGGGTGGAGCGGGTGCCGCCGAGTTCGAAGAGCTTGTTGCTGGCTTCAATGGCGATTTCAGTGGTCAGTACCTTGGCTCGCGCGACAGCCAGGGAGGCGTGGGCAACGTTGTCTTCATCGGGTGCCGGGCGCGCGGCGTCCAGGGCCTTTCCGGCCCGCTCCAGCAAGGCTTCCGCCGCTTCCAGGCGAATATCCAGCGCGCCGACCTGGATGATAGTCAGCGGGTCTTCACTGGCGTTTTCCACCCCGGCATCGATCCATGGACGGGCGAATTGCCGGACGAACTGCACCGTGTCACGCAACGCGGCACGGGCGATGCCGGCATCGATGGCGGCGGTGGTCAATTGAGCGAAAGGCCCGGCCAGGGTCGGCGAATCGTAGGAGCGATGGGTAGGAAACAGATTGAACGCCGGCACCTTCAAGCCTTCGGCCAGCACCGTGCCGCTGGAGGTGGTGCGTTGGCCCATGCTGTCCCAGTCGTCGACCACCACCAGGCCTGCGGTGCCGCGCGGCACGAACGCCAATTGCGCATTCTGCTGTTCATCCAGCGCCAGCACCGCCAGCCAGTGGGCATACAGCGAACCGGTGCAATAACCCTTGCGACCGTTGATCACATAGCCATCGCCTTGCCGGCGAATGGTCGCCTGGATGTCCTGGACGTTCTTGCCGCCGGTTTCCGACAGCGCATTGGCAAACCGATGCCCTTCCAGCGCCAGGCCAAAAAAGTACGCCTGCTGCTCGGGCGTGCCTTGCAGGCGGATATCTTCCAGCAGGCAGTAATGGTTCTGCGGGATTTGCCCCAGCGAAGGGTCGGCCGCCGAGATAATCGCAATCACCTGGGCCAACACCGCGTATGACACCTGGGCACCACCAAACTCGCGGGGCACGCTGATGCCCCACAGACCGCTGTTGGAATACAGGTCGACGACCTCCGCAGGCACCTGGCGGGTGCGATCGCGCTCGGCGTCCTGTTCCAGCAACACGGCAGCGACTCGGCGGGCAACGGCCAGTGCGTGGGCCTCGTCGCGGATCAACTCGGCGTGGGGCGTGTGAATCGGGTAATCGGCAGATACAGGCAGTACAGACATACAACGCTCTCGGGCGAATGGTTTGCCAGAGGCATTGCAGCTTCTGTGCCTGAGGCGCCTGGCCTTCAAACACAAGGGTTTGCTCCCGATATACGCGCGGCAGACCGCCCTTGGCGCAGCAAACTGCCGGTTTGCTGTTGCCTGGGCAACACCTCGTCGGCTGCCCGCAAGCCACGGCGCACGTGGCCTATAGTGAAAAAGCCGTCCCTCCACAACCACCATCAAGGAGAACGATATGAGCGTTAAACCCATTCCCGAGGGCTACCACAGCATCACGCCGTACCTGGGCATCGACAAAGCCGCTGAAGCCATCGAGTTCTACAAACGAGCCTTTGGTGCCACCGAAGTCATGCGCCTGGACATGCCCGACGGCAAGATCGGCCATGCCGAACTGCGCATTGGCGATTCGGCGATCATGATGGCCTCGCCCTGTGGCGAAATGTCGTTCGGCAGTCCGGGAAAAGAACACCCCAGCGTGTGCCTGCATCTCTATGTGCAAGATGTCGACCAACAGTTCGCCCAGGCCATCAAGGCCGGCGGCACGGCGATTTCAGAACCCAAGGATCAGTTTTACGGTGACCGTTCCGGGACGCTGAAAGACCCCTTCGGGCATGTGTGGTTCCTGGCCACGCGCAAGGAGGACTTGACCGAGGCGCAAGTTCGCCAGCGGGCCGAGGCGTTGTTCAAGCAAGGATGAAGTCGCCTGGGCGACGCAACCCAACGGTAGGAACTGGCTCGCCTGCGATGGCATCACCTCGGTGCGACTGATACACCGAGTTGCCTGCATCGCAGGCAAGCCAGCTCCCACCGTTGACCTGCACTGCCTGAAAGATCGGGCTTCAACACACTTCATGAACAACCCCTCCACGCTTTCCCCCTTGCCCCGGGCGCCGTGTGATTTCAGGATGCAAGCAATCATCACAAGGAGTCATTCCATGTTCGCCGGATTCCAAAAAGACCAGCGCCACGTCAACGGTGTGGACATCAGCTACCGCAAAGGCGGCGCGGGTCCCGGCCTGCTCCTGCTGCACGGGCACCCGCAGACCCACGTCATCTGGCACAAGGTCGCCGAGCAACTGGCCGAACACTTCACCGTGGTCGCCGCCGACCTGCGCGGTTATGGCGACAGCAGCAAGCCCGCTGCCATTGACCATCACACCAATTATTCAAAACGTGAAATGGCCCGCGACGGCGTCGAGCTGATGAAAGCCCTGGGCTTCGACGAGTTCTCGGTGCTGGCCCACGACCGTGGCGCCCGCGTCGCCCATCGCCTCGCCCTGGACCACCCCAAGGCCGTGCAGCGCATGGTGCTGCTGGACATCGCACCAACCCTGTCCATGTACGCCCAGACCGACGAAGCCTTTGCCCGCGCCTACTGGCACTGGTTCTTCCTGATCCGCCCGGCGCCGTTGCCCGAGAGCCTGATTGAAGGCAACCCGGAACTCTACCTGCGCAGCGTCATGGGCAGCCGCAGTGCCGGGCTCAAGCCGTTCACCGATGAAGCCTTCGCCGAATACCTGCGTTGCCTGAAACTGCCCGGCACCGCCACCGGGATCTGCGAGGACTATCGCGCCGCCGCCGGCATCGACCTTGAGCACGACCGCGCCGATATCGCCAAGGGCAACCACCTGGAGCTGCCGCTGCTGGTGATGTGGGGCGCCGAAGGCACCGTCGGGCGCTGCTTCGAACCCCTCAAGGAATGGCAGAAAGTCGCGACCGACGTACGTGGCAAGGCCCTGCCGGCCGGCCACTACATCGCAGAAGAAATCCCTGAAGTGCTGCTCGGCGAAGTCCTGACCTTCCTTCGCTGAGCCTTTATGAACCGCTGACCTGACCGATCCCGCCCCGCAGGCTTGAAACAGCCTGCGACGGGATCTGCTTGCCCAAAAAACGTCTCGAGATAATAAAAATGACAATCAGAAAACTGCTGGGAACCCTGTATGTGCAGGTGATCATCGCCATTGTGCTGGGCGTGTTGATCGGCAACCACTGGCCTCAGGTGGGCATCGACCTCAAGCCGTTGGGCGACGGGTTTATCAAGCTGATCAAGATGATCATCGGCCCGATCATCTTCTGCACCGTGGTCTCCGGCATCACCAGCATGCACGACGTGAAGCAGGTGGGCCGCGTCGGCGGCAAGGCGCTGCTGTACTTTGAGATCGTCTCCAGCATCGCCCTGGTAATCGGCATCCTCGCCGCGCACCTGCTGCACCCCGGCGTGGGTTTCAATATCGACGTGAAGACCCTCGACACCTCCGCCATCGCCGGTTTTGTCGGCCAGGCCGAACACGGCGAAGGCGTCACCGGGTTCCTGATGCATGTGATCCCCACTACCTTCTTCGACGCCTTCTCCAAAGGCGAAATCCTCCCGGTACTGTTTGTGTCGGTGCTGTTTGGCCTCGGGCTGGTGATGATCGGCGAGAAGGGCCGGCCCCTGGTCGGCGTGATCAACCAGGCCAGCGAAGTGTTCTTCCGCATCGTCGGGATGATCAGCCGCGTCGCGCCGATCGGGGCCTTCGGGGCCATCGCCTTCACCATCGGCAAATACGGCCTGGGCTCGCTGCTGCCGCTGTTGAAACTGGTGGGCACGTTCTACGTCACCGCGTTTTTCTTCGTCGCCGTGGTGCTGGGCAGCATCGCCCGGTATGTGGGGTTCAGCATCTTCAAGCTGCTGACGTACATCAAGGCTGAACTGTTGATCGTGCTGGGCACCAGCTCCTCCGAGTCGGCCCTGCCGCAACTGATCCAGAAACTTGAAAGCCTTGGCGCGTCCAAAGGCGTGGTGGGGATCGTGGTGCCCACCGGCTACACCTTCAACCTGGACGGCACCAACATCTATATGACCCTGGCGGTGCTGTTCCTGGCCCAGGCGACCAATATCGACCTGACGCTGGAGCAACAACTGACCCTGCTGGCGGTGGCGATGCTTACCTCAAAAGGCGCCGGGGCGGTGGTGGGCGCAGGTTTTGTCGCGCTGGCCGCCAGCCTCGCGGTGGTGCCGACGGTGCCGGTGGCGGCGATGGTGCTGATCCTGGGTGTGGACCGGTTCATGGCTGAATGCCGCTCACTGACCAACATCATCGGCAATGCCGTGGCGGCGCTGGTGGTGGCGGCCTGGGAAGGTGAACTGGACCGCGAAAAAATGGCGCCCATCGCCCTCAAGCACGGCCGCCATGCACGGGCCGCCGCCCAGGCGAAGATCGCCGCCGAGTAACCCTTAAACACCAATCCCCTGTGGCGAGGGAGCTTGCTCCCGCTGGGCTGCGCAGCGGCCCCAAGATCTTTGGGAGCGCTACGCACTCCAGCGGGAGCAAGCTCCCTCGCCACAGCAAGCTCCCTCACCACAGAAGCTCCCTTGCCACAGCAAGCTCCCTCACCACAGAAACTCCTTCGCCATACCGGTGCTATTCTGGCGGTTCATGCCGCCATGCCTGTTTCTGATGAACAACAAGAAAGATACCGTGCCCCTACCTGAAGACCTGCGGGTATTCCTGACCGTGATCCGCAAGGCCGGCTTTGCTGCGGCTGCCGACGAGCTGGGTTTGTCCCCGGCCTACGTCAGCAAGCGTATCCAGATTCTCGAAACCACCCTCGCCACCCGCCTGCTGCACCGCACCAGCCGCCGTATCGCCCTGACCGAAGATGGCGAGCGTGTGCAGCGCTGGGCCGTGCGGATTCTCGAAGACTTCCAGCAGTTGTCCGACGAGCTTTCCGACGCCCACGACAGCCCGCGCGGCCACCTGCATTTGTGCAGCAGCTTCGGTTTCGGCCGTAACCATGTGGCACCGGCCTTGTCACTATTGGCCGAACAATACCCGGGCCTGGAGATTCGCCTGGACCTGTTCGACCGGGTGGTGGATATCGTCAGCGAGGGTTTCGACCTGGAGATTCGCGTGGGCGACGACATCCCCGGGCAACACATCGGCCGCCGGCTGGTGAGTAACCGGCGGGTGCTGTGTGCGGCGCCCGCCTACCTCGAACGCCGTGGTGTGCCGCAGCACTTGAGCGACCTGGAACAGCACGACTGCCTGGTGCTCAAGGAGCGCGACAACGCGTTTGGCATCTGGCACCTGGAGCGCGATGGCGTGCAGGACAGCGTGCGCGTGCGCGGGCCGTTGTCGTCGAATAACGGCGAGATCGTTTTGCAATGGGCCCTGGACGGGCGCGGCGTGTTGCTGCGTTCGATGTGGGATGTGAAGCCGCTGCTGGAGCAAGGGAAACTGGTGCAGGTGCTGCACGACTACACCCAGAGCGCCAACGTGTGGGCGGTGTACCCGACGCGGCTGGCCTACTCCGGGAAGTTGCGGGCGTGTGTGGAGTTTTTGCAGGAGCACTTCAAGGGGTTGTCGATTTAGCGTGCCGGGTTTGAGTACATATCCGTTGCTGCGGTAACGGCCGCTGACGGTTCTGCTCTTACAGCGGCCTACCGGC
>NZ_JACAPY010000058.1:19908-63503 GCF_013385455.1 Pseudomonas sp. G1002
GGGAGGCCGCTGTGCTCTTGATTTTGATCTGACTGCCCCATTCAGCCCGAGGCCGAACGCAGGCAGTGCGCAGCAGCCAACCTGCAACTACAGCCCCATCACCCGAGCCAAGGATTGGCCGCCAAATGCTCACGCTCAAACGCCTTGATCTGCTCACTGCGCTGCAACGTCGTGCCAATAGCATCCAACCCCAACAACAACGCAGTCTTGCGCAACGTATCGATCTGGAACGCAATCACCTGCCCGTCCGCCAAAAGGATCTCCTGCGCCTCCAGGTCCACACTGATCTGCGCCTGCTCAGGCTGACTCACCATCTGCCCCAACCGCTGCAACACCGCCTCCTCCAGCGTGATCAACAACACCCCGTTACGCTGGCAGTTGTCATAGAAAATCCCCGCAAAGCTGCTGCCGATCAACGCGCGAATGCCCATCTGCTTCAGGCCCCACACCGCATGCTCCCGGCTGGAACCACAGCCGAAGTTCGGCCCCACTACCATAAAACTCGCGCCCTGCCAGGCCGGCTGGTTCAGCACAAATTGCGGGGCAGGCTCACCCGAGGGCAAAAAGCGCAAATCAAAGAACAACCCGCGATCCAGCCCGTTGCGGTCGATGCCCTTGAGAAACTGCTTGGGCATGATCACGTCGGTGTCGATATTGGCCGCCAGCATCGGCGCCGCCTTGCCGGTGATCCGAGTGAAGGGTTGCAAGCTCATGTGCGGTCTCCAAAGTGGCGAATATCCGTCAGCCGGCCAGTGATGGCCGCAGCGGCGACCATGGCCGGGCTCATCAGGTGCGTGCGGGCACCCGCGCCCTGGCGGCCTTCGAAATTGCGGTTGGTGCTGGAGGCGCAGCGGTCGCCCGGCTCCAGCACGTCGTCGTTCATCGCCAGGCACATCGAGCAGCCCGACTGGCGCCATTCAAACCCGGCGTCGATAAAGATCGCAGCAAGGCCTTCGGCTTCGGCCTGGTCACGCACTTCGGTGGAGCCCGGCACGATCATCGCCCGCACATGGTCGGCCACGTGCTTGCCGCGCACCACGCTGGCGGCGTCGCGCAGGTCTTCGATGCGGGCGTTGGTGCAGGAGCCGATAAACGCGTGGCTGATCACAATGTCGCTCAACGGCATGCCCGCTTCCAGGCCCATGTAGTTCAAGGCACGGCGCATGTCCTGGCGCAGGATCAGGTCGCTGATGTCTTGCGGGTCCGGCACGCGGGCACCGATGGGGGCGGCCTGGTCGGGGCTGGTGCCCCAGGTGACCATCGGCTCAAGGGCGCTGGCATCCAGCTGCACTTCGAGGTCGAACACCGCGTCGGCATCCGAGTGCAGTTGGCGCCAGCCCACCAGGGCGCGTTCCCACAACTCGCCCTTCGGCGCGCGTGGCTTGCCCTTGAGGTAGGCGAAGACCTTTTCGTCCGGCGCCATGAAGGCTCCACGTGCACCGGCTTCCACCGCCATGTTGCAGATGGTCATGCGCGCCTCGACGCTCAGGGCATCGATGGTCGACCCACAAAACTCAATGGCGTAGCCGGTGGCTCCCGAAGCGCCGATCTTGCCGATCAGCGCCATGATCACGTCCTTGGAGGTCAGCCCACGAGCCAGTTCGCCGTCCACGGTCACACGCAGGCTTTTCAGACGCTTGTAGACCAGGGTTTGCGAGGCCAGCAAATGCTCGATTTCCGAAGTGCCAATGCCAAAGCCGAACGCGCCCAAGGCACCGTAGGTGGTGGTGTGGCTGTCGCCGGCGGCGATCACCATGCCCGGCAGGATAAAACCCTGTTCCGGGGCGATCACATGTTCGATGCCCTGGCGCTTGTCGAGGATATCCAACAGCTCGATCCCGAAATCCCGGCAGTTTTCCGCCAGGTACGACACCTGGCGCGCACCGCCCGCATCCGGCATGGTCGCGATGCGCTTGGGCGTGGTGGGGTTCACATGGTCGACCACCGCCAGCGCCGTACCGGGCCGCCACACACCACGGCCCGCCTCGCGCAAGCCGCTGAAAGCTTGCGGGCTGGTGTATTCATTGATCACCTGGCGGTCGATGTACAGCAGCACATGGCCCTGGTCATCCAGGCGGCACACCGTGTGGGAATCGATGTGTTTGTCGTAGAGGGTTCTGGCAGAAGTCATTATGGGGCTCGCTCAACGGTATGACCCCATCATAGGCAGCGCCCCCGCCCCATCAATCCCGCCTTGGTGATGGCTCGGAACATGTTTCGTGTTGCATGAATGCGTATCTGAAACATTTACTTTCATATCCGCCTTAGGGTTTTGTGTTTCTCATCCGTCTTAACTTAGATACAGCCGCTCGCGTCAGCAAAAGCTACGGGTGGCGTTTTCCGGGCCTTTACCGCCTCCCTCCGATCAAGACCCTCATTCACATGTCGAAGAAGTCACGCTCAAAACTCTGGTTTCTCGTGCACAGCTGGCTGGCATTGCCCATCTGGTTCTTTGTGCTGATCGTCTGCGTCACCGGCACCCTGGCGGTGGTCAGCCAGGAGATCGTCTGGCTGGCCAACCCGGACATCCGCGCCAGCAAGCCGTCGGACGATGCCGAACCGCTCACCTACGACCAGGTGATCGGCGCCATCAAGCGCGCCGAACCCCAGGTGATCGTCGAATCCCTGAGCCGCCCGGACGAATCGCACTTCGCCCTCAGCGCCGACCTCAGCTACCCCGACGGGCGCTCGCTGGAGGTCTACGTCAACCCATACACCGGGGTGATCCAGGGCATCAGCCCATCGTTCAACTTCCAGCAATTTACCCGTGCCCTGCATGGCTGGTGGCTGGTGCCTTTCACCAATGGCTACAGCTGGGGCTGGTACCTGGTCTCGCTGCTGGGCTTGCCGCTGCTGGCCTCGCTGGTCACCGGCCTCGTGGTCTACAAGCGTTTCTGGAAAGGTTTTTTCAGGCCGACCCTGCGCATTCGTCACGGTGCGCGGATTTTCTGGGGCGACTTCCACCGGTTGAGTGGCATCTGGTCGATCTGGTTTATCGCGGTGATTTCCATCACAGGCACCTGGTTCCTGATCCAGGCGATCCTGGGTGATAACCAGATCACCATTTCCAGCGAGCCGATCGTCCCGGCGATTGCCCGCGACAAAGTGCCGATGTCCGCCCCGGGCGTACCGGCGCCCATGATTCCCCTGGACGAGGCGATCAACATCGCCACCCAGCGCATTCCCGGGCTTGAGGCCAGCTTCGTGAGCCTGCCCAGCAACGCCTACAGCCACCTGCGCATCGGCGGGCGTGGCTGGTACCCGCTGATGTTCCAGACCGCGGAAATCAACCCGTACAACGGCGAAATCGCCGCCTCGCACCTGCTGTCCGACCGTTCGGCCCTGGAGTTCGTCACCGAATCCATGCGCCCGTTGCACACCGGGGACTTTGGCGGGATCTGGATCAAGCTGATCTGGGCCTTCTTCGGCCTGGTGCTGAGCATGATGGTCTTGAGCGGCTTGCTGATCTGGACCAAACGCACGGCCCTGGCCACCCTCAATGCGCTGAAACGCGAAGCCAAGGCAGCCCGTCAACCGGCGAAAACCCAGGCCTTGCAGGCTGAGACCACGGAGGCCACCCCATGAACAAGGCCATGACGGTTCAACCCCCCTCGCCCCTGCGGGCCTTCTGGCTCAAATGGCGATTCCACATCAATATCCTGCTGTTGCTGGTGCCCCTGGGCTTCATGCCCAAGTACTTTGCCGACGCGGCACTGTTTCGCGGCGACAGCGGCCTGGGTGAACGGGAGATCGGCGAAGTACAGGTCGGCCCCTGGAGCCTGAAGCTCGCCGAACTACGCAACGAGCCGCCGCGCCCGGACCCGGCAGGCCCGATGAAATCCTTCAACGCTGCCCTGTGTGCCACGTGCATCGACCAGGTCAAGGCGACCTACCTGCGTATCGGCAAGCCCCGCAGCCTGCGGGCGGCCGGGGTGATTTTCTTCGGCACCCCATACCGCATGGGCGCTGCGTTGCCGATCCCTGAGCGCACCCCGCTGGACGCCGAAGTGTGGATCACCATGGAAGGCTGGGACGGCGCCATGCACCAGGCCTCCATTCCCTTGAGCCAGGCATCGCCGGCCACCATCGACTGGCTGAAAAAACGAGGAGTTAAACCATGACTTTGCCGCAACTGGCCCGCACCGTTGGCGCGCTGATCCTCAGTGCCGGTTTCAGTACCGTCGCCCTCGCCCACAATCCGATGTGCGAATGCAAGGAAATCGCCGGCGAGCAGATCCAGTGTACCGGTGGTTTCTCCGATGGCAGCGGTGCCCCCGGCGTGACCCTGGATGTGATCGGCTACGACGAGACCATCCTGGTGCCCGGCAAGCTGGGAGAAGACTCGAAGCTGACCTTCAAGAAACCCTCCGCCGAGTTCTACGTGCTGTTTGATGCCGGCCCCGGCCACGTGGTGGAAATCGACCAAGCGGATATCCAGCCCCAATGAGCCGTACAACCCAAGTCGTGCGCCCGGCCGGCGCCGGGCACGAAACCCTGTATGTCCTGCTGTTGTGCCTGATCATCCTCGCCGTTGCCGGCACGGTGGTGGCCTTGCGCGGTGAAAACCAGGAGATCGCCACCGTGCCCAGCCACCAACTGGACGCCCGCCGCGACCTCAGCGCCGCCGAGCAAGGCATCTACGCCGACCTGCGGGTGACCCTGGATGAAATCCACTTGCTGCAGGAGGAACACAGCGCTCTGCCGACGCCTGAACAGCTGGCCGAAGAGGGCTTCGCGCCCTTCGCCCAGGACGCCAGTTCGGTGAGCCGTGGCGACCACCGCTGGCAGTTGCTGGACGCGGCCTATCTGGGCCTGAGCCAGACGCCGGACCTCAGCGGTTCGCTGTTGATGCGCATCCGCGGCGCCGAGCCGGATATCTGGCTCAACCGCAGCGCCCACCTCACCGCCCCCACCGACCTCACTGACCAGGCGCTGATCAGCGCGGGCTGGCAGCAGGTAGTCGCGCAATTCGATGCCGGTGTCACCCGCCAGCATCGTCACTGAATTCACGTTGCAGCCGAGAGAAGACCATGTCTATTTCATCTCCATTATTACGTCTGGTGCTGGTCGGCCTGATCACCGTGCTGCTGGCCCCGTTCGCCAGTGCCGACCCGGCAAAACGCCTGCGCATCGGCATCACCCTGCACCCGTATTACAGCTACGTCGCCAATATCGTCGGCGACAAGGCTGAAGTTGTCCCGCTGATCCCGGCCGGTTTCAATCCCCATGCCTACGAACCCCGCGCCGAAGACATCAAACGCATCGGCACCCTTGATGTGATCGTGCTCAACGGCGTCGGCCATGACGATTTCGCCGACCGCATGATCGCCACCAGCGAGCGCCCGGACATCCCGGTGATCGAGGCCAACGCCAACGTGCCGCTGCTGGCCGCCACCGGCAACGCTGCGCGCGGTGCGGGCAAGGTGGTCAACCCGCACACCTTCCTGTCCATCAGCGCCTCGATTGCCCAGGTGAACAACATTGCCCGGGAACTGGGCAAACTCGACCCGGACAACGCCAAGACCTACACCCAGAACGCCCGCGCCTACGGCAAGCGCCTGCGCCAGATGCGCGCCGACGCCCTGGCCAAGCTCACCAGCGCGCCCAACCCCGACCTGCGGGTGGCCACCGTGCACGCGGCATATGACTACCTGCTGCGGGAATTCGGCCTGGAAGTCACCGCCGTGGTGGAACCGGCCCACGGCATCGAGCCGAGCCCCAGCCAGTTGAAGAAAACCATCGACCAACTGCGGGAACTGGACGTGAAAGTGATCTTCTCGGAGATGGATTTCCCGTCCAGCTACGTCGACACCATCCAGCGTGAATCCGGGGTGAAGCTGTACCCGCTGTCGCATATTTCCTATGGCGACTACAGCGCGGAAAAATACGAAGTGGAAATGACCGGCAACCTCAACACCGTGGTGCGGGCGATTCAGGAGTCCGGGGCATGACGGCGGCTGAACACCTCAGTGTGGCCAGCGTTGGCCCGACCCTCGACTTCGATAACGTCGCGCTGACCCT
This sequence comes from Pseudomonas sp. G1002, assembly GCF_013385455.1. Lineage (NCBI taxonomy): Bacteria > Pseudomonadati > Pseudomonadota > Gammaproteobacteria > Pseudomonadales > Pseudomonadaceae > Pseudomonas > Pseudomonas sp. G1002. The sequence goes on from NZ_JACAPY010000058.1 coordinate 25,930, forward strand.
GGGCCGTACGGTGATCCTCGATGCAGTGAGTTTCCAGGTGCAGCCCGGCAGCATCCATGCGCTGGTGGGCCCCAACGGCGGCGGCAAAAGCTCGCTGATCAAGACCCTGCTGGGGCAAACGCCGCACCAGGGCCAGTTGAGCCTGCATTGGCCGGATGCACCCGGCACCATCGGCTACGTACCCCAGGCGCTGGAGTTCGACCGGGGCTTGCCGATGACCGTCGACGACTTCATGGCCGCGATGTGCCAGCGGCGTCCGGCGTTTCTCGGGCTGTCCAAACATTACGCCGCCGCGATTGGCGACGCACTGGAACGGGTCGGCATGCAGGACAAGCGCAAGCGGCGCATGGGTGCCCTGTCTGGCGGTGAACGCCAGCGGGTGCTGCTGGCCCAGGGCTTGATCCCGACACCGCACTTGCTGGTGCTGGACGAACCGATGTCGGCGCTGGACGAAGCCGGGATCCAGGTGTTCGAGCGGCTGCTGAACGATTGGCGCCAGGCCGGGATCACCGTGCTGTGGATCGAACACGACCTGGAAGCCGTCGGCCGCCTGGCCGATCGCGTCACCGGCCTGAACCGCCGTGTGCTGTTCGACGCCACGCCGAAAGAGGCACTGACCCCGGACCGCCTGCTGACCCTGTTCTCCACCCACCCACGGAGCCCGGCCTTATGAGCTATGAAGCCTTTCGCCTGATGGTCCAGGGCTGGGCGTCTTCCGGGTATCTGCCGGAAGCGCTGGCCTATGGATTTGTAGTCAACGCCCTGCTCGCCGGCCTGCTGATCGGCCCGGTGCTGGGTGGTTTGGGCACCCTGGTGGTGGTCAAGCGCTTTGCGTTCTTTTCCGAAGCCGTGGGCCATGCCGCACTGACCGGCGTGGCCGTGGGCATTCTGCTGGGGGAACCGTACACCGGACCTTACGGCAGCCTGTTCGGCTACTGCCTGCTGTTCGGGATCCTGCTCAGCTACCTGCGCAACCGCACGGGCCTGGCGCCGGACACGCTGATTGGCGTATTCCTCTCGGTGTCCCTGGCCCTGGGCGCGAGCCTGCTGCTGATTCTGGCGGGCAAGATCAACGTGCACATTCTCGAAAACGTGCTGTTCGGCTCGGTGCTGACCGTCAACGGCAATGACCTGTTGGTGCTGGCGATTGTCGGCGCATTGGTGATGGCCCTGGCCCTGCCGCTGTACAACCGCATCATGCTCGCCAGCTTCAACCCGCAGTTGGCGGCGGTGCGCGGGGTGGCGGTGAAGACCCTGGACTACCTGTTCGTGATCCTGGTGACCCTGATCACCGTGGCGGCGGTCAAGGTCATCGGCGCGATCCTGGTGGGTGCGTTGCTGGTGATTCCGGCGGCCGCCGCACGCCTGTTGAGCCAGTCGCTCAAGGGCTTCTTCTGGATCTCGGTGGTGATCGCCACCGTCAGCACCCTGTGCGGGATCCTGCTGCCGATCATCTTCGACCTGCCGATTCCGTCCGGTGCCGCGATCATCCTGGTAGCCGGTATCGCCTTCGCCCTCGCCGCCATCGCCCGCGGCACGGTCCCCAGCCTGAAAGGGAATCTTGGATAATGCGCCCGATGTTTCGACCACTGCTTCTGGCCCTGGCCATCGCCACACCGGCATTCGCCGCCGACGGCGTCAAGCCACTACAGATCACCGCCAACCAAGGCGTTGGCCATGCTGCCTTGAACCAGGCCAAGGCGACAAAACCGGTGAAAGTCCTCGCCGCCTTGCCGATCACCTATGGCTTGGCGCAGGTGTTGCTCAAAGGCACTGATGTGCAGCTTGAGCGCGCGGCACCGGCCAACCTGCCCGGCTCGCGGCAAGTCGCCTATTTCACCGGGCGCGGTGCGCAGGCGCTGAACACCCTGGCGCTGGACGCCGATGCAGCCATCGGCCTGCGCTCGCTGTGGCCCGACGACCCGCTGTACCCGGTGGCCCGGCGCAGCAATATCCGCATCGTCGAAGTCGACGCCGCGCGCCCGGTGGACGGCGGCTTGCCGGGGATTGCCGTGCAGCCGGGCGCCACCGACGGCCTGAACAGCCAGCCGTGGCAAGCCAGCAACAACATGGGGCGCATGGCCGATGTGATGGCCGCCGACCTGAGCCGCCTGGCACCCGAGGCCAAGCCGCAGATCGAAGCCAACCTGGCCGCGCTCAAGCAACGCTTGCTCAAGCTCACCGCCGACAGCGAAGCGCGACTGGCCAAGGCCGATAACCTGACGGTGGCCAGCTTGAGCGATCACTTTGGTTATCTCGTCAGTGGCTTGAACCTGGAGCTGGTCAGCACCGATGCAAGGGCGGATACCGAGTGGACACCCGAGGCGTTGCAGCAACTGAGCGAAGGCTTGAAGGAGAATGAGGTGGCCGTGGTGCTGCATCACCGCAAGCCAAGCGATGCAGTGCAGGCGGCGGTCACGGCGGGCGGGGCGAAGTTGCTGGTGCTGGGCACCGATGGCGCCGACCCGGTGGCGGAACTGGAAGGCAATGTGGATCAGGTGATCAAGGCGCTGTAACGCGCCTCTCACCGGCGAAACACAGTAAATGTGGGAGCGGGCTTGCTCGCGAATGCGGTGTGACAGTCAACACATACGGTGACTGAAACAACGCCTTCGCGAGCAAGCCCGCTCCCACATTTGAGTCGGTGTTATGCCCGAGGTCCGGGTCAGCCGGCAAGTGCCTGGCTATCCATCTTCTGGCGCAGGCTCAGCGGACGCATGTCGGTCCACACTTCTTCGATGTAGGCCAGGCACTCTTTCTTCATCCCGCTCTTGCCCACGGTGCGCCAGCCTTCCGGCACGGCCTTGTAGTCGGGCCAGATGGAATATTGTTCTTCATGGTTGACCACTACCTGAAACAGGATGTCTTCGCGGTCGAATACTGAGGTCATTGCTGTTCTCCGTCGGGGTAAGGCTGGCTGCGCACCACGCACAGCTGATGTAAGAAGGAACGTGCCAGCCCGATAAAAAATTAGAGGCTGGTGACCGACGCCGCCAGGGCGCGACCAAAAATCTCGGCCACACGGTCGATTTCTACGGCAGTAATCACCAGCGGCGGCAGGAAACGCACGACGCTGCCGTGTCGCCCGCCCAGTTCGAGAATCAACCCGCGCTTGAGGCATTCACGCTGCACCAGCGGCGCCAGTTGGCGATGCACCGGCGGGTGGCCCTGGGCATCAGGCGCACCGGCGGGGTCCACCAGTTCCACACCGAGCATCAGCCCACGGCCACGAATGTCTCCCAACTGCGGGAAGTCGCGCTGCAGGATGCGCAGGTGTTCGCCGAGGCGCTCGCCCATGGCGGCCGCGTGGGCGGGAATGTCGTGGTCCTTGAGGTAACGCATCACCGCCGAGCCGGCCGCCATGGCCATCTGATTGCCACGGAAGGTCCCGGCATGGGCGCCCGGCAACCAGGTGTCGAGCCAGTCGCGATACACCACCACCGCCAGTGGCAGGCTGCCGCCGATGGCTTTGGACAGCACGACCACGTCCGGGACAATGCCGGCATGTTCGAAGGCAAACATCTTGCCGGTGCGACCAAAGCCGCTCTGGATTTCGTCGACAATCAGCGCCACGCCAGCCTGCTCGGTAATGCGCCGCAGGCCGCGCAGCCAGTCGAGATCAGCCGGGATCACGCCGCCCTCGCCTTGCACCACCTCGACGATCACCGCCGCCGGCAGCAATACACCGGCCTCGGGATCGTTGAGCAGGTTTTCCAGATAATGCAGGTTGACCTTGACCCCTTCCGCGCCGCCCAGCCCGAACGGGCAACGGTAGTCGTACGGGAATGGCAGGAATTGCACGCCATTGCCGAGCAACGCGCCCAGTGGCTTCTTCGGCCCCAGGCTGCCCATCAGGCTCAGGGCGCCCTGGCTCATGCCGTGATAACCGCCCTGGAATGACAACACCGTGCTCCGCCCGGTGGCGGTGCGCACCAGTTTCAGCGCGGCTTCCACCGCATCGGTGCCGGTGGGGCCGCAGAACTGGATCTTGGCTTCCCGCGCCAGCGCCGGCGGCAGCAGGCCGAACAGGTCCTGCACGAATTGGTCCTTGACCGGCGTGGTCAGGTCCAGGGTGTGCAACGGCAATTCATCGCTCAGCACCTGGCGAATGGCATCGATCACCACCGGGTGGTTGTGCCCCAGCGCCAGGGTGCCGGCACCGGCCAGGCAATCGATAAAGCTGCGTCCTTCGACGTCCTCGACATAGATCCCGCGGGCGCGCTTGAGCGCCAGGGGAATGCGCCGTGGGTAGCTGCGGGCATTGGATTCCTGCTGGCGCTGGCGGGCCAGCAGCGGGGTTTCATCGAACTGGTAAAGCGTTTCCGCAGGGACCGCCTGGGTCTCTTCGATACGGCTGGTAGCGACTGACATCTCTCGATCCCTCAATACGCTGATGATGGTGACCAAACTGCCCACCCGTTGGCGCCAGGCCCAAGGGCCGCGCACGGATTTCCTGTTCTGGAAACGCATCAGCGAAGGGAGGATTTACACCTGTGGTCGTTAAAAACAGCTTTAGCGGATTTACCCGGCCACCCCGGTGTATTTTTCATTCAACGCATACAGGATCGCGCAGGTCTGCGCATCCAGCCGCCCACTGTAGTCAGAGGGCCGAAAATGCATCTGGAACGCACGGACACGTTGCTGGAAACCCAGGCGATTTTTCGCCGGGGCATAACCGTAGCGCTGGAACGCCCGCTCCACCTCAACCTCTGGCGGCAGGCCGATGTCGAACCGACGTTGATAGGCCATCTTGGCCACCTCTTCATACCAGGCTCCCACGCCCGCCTCGAACAGGCAGCGCCATGGCAAGCGGGGGCCGGGGTCGCTCTTGCGCCAATAGGCAATGTCGGAATGCCCGAGGATGTCGGTAGGACCGATCGCCGGGTAACGCACCTGAATGTCACGAATCAAGGCGATCAACACGTCAATCTGCTCTGCGCCATAGGCCGGGAAGGTCAACACACCGGCGTCATCCCGGGCCTGGTTGACGATTTCAATGCCGATGGAGCGGCTGTTGAGGTTATCGCGCCCGGCCCAGTGGCTGGTGCCGGCGTGCCAGGCGCGTTGCGCTTCGTCCACCAGGCGAAATACCCGCAACTCGTCATAGCCGGCGGCGCGGTAGCTGGCGTCATGGGGGTCGGCCAACAGGTAGTGGGCACTGAAACCGTCGCGGGTCAGTGCACGCAATGACGAGGCAAAGGGCGCGGCGGTGTAATGCACAATCACCTGGCGCACGGCCTGGCCATTGCGCTCATTGAAGTCGTTTGCGGGATACGTGGAATCGATAACCAACATAGGGGCTGTCCTTTTCAACACAGGCCGAGTCATTCAGCCGGTTCAAACACAAAAAAATGACCGCCATCCTGAAGCGTTGCGCTTGAGGATGGCGGTAGCTATGTGTGCTGTGAAAAGAAGGTTTCAGCGCCGCAACGGCATGCCCAGGTCGACGCGCATGCCATCGGCCTGGCTGTCGAATTTCAGGGAGCACGAGCAGCGCTGCACGATGGCCTGGACGATCGCCAACCCCAGGCCGCAACCCGGGCTGTTGCCGTTGCGCCAGAAGCGCTGGGTCAAGTGTTGCAAGTCTTCGCTGGAAATCGGCGCGCCATGGTCACGCACCCGGAACACCACATTGTCGCCAGCGCTGGACACACTCAGCTCCACCCGAGTATCGGCCGGGGTGTGGCGCAACGCGTTGTCCAGCAGGTTGCGAAGGGCCGCGACGGCCAGGCCCACCGGCATTTCCAAAGGTTTTTCGGACAAACCGTCTGCCAGGATCAGGTCAATACGCTGATTGTCGCCGCCGTTGGCATCCTGGATCGCCAGTTGCGCAACTTGCTCGGCACTCGATTGCAGGCCGTCATCAAACGACAGGCTGCCTTCGACCCGCGCCAGCAGCAGCAACTGCTCAAGGGTGCGGTGCAAGCGGTCGGCGCCCTCTTCAGCATGGGCCAGGGACTGGTCACGGGCGGCGCCTTCGGTCATGCGCGCCACTTGCAGGTGGGTCTTGATCGCGGTCAACGGGCTGCGCAGTTCGTGGGCCGCGTCACCGGTCAAGCGGCGTTCGCGTTCGATGGTCTTGGCGATGCGCTGCAGCAACTGGTTCTGGGTGTCGAGCAGTGGCTTGAGTTCGCTGGGCAGCGGGCTGATCTGCAACGGTTCGAGGGAGTCGGCACTGCGGCGCATCAAGGCGTCACGCATGCGGTTGAGCGGCAACAGGCTCTGGCCGATCCCCAGCCACAACAGGCACAGGCAGCCCAACAATGCCACGCCCACCGGCACCGAGGCGGCCAGCAGGATCGACAGGTTCAACGCTTCACGTTCCACCTGCCGGTCGGCGGTGGTGATAAACAAATCGCCACGGGACAGGGTAAAGCTGCGCCAGCCCACGCCATCAATCATCTGGTCGCGAAAGCCGCTCTTGCGCGACTCCAGGCCCTGGTCCGGCGTGGTGTGGCTGCGGGCCAAAACCACGCCGCGCAAGGAACTGACCTGGCACGCCATACCGCCTGGCACATTCAATTGTTCGGCGCTGAAGTGCGCGCCCTCCCCCGTGCTGGAGAGGCCGGGCATCTGCTCCATCAGCCCCGCCACCATGCGCGCCGACGCCACCAGGCGCTGGTCGAGGGAGAACATCATCTGGTTGCGCAGGTCGTTGAGCATCCACGCGGCGGCCAGGACCCAGATCAGCACGAAAGCTGCGCCGAGCTTGAAGGTCAGCCGCAGGCGCAGGCTCATCACGAAGCGTCCTCTCCACCGTCAGCCGGGCCCAGGCGATAGCCCAGGCCGCGCACGGTTTCGACGATGCCGTTGCCGAGTTTGCGCCGCAGGTGGTGGATGTGCACGTTGAGGGCGTTGCTTTCCAGTTCGTCGTTCAGGCCGTAGACGCTGTCCTTGAGCTGCTCGCTGGAGAGCACCCGACCACGGTTTTGCAACAGGGCTTGCAACAGCGCCTGCTCGCGGCGGGACAGGTCCACCGACTCACCGCCCAGCAACGTTTCGCGGCTGCTGGGGTTGTAGGTCAGGCGCCCGTGCTCGATCAGGTTGACGCTGCGCCCAGCCACCCGGCGCAACAGGGTGTGCAGGCGTGCGGCGAGTTCGCGCAGGTCGAAGGGTTTGAGCAGGTAGTCGTCGGCACCGGCCTGCAGGCCGTCGACGCGGTTGGTCACCGAATCCCGTGCGGTCAGGATCAGCACTGGAATCTCCAGGCCCTGGCTGCGCAGTTGCTGCAACAGCTTCAAGCCGTCTTCATCCGGCAGGCCGAGGTCGAGTACCATCACGTCGAATTCCGCCACCTTGAGCATCGCCCGGGCAGCCGCAGCCGTGCCGACGCGCTCGACCGTCAGGCCCTGGGCGCTGAGCCCGGCAACAATGCCGCTGGCGATCAGCTCGTCGTCTTCACAGACCAGTACGTGCATGGTGAACCCTTTGCAAAATGTGAGGGTGATTAAAAAGGCAGTGGATTAAGCGTGCATTATGCCGCCAACGCCGAGAATCCCGGATAATCCCTTCTTTCTAGGATAGCCCGGTTAATCATCGGTTAATCAACGCCACACATTGTGTGTCCCACTTGCTTCGAACTAAGGCTTGATCATGCGGCATCTGTTTATCTTTCTGCTGGTAGTGTTTGCTGGATTCGCCCAGGCCGCGCCTGGCAACAATCCATTCGAGACCAAACCCGACTTCCTCCCGGTGGGCAAAGCCTTCACCTTTACCTCCGAGCGTCTGGCCTCCGGCGAAACCCAGTTGTATTGGCAGATTGCCGACGGTTACTACCTGTACCAGCAGCGCATGAAATTCGATGGCCTGGCCGAAAAGCCGACGTTGCCCCAGGGCGAAGCCCACAGCGACGAGTTCTTTGGCGAGCAGCAAGTCTATCGCCAGGGCCTGGAAGTGAAGATTCCCGCTGGCGCCACCGGCCAGGTCAAGCTCGGCTGGCAAGGCTGCGCCGATGCCGGCCTGTGCTACCCGCCGCAATCGATCACCGTGGACCTGGGCGGCAACCCTGCCGTCGCCGCCACCGGCCAGGCCCAGGACCAAAGCCTGGCCAGCGGCCTGCAACAACGCAGCCTGGGCTGGAGCCTGCTGGTGTTCTTCGGCCTGGGCCTGCTGCTGGCCTTCGCCCCGTGTTCCCTGCCGATGTTGCCGATCCTCGCCGGCCTTGTGGTCGGCAGCGGCGCCAGCCCACGGCGCGGCTTTGCCCTGGCCGCCAGCTACGTGGTGTGCATGGCGCTGGTGTATGCCGCGCTCGGTGTATTGGCTGCGCTGCTCGGCGGCAACCTCGCCGCCCTGCTGCAAATCCCGTGGATCCTCGGCAGCTTCGCTGCGTTGTTTGTGATTCTCGCCCTGCCGATGTTCGGCTTCTTTGAACTGCAACTGCCGGCCTTCCTGCGCGATCGCCTGGACAACGTCAGCCGCAACCAAAGCGGCGGCAGCCTGGTAGGCGCCGGCGTGCTCGGCGCCCTGTCCGGCTTGCTGGTGGGCCCGTGCATGACCGCGCCCCTGGCCGGCGCGCTGTTGTACATCGCCCAAAGCGGCAACGCCCTGCACGGCGGCCTGATCCTGTTTGCCATGGGCATCGGCATCGGTGTGCCACTGTTGCTGCTGGTGACCGTGGGCAACCGCTTCCTGCCCAAGCCTGGCACCTGGATGAATATCCTCAAGGGCATCTTCGGTTTCCTGTTCCTCGCCACCGCCGTGCTGATGATTCGCCCGGTGGTCGGTGAAACCCTGTGGCTCGGCTTGTGGGGTGTGCTGGCGCTGGTCATGGCCTACTGCGGCTGGCGCCTGGCCCGCGATTTCGGGCGCACCGCCATGCTGTTCGGCGCCGGTTCGCTGGTGCTGGGCCTCTGGGGCAGCGTATTGGTGATCGGCGCGGCCGGCGGCAGCGACGACCTGTGGCAACCGCTGAAGGTCTACAGCGGCTCGCGGGTAGCCGGTGCTCCCACCGCCCACGATGCCTTCATGACCATCAACGACCCGGCCGTGCTGCAAAGCCAGCTCGACAGCGCCAAGGCCCAGGGCCAATGGGTGCTGGTGGACTACTACGCCGACTGGTGCGTGTCGTGCAAGATCATGGAAAAACAGGTGTTCGGCAAACCCGAGGTACTGGACGCCCTCAAGGATGTGCGCCTGCTGCGCCTCGACGTCACCGCCGACAACGCCGCCAGCCGCGAGCTGCTGGGCCGCTACAAGGTCCCCGGCCCGCCGAGCTTCGTCTGGATCGGCCCCGACGGTGAAGAGCGCCGCGCCCAGCGCATCACCGGCGAAGTCGACGCCGCCGCCTTCCTGCAACGCTGGACCCAAGCCCGGGAAGCCCTCTGATGCTGACACTGACCATCGGCACCTTCGCCATCGCCCTGAATCACTTGCTGCTGATCACGGCGTTGATCCTCGCCACCCTGGTGGGCTGGCGGGTGGCCAAGCGCGGCGGCGAGAACCCCGAGTCGGTGCTGTTCACCCTGTTTCTGCTGGGTATGCTCGCCGCACGCGTCAGCTTCGTATTGATGTACTGGTCGTACTACCAGAATGACCCGCTGCAAATCGTCGACCTGCGCGACGGCGGTTTTCTCGCCTGGCCCGGCGTGATCGTGCTGATCATCGGCGCGCTGATCTACGGCTGGCGCCGCCCGCTGCTGCGCAAGCCGCTGAGCGCCGGCGTGATCACCGGCCTGGCGTTCTGGGCCCTGACCAGCCTGTCCCTGACCCTCTACGAAAAAGGCACGCACCTGCCGGACATTGCCCTGCGCAACGCCAATGGCGAAACCGTGCAACTGGCCGACTACAAGGGCGGCCCGCTGGTGATCAACCTGTGGGCCACCTGGTGCCCGCCGTGCCGGCGCGAAATGCCGGTACTGGAAAGTGCCCAGCGCCAGCGCCCGGACGTGACCTTCCTGTTCGTCAACCAGGCCGAAAGCATGCAAAGCGTCGCCACCTACCTGGCGACCCAGGGCCTGAACCTGGACAACGTGCTGTTCGACGCCAGCGGCCGCCTGGGCCAGGCCGTCGGCTCCATGGCCTTGCCCACCACCCTCTTCTACCAACCTGATGGTCGCCTGATCAACAGCCACCTGGGCGAACTCTCACAGGCCAGCCTGGCCCGCGCCATGGAGCGCTTCGAGCCGACCCCCGCCAAACCGGCCTTGCCGGCCACCACAAGGAATTCGCCATGCTCCGCCTCCGCCACCTGCTGACACTCCTGCCCCTGACCCTGGCCGCCAGCCTGGTCCACGCCGAAGACTGGCCGGCGCCGATCAAGAACATCGAGGCCAAGGGGGCCAAGATCATCGGCAAGTTCGATGCGCCCAGCGGCCTCACGGGTTATGCGGCGCAATACCAGAACCGCGGCATGGCGCTGTACCTGACCGCAGACGGCAAAAGCGTGATCGCCGGCAACCTGTACGACGCCGACGGCAATGACCTGAGCACCGCGCCGCTGGAGAAACTGGTGTATGCGCCGATGGCCAAGGAAGTCTGGGCCAAGATGGAACACAGCAACTGGATCCAGGACGGCAACAAGGACGCGCCGCGCATCGTGTACCTGTTCAGCGACCCGAACTGCCCGTACTGCAACATGTTCTGGGAACAGGCACGGCCGTGGGTGAAGTCGGGCAAGGTACAGTTGCGGCACATCATGGTGGGGATTATCCGTGAAGACAGCCCGGGCAAGTCGGCCGCGCTGTTTGCCGCCAAGGACCCGCAACAGGCCTTGGAAGCCCATGAGTCGGCCGGTAAAGGCAGCAAGTTGCAGGCGCTGGAGAAGATCCCGGCGGATATCCAGGCCAAGCTTGATTCGAATATGAAGCTGATGGACGAACTGGAGTTGTCGGCCACGCCGGCAATTTTCTATCTGGATGACAAGGGTGGGTTGCAGCAACAGCAAGGAGCGCCGTCGCCGGATAAGCTGGTGAAGATTCTCGGTCCGAAATAATCAGCCCTAGCCTGTAAAGACAATGCCCGCATCGAAGCGGGCATTGTCTTTTCAGCGCGGATTAAATCCCCTCGACCAGGAAATCATCCATGTACCAATCGTTGCCGCTCGTAGCGCCTTCATGGCTATAGATTTCCAGCAGCACGGGAGCGATGGTTGGCGTAAAGGTGAAGCTCAGTGTGTGCCAGTTCAGGTCAACCAACTCTTCCACCGGTGTTTGTTGAATGGAGTCTTTGCGCAACGATAACTTGGGCGTCGCGAACGCAACGCTGTACCGTCGAACCCGTACGGAAAACCGGTAAGTAAAACCGCTCTCCAAATCCAAGAAGCGCCGCTGCAGGATCGGGCCGAAACTGTTATTGGTAAACGTGAAATTCCTGACTGCGTAATCGGGCTTGCCGTCAGGTCCCGTCCCCATATATTCAATGCTGATATCCCTGGCATCGGGTGCGCCTGACCCTACGGTCCATAAACCCAAGGTCTGATCGTTGAAATCCGTCAGGTCTCTGTACTGCTTGCGCAACAGCAACATCAGCACAGGGAACACAATTGCTTCGCTCACATTGGAGCTGCCGTCCGCCGTAACCTTGAACACGATGTTCAATACGGACCTGTGGCGAAACTTTTCCAGTTCCTCACGAGGCAGAACGTGCGACAACCCATGGTTTGCCTGCTCTTGCGTGATCGGCTCATTGACCAGCAGCTTGAGGGTATGGGACGACCCGTCGAGCAAGGTTCCCGTACATTCCAGCCAGCCCTTTTGCCCCGCCAGGATGAACCACCAGGCTTGCAGCGTAATCTCGGCATCCCCGGTAAAGGTGCGCAAGTCCAGTGTCCCCTGGCCACCGGGCAATTGAGTGGCCTGCGGCACCTCTGGCGCAGGCAAGCGCTGCGGTACACTGATCTGTAGCTCCAGGTCAGCTGACGTGACGTGCTTGCATGCGCTCGCGACGCTGTAACTGACGGGCACTGTTTTGCCGCTTCCAGCGATTACAGCCTCGCGGGGAATGGTGAAGTCAACGTACTTCGGATCAGTGTTACCCGGCTTGGGTGGCAACGGCAGGCAACTACCGTCCGATTGTGTCCAACACACGCTGATCTCGTCATGAGCACTGATGTGGTCATATTCCACCCGTGCCGTCACGCCATCACGGCCATTCCATACCGTCAACTGCGAGCCCACGGCCTCCCGAATGGTCAAGGGTTTCAGGACCAGGTCTTCCTGATGAATATCCAGGTGCAGCACAGGAAACGGCTGGGCGCTGGCCCTGTCGGACCGGCCATCGAAGTTCACCGCAAAATGCACGTCAAAGCGGCTGCAATCGGCCAGCTTTTGCAGATCGCGGCGGGACAGCAGCGTACTGACGCCCTCCTGCAGCCATTGCTCGGAGAGCGGCTCGCCGTCCAGCACATCGAAGCGATAAGGCGCGCCATCTTCCCGCTCACCGGTTACCCACATCCAGCAGGGCTGCCCCAAGGCGCCGTAGGCATAGGCCGCCACCGTCAGTTGCGCGTCCCCCTGGAACGTATTGAGGTCCAGCGTACTGCCCGTGGCCTGTTCCACCTGCGGCTTGGGCAGGCCGGAGATATTCAGGATTTTTACCGGTCGCGGCAGCGCCGACCAGGTTTGCCCTTCCCGTCGGACGGTGTAGCGGACCGACACCTGCTTATTGAAATTGGCGCTGATGGCTGACGCCGGCACATTAAAATCAACAACGTCCCGATTGTCGGCCTGCTTGCACTCGAGTACCGGAGTGCCTGCCCCGGCAGTCCCTTCCCAGAAGGCGCAAACCCAGTCGCAAGGGCACATATGCTCATAGCTGACCCGGATGGTCGCACCGTCCTGGGTATTGACCGGATTCAATACGAGATTTTCAGGTGTGATTTGCGTGGCTTCCACCACCGTGGGCGCTACGAGATCCAAATGAGGCTCGATGAGCAACGTCAACACCAAACCAGAAATCAGCCGATACACCGGCCTGGAATCCGCACGCGGCAAAAACTCAACGTAGAACGCAATATAAAGCTCACTGTCATGCTTGAGCGTGGCCAGCTCGGCACGGGACAACTTTCGGGTCCAGCCGTGGCGCACGTCCTCCTCTGTTACCGGTGCATCTTCATAAGGGTAGAGACTGGCCTTGGACCCATCAGGGTAAATCCCCCCGATATAGACCTGAGCCACTTGAACCGGGTCGATGAACGGCCAGGCGTCGACATGCAGAACCGGGTCTTCACCGCACAACAAGGACAGATCCAGAACACCGCCTGAGGCTTGCAGAATCTGCAGTTGCGGCAAATTGGACGGCAGCTTGATGAACACGTCGGCAACGGGGGAAGGATGTTCCTCGCCATCGCGGGTAACGACATAGGAAAACAGCGCGAAGTTATCAATGCGCAGCCCTACGTAATACGGGGGTACGTGGAACTCGACCGAGCCCGCTTCGACGCCATCCTGGGAGGCAATCGGCGCGTATTCCCCCGGTGTCGACTGCCAGCGCAACACAATACTGTCGGTGCTGAGCATCCCTTCGTAGAACACCCGGACAGTAGCCCCCTCCAGCAACTGGAGCGGGTCAACCCGGGGCTCTCCCTCGGCTTCGACCAACTGTGGCTTGGGCAGATCAAGGGTCAACGGTGATGACTTGGGCATGATAGAACTCCATTTCAACGAGTGATGGTGTTGCCCATCACACGCCGAAATGCCCCCCTTGCCTACTGTCAGAATTCACAGTTCGAACCTTAACAACCGCGCCACCCGACGAGTGGCGCGTTGCGATCCGAGTTAAAAACCCTCCAGCTCCGCCATCAAATCACTCAACCGATCCACCTTCTCGGCGCTGATCTCATTCGCCGCCAGCCCGTCGATATACCCCGCCAACGCCTCCACCGTGCTGCACTCGAACATCGCCCGCAACGGCACATCCCGCTGCAGCGTCTTCTGCACCCGTGAAGCTATCTGCGTGGCCAGCAACGAATGCCCGCCCAGTTCGAAGAAGTTGTCCTGCACGCCGACGCGCTCGACCTTGAGCACCTCGGCCCAGATCCCGGCCAGCGTCTGCTCCAGCTCATTGCGCGGCGCCAGATATTCCTGGCTGTGCAACTGGCCGATCTCCAGTGCCGGCAAGGCCTTGCGGTCCAGCTTGCCGTTGGCGTTCAGCGGCAACCGGTCGAGCCACAACCAATGCAACGGCACCATGTATTCCGGCAGCTCGGCCCGCAGGCGTTGCTTGATGCGATCGAGGCGCTCACCCGGGTTGAGCTGCGCATCCGCCGCCACCAGGTAGCCCACCAGATGCTTGCCGTTGACGCCCTCCTGCACGCCCACCGCCGCATCCCGCACTTCAGGCTGCTCATGCAGGCGCGCTTCGATTTCACCCAGCTCGATCCGGTAACCGCGAATCTTCACCTGATGGTCGATGCGCCCGACGTACTCCAACACACCGTCGCTGCGACGGCGGGCCAAATCCCCTGTTCGATACAACCGGTCCGCACCCAATGGATTCGGCACAAACGCTTGCGCCGTGCGCAGCGGATCGCTGACATAACCACGACCCACGCCGGTCCCGGCCACGCACAACTCGCCGACGGCGCCTTGAGGCACCAGTTCCAGCGCACCGTCCAGCAGGTACAACCGGTTATTGTCGGTCGGCGTACCAATCGGCAGATAAGTGCCACGGGTCGACGCCAGGTCGACGCGGAAGAACGCCACGTCGTCCGAACATTCCGCCGGGCCATACGCGTTGACCAGGCCAATCTGCGGATAACGCAGCAACCACTGGTGCGCCAGTTCCGGCGGCATCGCTTCACCCGTCGGCAGCATCCAGCGCAAGCCATCCAGGCTCATGCGCTCCTGGGCGAGCATGCCCTGGATCAGTGACGGCACGCTTTCCAGCACGGTAATGCCCTGGGCCTGGACGTGAGCGAGCAAGCCTTGCGGATCATGGGCAATGGTATTCGGCACAATGTCCACCCGCGCCCCGAACAGCGGCGCCGCGAGGAACTGCCACACCGAGATATCGAAACTTTGCGAGGCGGTCTGGGCGATCACATCGTGCTCAGTCAGTTGCAGATACGGCACCTTGCTCAACTGGTTATTGAGCATGCCGCGCTGTTCGACCATCACGCCCTTGGGCAGGCCAGTGGAGCCCGAGGTGTAGATCACGTAGGCCAGGTTATCCGGCGCGCTGTAGATGCCCGGGTTCTGCTCTGAACCCACCAGCTCCTCCCACACCAGCAGCCTCGGTCGCGAGCCACAGGCAAACTCTTCCAGCAACAGATCCGCCTGTTCCCGACAAGCCTCGGTGCACACCAGCAACGGCGTACGACTGAGGTCGATGATCCGGCTCAAGCGCTGGGTCGGCAGCCCCGGATCCAGCGGCAAGTAACCCGCGCCGGCCTTGAAGCTGCCGATGATCATGCCCAGCAAATCCAGATTACGTTCAGCCAGCAACGCCACCGGTTGGTCCAGCCCGACACCCGCGGCAATCAGCGCATGGCCCAGGCGGTTACTGCGCCGGTTCAGCTCAGAGTAGGTCCATTGCTGATCCAGGCAACTGGCGGCAATCCGCTGTGGATGCTGTGCCACCTGGGCTTCGAACAGCTCGATGTAACTGCGCTCCAGCGGATATTCATGCTCGCTCTGGTTGCAGCCGTCCACCAGGAACTCACGCTCCTGCTCGCCAATCAGCGGCAAGTCGGCCATGTCGCCATGGAAGCCCTGTACCAGCGCCAGCAGCAGCCGCTTGAATTCAGCGAGCATGCCTTGCACGGTGGTTTCATCGAAATAACGCTGGTCGTAGGACAGGTGCAAGCCCAGGTCATCGCCCGGGTAGCACACGGCCGTCAGCGGGAAGTTGGTGTGGGTGCGACCGGAATCCGAGGTGGCATTCAGGCTTTGCGCACGGTCCAGTACCGAGACTTCCACCGGGGCGTTCTCGAACACGAACAGGCTGTCGAACAGCGGCTGGCCTTTCGGCAGTTCGCTGTGCTCCTGGATGGTCACCAGCGGCAGGTACTCGTACTCGCGCAGTTGCATATTGCTGTCGAGCAGGCCGCTCAACCATTGGCGCACGCTGCACTGCTGATCGTCCTCCGGCAGCTTGACCCGCAAGGCGATACTGTTGATAAACAGTCCGACAGTGCGCTGCATCTCGGGCATTTCTACCGGGCGCCCGGCCACGGTGACGCCGAACAGCACGTCGCGATCGCCACTCAAGCGCCGCAGCACCAGGGCCCATGCCGCCTGGGCGAAGGTGTTCACCGTCAATTGATGAGCCTGGGCCAGCTCGCGCAGTTGCGCGCCGTCGCGTATATCCAGGCGGGTGTAGCAGTCGCCTACCACCATGCCGCCGCTGTGGCCGGCATGCTCGCGCAGGAACGGCCGGTCGCTCGGAATCGGTGTGGTGCGTTCGAACCCTTGCAGGTTCTGCTGCCACCACTGGCGCGCCTCGGCGAGGTTCTGGCGTTGCAGCCAGGCGATGTAATCGCGGTAACGCGGTGGCGTCGCCAGTTGCGCTTCGCGACCTTCGCCGAGGGCCATGTAGATGTCGAAGAAATCGTTCATCAGCAGCGAGCGGCACCACGCATCGATCAGGATGTGGTGGTTGCTCATCATGAACCAGTAGCGGGCTTCGCCTACGCGGATCAGCCGCAGGTGGAAGGGCGCCTGGTTAAGCAGATCGAAACCGGCTTCACGCTCGCTTTTCAGCAACGCTTGCAGGCGCGGTTCCTGCTCGCTTTCCGGCTCCTGGCTCCAGTCGAGGTACTCGATCGGCGTGCTGCCGGGCTTGTGGATAACCTGCAACATGTCTTCGCCGACGTTCCAGCAGAACGAGGCGCGCAAGGCTTCATGACGGGCGATCACCGCCTGCCAGGCCTGGGCGAAACGCTCGGGGTCCAGGGCGCTGTTGATGCGGTAGCGGTCCTGCATGTAGTAGAGGCCGGTGCCCGGTTCCAGCAGGGTGTGCAGCAGCAAGCCTTCCTGCATCGGGGTCAGCGGGTACACGTCTTCGATGGCATTGGCCGGCACCGGCAGCGCATCGAGTTGCCCCTGGGTCAGGTGCGCCAGCGGGAAGTCCGACGGCGTAAGGCCGCCCGCGTCTGCCTTGAGGCAATGTTCGATCAGGCTTTGCAGTTCCGCCAGGTAAGCGTCCGCCAGCTCAGCGATGGTCTGGCTGTGGTGACGCTCGCGGCTGAAGGTCCAGCGCAGCACCAGCTCACCGCCGTACACCTGGCTGTCGACACTCAGCGCGTTGGGCAACGGCGCGTCCGGGTCGTGGGCGATCCCGGCGGACTCGTCCAGCGGGTGGAACAGTGCGTCGGCGCCAAAGCTCTGATCGAACTGGCCGAGGTAGTTGAAGGTGATACTGGCGCTCGGCAACGCGGCCATGGTCTGGCGGCACAGGTCGTCGGCCAGGTAGCGCAGCACGCCATAACCCAACCCCTTGTGGGGCACGCCGCGCAGTTGCTCCTTGATCGCCTTGATCGAGGCGCCCTGCCCGGCGGCCTCTTCGATATGCAGCGGGGTCAGGCGCAGCGGGTAGGCGCTGGTGAACCAGCCGACGCTGCGGGTCAGGTCGATCTCGTCGAATAGCGGTTCGCGGCCGTGGCCTTCCAGCTGGATCAATGCCGATTCATGGCCACTCCAACGGCACAGCACACGGGCCAGGGCCGTCAGCAGCAAATCGTTGACCTGGGTGCGGTAGGCACTTGGTGCCTGCTGCAACAACTGGCGGGTGCGCTCGGCATCCAGGCGCACGCTGACGGTATCCGCGTCGCGATTGCGCAGCGAACCCTGTGGGCGATCCACCGGCAATTCAACGGCAGGGCCGGCCAACTGTTGCTGCCACACGTGCAGCTCCTCACGCAGGGATTCGCTGCCGGCATACGCCTGCAACCGCGCCGCCCAGTCGCGCAAGGCGCTGGTCTTGGCCGGCAGGTTGACCGGCTGGCCGTCGCTCAACTGGCGATACACGGTTTGCAAATCTTCGAGCAATACCCGCCAGGAAACGCCGTCCACCACCAGGTGATGGATCGCGATCAGCAGCCGGCGCTGGCCTTGCGGGCCGTCCACCAGCAACGCGCGCAACAACGGGCCATGGGCAAGGTTGAGGCTGCGCTGGGTGTCGGTGAACAGCGCGCTGCACTGCTCCATGTCCGCTACCTGGGCTTGCAACAGCAGGCCGCCTTCCGGCACCGCCAAGTGTTCGGCGTGCCATTGGGCGTCGCGCTGGGTGAAGCTCAGGCGCAGGGCGTCGTGATGTTCCAGCACCGCCAGCAACGCTTGCTCCAGGCGATGAGGTTCCAGGGCCTGAACCGGCTCCAGCAGCAATGCCTGGTTCCAGTGTTGGCGCTCCGGGATGTCGGTGTCGAAGAACCAGTGCTGGATCGGCGTCAGCCCGGACGTGCCGGTCAACACGCCTTGTTCGGCGCTGACCTGCTCGCTGCGGGTCGCCACGGCGGCCAGGGTTTGCACGGTCTGGTGCTGGAACAAATCACGCGGGCTGAAATGAATCCCCGCCTGCCGGGCCCGGCTGACCACCTGGATCGACAGGATCGAGTCACCGCCCAACTCGAAGAAGTTGTCGTCAAGGCCTACCTGTTGCACGTTCAGTACCGCGCACCAGATGACCGCCAAGGTTTGCTCCAGCTCGTTGCGCGGCGCCACGTACTGTTGACGATTCGCCTCGGGGTCCGGCTGCGGCAAGGCGCGGCGGTCGAGTTTGCCGTTGGTAGTCAGCGGCATGCTGTCGAGAACGATCAGGTGCGCGGGCACCATGTAGTCCGGCAGCTGCGCTTTCAAATGCGCCTTGAGGGATTCACGCAGTGCACCGTGTTCTTCGTCGCTGATCAGGTAGGCCACCAACTGTTTGCCGCTCGGGGAATCCAGCGCCAACACCACTGCTTCACGCACCGCCTGGTGTTCCAGCAGGCGGGTTTCAATTTCCCCCAGCTCGATGCGGAACCCGCGAATCTTCACTTGATGGTCGATACGACCGAGGTATTCCACCAGGCCATCGGCACGCTGGCGCACCAGGTCGCCGGTGCGATACAGGCGACCGCCGTTCGTGGCAAACGGATCCGCGACAAACCGCTCCGCCGTCATCCCCGGACGCTGGTGATACCCCTGGGCCAGGCCGGCACCGCCGACGTACAACTCACCCGTCGCGCCTTGCGGCACCAGCGCCAGATCCGCATCCAGAATGTAGGCCACACGCGCGCCGATGATGCTGCCGATCGGCACGCTGCCGGCGCCCTCTTCCAGGGCTTCCGGGGCCAGGCTGGCCAACGGCATCACCACGGTTTCAGTCGGGCCATAGGCGTTGAAAAACAGCGCCGGCTTGAATGCCGCGCGAATGCGCTGCAAGTGTTCGCCGGTAAGGGCCTCACCGCCGGTGATGCACATGCGCACCGCCAGGGTCTGGTCTTGCGTGGCCAGCCATTGCGCCAACTGGCTGCCATAGCTTGGGGTGAAGCCCAGGATATTGATGCGGTGCCGACGAATCAGCCCGCAGATTTCTTCCGCGTCCCACTGGCCCTGGGCCCGCAACACAACCTGGGCGCCACTGAGCAACGGCACCAGCAGACGCTCGGTGGCAGCGTCAAAGTTGATGGAATAGAAGTGCAGCTCGCAGTCATCCGGGCGCATGCCGAAGCGTTCGATCACCGCCTGGCAATGCATGGCGATTTCACCGTGGGACACCACCACGCCCTTGGGCTTGCCGGTGGAACCGGAGGTGTAGATCAAGTAGGCCTGATGTTGCGGCAGGCTGATGAAAGGCAACTCGCTTGCCGGGTAGTCCGCCAGGGTCAGCAGGTCATCTTCCAGGCACCAGCGGCCGACACTCTCAGGCAGTTCGCCCAATGCGTCGAACATCGCGGCATCGCTAAGCAACAGGCCGATGCCACTGTCTTCGATCATGTAGTGCAGGCGGTCCAGCGGGTATTCCGGGTCCAGCGGCACATAGGCGCCGCCGGCCTTGAGGATTGCCAGCAGGCCAACCACCATCTCCAGCGAACGCGGCAACGCCAGGCCGACCCGCACCTGCGGGCCCACGCCGCGCTCGCGGAGCATCCAGGCCAGGCGATTGGCACGGCTGTCGAGTTCGCTGTAGCTCAGGGTCTGCCCGGCAAAGGTCAACGCCGGTGCATCGGCACGGGCCAGGGCCTGCTCGCTGAACAGGTGATGGATGCACTGGTCGAGGCGATGCTCGCCAGCCTCAATGCCAAGGCTGTCTCGCAGGGCGCGCTGTTCGCCAGCCTCCAGCAACGGCAACTCACTCAGGCGCTGTTGCGGATCGCCGAGCAAGGCTTCCAGCAGGTTTTGCCAATGCGCCGCCATGCGCGCAATACGCGGCTCGTCGAACAGGTCGGTGCTGTAGGTCAGGCAGCAACCCAGGCGATGATCGAGGTCGGTGACCTCCAGGTTGAGGTCGAACTTGGTGGCGCGGGCATCGTTGGCCAGGTATTCGACGGTCATCCCGGCCAGGGTGCGGCTTTGCTGGAATTCCCAGCGCTGCACGTTGCACATCACCTGGAACAGCGGGTTGTACGCCGCGCTGCGGGTTGGTTGCAGGGCCTCCACCAGATGGTCGAACGGCAGGTCCTGATGGGACTGGCCTTCGATCACGGTGTGGCGAACCTGGTCAAACAGTTCGCCGACACTCATCTGCCCGTTGAGCTGGCAACGCAGCACCTGGGTGTTGAGGAATGCGCCAATCAGCCCTTCGCTTTCCGGGCGAATCCGGTTGGCCACCGGCGCACCGATGCGCAGGTCAGTCTGGCCGCTGTAGCGGTAGAGCAATACCGCGAGGGTGGCGGTCATGGTCATGAACAGGGTCAGGCCGCGTTCGGCGTTGAAGGCACGCACGCGGGCGGCGAGGTCGTCGCTCAAATCAAAACGGTACAGCTCGCCCTGGTGACTTTGCACCGGCGGCCGCGGACGGTCGGCCGGCAGTTCCAGCAGCGGATGTTCGGTGCCCAGTTGCGCGGTCCAGTAATCCAGTTGGCGCTGGCGTTCGCCGGACTCCAGCCACTGGCGCTGCCACGCGCTGTAGTCGAGGTACTGCACCGGCAATGGCGCCAGTGGCGATTCGCGGTCGTCGATGAACGCTTCATACAGCGCGCTGAGTTCACGGGCAAAGATGTCCATGGCCCAGCCTTCGGTGACGATATGGTGCAGGGTCAGCACCAGGTAATGTTCCTGCTCGCCGGCCTTGACCAGGCAGGCGCGCAGCAGTGGACCGGTCTCCAGATTGAACGGCGTGTGGGCTTCATGATCGGCCAGTTGCTGCACACGCCGTTGGCGCTCGGCCTCATTCAACGCAGAGAAGTCCTGCCAATCCATGCGCACGGCGGTTTGCGCCGCAACCTTCTGCTGCGCCACGCCATTGATGCTCGGGAAAGTCGTGCGCAGGGTTTCATGACGCATGATCAAGGCCTGCAACGCCGCCTCGAAACGGCCCACGTCCAGCACCCCGCGAAAGCGCGCCATGCCGCCGACGTTATACGCCGGGCTGTCGGGCTCCATCTGCCAGAGGAACCACATGCGCTGCTGGGAATAGGACAGTGGCACCGGCTGGCTGCGGTCGACCTTGCCGATGGCCAACTGTTGGTTACGTTGCCCGGCGGCCTGGATCAGCCGGACCTGCTCGGCGAAAGCCCCCAGCTCGCTGGCGTCGAACAGCGTGCGCAACGGCAGTTCGACGTCACAGGCCTGGCGGGTGCGGGAGATGATTTGCGTCGCCAGCAACGAATGGCCGCCAAGGGCGAAGAAGTCGTCCCGCAGGCCGATGCGTGGCAGCGCCAGGACTTCACGCCAGATCGCGGCGATTTGCTGTTCCAGCGCTGTTTCAGGTTCGACGTGCTCACGTACCTGCCACACCGGCTCCGGCAAGGCGCGGCGATCCAGTTTGCCGCTGGGGCTCAGGGGCATCGCGTCCAGGCGCATCAATTGCGCCGGGACCATGTACTCCGGCAGCTCGGCGGCCAGGGCGGTTTTTACGTCCTGTTCATCCAACGGTTCGCTGGCGGTGTAGTAGCCGATCAACTGCGCACCGGCTGCGGTTTCCCGCACCAGCACCACCGCTTGGGCGATGCCGTCGAGAGCCAGCAGGCGGGCTTCGATTTCTTCAGGCTCGACACGGAAGCCACGCAGTTTGACCTGCTGATCCAGGCGCCCGAGGTATTCCAGTACACCCTCGGTGCTCCAGCGCACGCGGTCACCGGTGCGATACAGGCGTGCGCCCGCCTCGCCCAGCGGGTCGGCGACAAAGCGTTCGGCGGTCAGCCCCGCACGCCCGAGGTAACCCCGGGCCAGGCCGATGCCGCCGATGCACAACTCACCCGGCACACCCGTCGGCAGCGGCTTGAACTGATCATCCAGCACCCGGCAAATCACATTGCCCAGCGGCCGGCCAATCGGCGAACGCTCGCCGTCCTCGGCCTGGCAATGCCAGTGCGTCACGTTGATCGCGGTTTCGGTGGGGCCATACCGATTGTGCAACTGCACCGCCGGCAACTGCGCCAGCACCCGGTTACGCAACTCGGCAGGCAGCGCTTCACCGCCGGAGAACAGGCGACGCAGGCTGGTGCATTCGGCAGCCAACGGTTCGTCGACAAACAGCTGCAACAGCGGCGGCACAAAGTGCAGGGTGGTCACGCCGTGCTCCTGCACCAACTGCGCGATGCGATGGGGATCGCGATGCTCGCCGGGGCCGGCCAGCACCAGGCGGCAACCGGTGATCAGCGGCCAGAAACACTCCCACACCGACACGTCGAAACTGATGGGCGCCTTTTGCATCAGCACATCGGTTTCATCCAATTGGTAGGTGGCTTGCATCCACTGCAAGCGCTCGGCCAGCGCGGCATGGGTGTTGCCCACGCCCTTGGGCTGGCCGGTGGAGCCGGAGGTGTAGATCACATAGGCGAGGTTGTCGCCATTGAGGTGCAAACCCGGCGCGTGGGTCGGCCAACTGTCGAGCTTGAGGCTGTCCATGGCGATGACGCACACGCCTTGCGCCGTGGGCAGTTGTTCCAGCAGTGAAGTCTGGGTCAGCAGCAGTTGCACGCCGCTGTCCTTGAGCATGTAGCCCAGGCGTTCGGCGGGATAATCCGGGTCCAGCGGCACATAGGCGCCGCCGGCCTTGATGATTGCCAGCAGGCCGATCAGCAGTTGCGGCGAACGCTCGGCGGCGATGGCCACGCACACGTCCGGGCCCACGCCTTTGTCCCGCAGGTAATGGGCCAGGCGGTTGGCCTGGGTGTGCAATTGCGCGAAGGTCAGGCTGCCGTCCTGCCACACCAGTGCGGTGCGTTCCGAGACGTGTTGGTTGAGTTGTTCCGGCAGCCAGCGCTGCGCCGGTGTGCACGGCGCAGCGCTCCACTGCTGTTGTTGGCGCTGCTCGTCGGCGTGCAACAGCTTCAGGTCGCCGATGGCCTGTTGCGGCTGTTCGCAGATGGCTTGCAGCAGGTTGATGAAGTGTCCGGCCAGGCGTTCGATGGTGGCGGCGTCGAACAGCTCATCGGCGTAGTCGAAGGACAGGCTCAGGCGCCCGTTGCGGTCTTCTTCCGTGTGCAGTTGCAGGTCGAACTTGGCTTCGCGGCTGTGCCATGCCAGCTCGTCGGCAAGCAGGCCCGGCAGGCGGCGCAGGGCGCCGAGGTCACGCTGCTGGTGGTTGAACATCACCTGGAACAGGCCTTGTTCCCGGGCTTGGGGGAAGGCTTCCAGCAGTTGTTCGAAAGGCAGGTCCTGATGGGCCTGGGCACCCAGCGCTGCGGTGCGGGTTGCCGTCAGCAACTCGGCGAAGGGCAGGCGCGCATCCAGTTCGGCGCGCAGTACGAGGGTGTTGATAAAGAACCCGATCAGGCCTTGGGTTTCCTGGCGCGGGCGGTTGGCGTTGGGCACGCCGATGCGGATATCGCGCTGGCCGCTGTAGCGATAGAGCAGGCTCTGGAACGCCGCGAGCAACAGCATGAACGGCGTGGATTCGTGGCTTTGGGCAGTCTTGCGAATGGCTTCGCCGAGGCTCGCGCTCACACGCACACTGTGACGCGAGGCACTGCGCAGGTGCTGCGCCGAACGCGGGTGATCGGTGGCCAGGCTCAGGGTTGGGTGCTCGTCGCCCAGTTGTTGTTTCCAGTAAGCCAGTTGCCGCTGGCCCTCGCCTTCGGCCAGCCACTGGCGCTGCCAACTTCCGTAGTCGGCGTATTGCAGGGCCAGCGCTGGCAGCTCCAGGGGTTGGCCCTGGGATGCAGCGGCGTACAGTCGCGAGAATTCGTCGATCAACACGTTCAGCGACCAGCCGTCCGCGATGATGTGGTGCAGGGTCACCAGCAGTTGGTGGTCTTCGTCATCCAGGCGTACCAGCGTTACCCACAGCAGCGGGCCTTTCTCCAGGTCGAACTGGGTGCGGGCTTCGTCTTCACGAATCTGCTTGGCACGGGCTTCCCGCTCGGCGGCAGGCAAATCGCTGAGGTCGATGACTTGCAGATCGAAATCAGCCTTGGCGTCGACCCGCTGGAAGGCCTGGCCATCGCGCTCGAAGAAGCGCGTGCGCAGGGCTTCGTGGCGCTGGATCAGTTGCTGGAAGGTTGCGCGCACCGCGTCTTCATCCAGCTCGCCGCGCAACCGCAAGGCGCCGGGAATGGTGTAGGCGCTGCTGTGCGGGTCGAGTTGCCAGGTGATCCACAAGCGGTTTTGCGCGAGGGATTGCGGCAGGTCTTCCTGTCGCGACAACCCATGGATTGCGCCTTGGGCCACGCCGCCGTCCTGCTGCAATTGCCCGACGCTGGTGGCGAAGGCAGCCAGGGTGGGCGCTTCGAACAACAGGCGCAGGTTCAGTTCCAGGCCGAGGGTTTCCCGCAGTTGGGCGACGACCTGGGTGGCGCTGATGGAGTTGCCCCCCAGCAGGAAGAAGTGATCGTCGGCGGCGACCTGCGTCACCTGCAATTGCTCGCACCAGATCGCGGCAATCTGGTTTTGCAGTTCGGATTGCAGGACAGCATCGCCGACCGGCGCCTGCACGCCGGGGAACTGCGCATAACTGTCGAGGCTGCCGTCCGCCAGGCGTGTGCGGCAGGCCGAGCGCTGCACCTTGCCGCTGGACGTTTTCGGCAAGCCACCGGGGTTGAGCAGCACCACCACGCTCGGCGCTTCCTGGCAGGCTTCGGCCACCGCCTGGCGAATCGCCTTGATCAGTGCTTCCGGCGGCAGGATTTTCTGCACGCTGCGGCTGATTTCGGCAGCGATGCCAATGCCTTCCAGGCCCTGGTCATTCACCGCGAACGCGGCGACCCGGCCCTTGCGCACCACTTCCACTTCGCGCTCGATGGCTTGCTCGATGTCCTGGGGATACAGGTTGTGGCCCCGCACGATCAGCAGGTCTTTCAGCCGGCCGGTGATGAACACTTCACCTTCGCGGATAAACCCGAGGTCGCCGGTCCGCAGCCAGGTACGGCCTTCGTGCTGGACGAAAGTCTTGGCGGTGGCTTCAGGGTTGCGCCAGTAGCCGTGGGCGATGCTCGGGCCGGTGGCCCAGATTTCACCGACGGCATTGTCGGGGAGCGTCGCCAGGGTGGCGGGGTCGGCAATCAGCACCGCGTGCTCGGGCTGGCTGGTGCCGCAACTCATGATCGCCGCGCCCTGCCCTGGCTCGGCGCGATTGGCGGCCAGGGCCTGTTCGTCCAGGCGCAGGGCCGGGATGCCCTGGCCACGAGTGCCGCCGGCAACGAACAAGGTGGCCTCCGCCAAGCCGTAGGAGGCGAAGAAATTGTTCGGGGTAAAACCGCAGGCGGCGAACTTCTCGGCGAAGCGTTCGAGGGTGTCGAGGCGGATCGGCTCGGAGCCGGAGTACGCCACGCGCCACTTGCTCAAATCCAGGCGATCCAATGCCGATTCGCTGACTCGCTCGCTGCACAAGCGATAGGCGAAGTCCGGCCCGCCGCTGATGGTGCCGCCGTATTCGCTGATCGCTTCGAGCCAGCGCAATGGCCGGCCAAGGAAGTACGCCGGCGACATCAATACGCACGGCACACCGCTGAAGATCGGCTGCAGCAGCCCGCCGATCAGGCCCATGTCGTGGTACAGCGGCAACCAGCTGACGATCACGTCGTCGGGGTTCAGGTCGATGCCGAAGCCGCGACGGATCAGCAATTCGTTGGCCACCAGGTTGCCGTGGGTCACTTGCACGCCCTTGGGCAACGCAGTGGAGCCGGAGGTGTATTGCAGGAAGGCGATGTCATCGTCCTGCAAGTTGGGCGCGATCCAATTGCCCGCGATTTCGGCATGGAGGCTGTCAACGCACAGCAACTGCGGCGCGCCTTCGAGTTGCGCCAGCGAATCACCGAGGCTGGACGTGGTCAGCAGCAACCGCGGCTCGGCGTCTGCAATGATCGACAGCAGCCGCTCCTGATGATGGCGGCGGGCGGACTCCGGCGGATAGGCCGGCACCGCGATGACCCCGGCGTACAGGCAACCAAAGAACGCCGCGACGTAATCCGGCCCGCTGGGGAACAGCAGCACCGCACGATCGCCCAGCCCGGCGTCGGCCTGCAAGGCGGCGGCAATGGTGCGGGCGCGCAGGTCGAGGTCGCGGTAACTGAGGACAACGCTCTGTTCGGCCGTCTCGGCAAGGAAGCGCAATGCCAGTCGATCCGGGGTTTGCGCGGCGCGGCGTTGAAGGGACTGAACCAGGGTGCGGGGAAGTTCGAAGGCGTCCATCATGGGGTTCCTGCCTGAAATCGGCTTACTGGGAAATCGGGGAATGTGTGGCCGGGGGCTTGTTCAGCCGGTCGCCCGGGCCATCTGCCGCGCGGCGTCGTTGCGCCAGCGGGCCAGGTGTTCGTCGGCGTAACGCCGCACACAGCGCAGTACGGAACTCTCGTGCTGCACCAGGAAGAAGTGGTGACCGTCGAACATGTCGAGGGAGAAACCGCTGGCGGTGTCTTGCTGCCAGTCCAGCAGTTGATCGGCGCGCACCGTGTCCTGCTTGCCGCCGAATACATGGATGGGCAGGCTCAGCGGCTCACGCTCGCCGTATTCGAAACTGCCGCACAGCAGGAAGTCGGCCCGCAGGATCGGCAGCATCAACTGCATCAGTTCGGCGTTGGCCAGCACGTCTTCGCCCGTGCCCTTGAGTTCTCGCAGGCGGGCGATCAGTTGTTCGTCGTTTTTCTCGATGGCGTATTCGCTGACATCGCGACAGGCCGGGCCGGCGGTACCCGAGGCAAACAGCGCCAATGGCGGCGGCGCGCCCCGTTCGCGCAGGGCATGGGCCAGCTCGAAGGCCAGCAGGCCGCCGAGGCTGTGGCCGAACAAGGCGTAGGGGCCGTCCAGCTCGGCGCGGATCTCATCAGCCAGTTGCCCGGCCAGTTTTTTGATATCGCGCTGCAACGGCTCGTCCATGCGCATGCCGCGCCCCGGCAACTCCAGCGGCCGCACCTGCAACCACTCCGGCAGCGCCCGCCGCCAGCGGCTGTAGACCATGGCGCTGGCGCCGGAGTAAGGCAGGCAAAACAGGCGTAATCGAGCCGGCGTGTTCATTTCAGACCACTCCCGCTCACACGATAAAAACCCATTTTGTCCTCCTCCAGGCGCTGATCCTTGGCCGGTTTGTTAACTGGCCTTTCACCCATGAGAACGGATGGCACCGGGAAATAATTAGTCAGCGAGACGCCGTTCACACCTCTCGATAAAGCATAAGATTAGTTCGTCTTCTCATTTGACAATCATTATCATTAAGCATAATTTGTTGCCCGATGTGTAGGAGGCCTCAGCAAGGACGCCCTCCCCCAACCTTCTCTTGCAACAAGGTGATTTCCATGACGGAACAAGTATCCACAGGCAGGTGCGACTCACCCCTACTCCAGGCCTTCGTCGACAATCGACTGATCCTGGTCAAGATCGCAGCGCGTATTACCGGCTGCCGATCCCGCGCCGAAGACGTGGTGCAAGACGCCTACTTCCGGTTGCAATCGGCCCCCACCATCACGTCATCGTTCAAGGCGCAGCTCAGTTACCTGTTCCAGATCGTGCGCAACCTGGCTATTGATCACTACCGCAAGCAGGCGCTGGAGCTGAAATATTCCGGCACGGAAGAGGAAGGCTTGAATGTGGTTATTCACGGCGCTTCACCTGAGACCTCGCACATCAACTTTTCGACGCTGGAGAACATTGCCGACGCCTTGACCGAGTTGCCTCAGCGCACGCGTTATGCGTTTGAGATGTACCGGCTGCACGGGGTGCCGCAGAAGGATATTGCCAAGGAGCTGGGGGTTTCACCGACGTTGGTGAACTTTATGATTCGCGATGCGCTGGTGCATTGCCGGAAGGTTTCCGGGACCCATAGCGACACGTTTGCGCGGCGGGCCTGACGCGCCACACATCCCATGTGGGAGCGGGCTTGCTCGCGAAAGCGGTGGATCAGTCACACATGCATTGACTGACACTGCGCTTTCGCGAGCAAGCCCGCTCCCACATTTGATCTTCGTGCACTCAGATTTTT
Organism: Pseudomonas sp. G1002; assembly: GCF_013385455.1. Lineage (NCBI taxonomy): Bacteria > Pseudomonadati > Pseudomonadota > Gammaproteobacteria > Pseudomonadales > Pseudomonadaceae > Pseudomonas > Pseudomonas sp. G1002. The sequence continues at coordinate 54,361 of NZ_JACAPY010000058.1, forward strand.
TGCTCAGTCAAACCAACCCACACCGCTCAAAAAACCGTTCCCGCCCCAGAATCATCAACGCCGCCCGCTTATGAGGAAAATCAAACTCCTTCTCACAGTGGAAACACTGATTCTGCATATGCCCAATCATCTTCCCGTTATCCGCCCGAGGCTCAGCCACCACACGCTGCGTACGCGGATCATCGAGAAACAAGTAATGCACCAGCGCCGACAACCAGCTCGCTACCTTGTGCGGACCACGGTGGTGCTCTTCGCCCACCAGCATATGAATCCCGCGATCGTAATCCGCCGCATCATAAAACGGCGCAATCCGATCCTCCTTCGCCCAATACGCCTCGAAATAAGCAAACGGCTCATCATCGAAACAGCCAATCAACGTCAACGCATGGGGATCCGCTTCCAGCTTGTCCAGATACTCCCGATGCTGTTCCAGGCTGCCAGTTTCCTGCCAGAAATTCGCCACCCGCGCACTGTTCTGCCAACGATTGAAGCGCGCCAGATCAACATCAATCTCCACCGTACGCAGTGAAATCCACGCCCCCAGCCGCGCATCAAACCGTCGATACACCTCGCCCCGCGGCTTCGGCGCACGGGCAGGATGACGCTTGCCACCGCTGATGATCATCTGCTGCGGATAAGTCCCCGTGAGAGATTGCCCCAGCCACGGTTGCGGCAACTGCCAGAACAACGTGCGCTCGCAATGAAACTGCCCGGCAACCCCGGTCGCCACCAGCAACCCACTGCGCAAGGCATCTTCCGGCGCATGCTCAAGACACCAGACCAGTCGCTGACGCCCGGGCTCCCTGGCAAACAGCCAATAACACGCCGCCCACAAGGCACGGGCAGCCGGCACACTGGCGGGCTCCTGCAAATGCACCTGCACCTCATCACCCCGCTCAAGGCGCAGGCGAATCAGCGGCTGGCCCTCAAGGGTGAGGCTCAGGCGGCTATCAGTTTCATCAGCATTCAGGGCGGGTCCCGCCGGCAAGGGCAGCACTGACAGGTCATTCAGATAGGACATGGGATGGGCTCACGAATCGTCGACAGTTCAACAAGTGACGTGAGCCGAGGGCAAAAATTTAGACGATCACGGTACCGGCATTACATCGATGCGGTAAGGCTCGAAGATCTTCAGCAACTGGCCGTTGTCCCTCAGCTGCTTGAGCAGCCCGGCGAACGCCGGCCCCGAGATCGGCGCCTTGGGCCGCAGCAACGCATAGTGGTGGTACACCTGGTCGATCCGCTCGGACACCAGGAACTGCGCCGCCGTATCGGCATTGCGCACCAGGAAATCACTGAGGTAGGAACGTGTCACCAGGGCGATGTCGGCCCGGCCCCGAGCGACCATCAGCAGGTTGCTGTCGTGGGAATAGGTCAAGGTGGCGTTGAAGTGCTCCGCCATGTACTTGGGGTCGGGGTTGAAGTTGGCGAACGCGTAGTGATAACCGCTGAACACCGCCAGGCGCTTGCCGGTCAGGTCAGCGAAATACGACTGGTCGCGACCGGGCTCCTGCTGGGCCACGAAGATTTCCGCATCCTCCAGGCCCATGTCGACATCGGTGTGGGCAATATCCTGCCAGCCCCACTTGGGGTTTTCGAAGATCGCCATGTCCACCCGACCTTGCTGGAAGTCGCGAAAACGCCGGGGAATCGAGGTGGGTACCAGCACAAACTGGTAGTCGGTTTGCAGGGCGTTCAAGGCTTCCACCAGTTGCGGCAGCAACCCGGTGTCGGCGCCCTGCTCCGGGCGCACGGTGTATGGCGGGAAATGCGCAGCACCGACCCTCACCAGTTGGGCGGCCGAGGCAGGCATCAGCCACAGTGCGCCAAGTGCCCATATTGAGAGTCCTGCAGCCAATCGCCAAGGCGAAAACATCAAGGCACACACCGTCGAAAACTTTGATCCCGCTAAGCTAGGCGTTTTTGTCTATCGAGACAACTTTCTGCCACACAATTAATAGCTTGCGCGAAAGGGCTAGTCAGCTTTCAACACCATCAGCAAGGCTTCGTCGGCCAGTTGCTCCAGGGTCATGCTGCCCTGGGCGCGAAACCAGGTGGTGGTCCAGGACAAGGCGCCCGTCAGGAAACGCCGCGTGATAAACACATCGCCCTTGATGTAACCGGCGTTTTTCGCCTCCCCCAGCACCTGCAACCAGATCTCTTCGTAGATGTCGCGCAAGGCCAGCACCTGGGCCTGGCCCTCGGCCGACAGGGAACGCCATTCATACACCAGCACCGCCATGGCCTCGCCACTGCCGCCCATGATCGACTGCAATTCGCAACGAATCAGCGCCAGCACCCGCTCGCGCACGTTGCTCGCCTCGGCCAGGGAAGCGCGCATCAGGGCGGTGTTGTAGTGGATGGTTTCCTCCATCACCGCCCGCAGGATTTCGTCCTTGCTCTTGAAGTGATGAAAGATGCTGCCGGACTGGATCCCGACCGCGCCGGCCAGGTCACGCACGGTGGTGCGCTCAAAACCCTTGTTGCGAAACAGGTGGGCCGCGGTTTGCAGCAGCTTGCCACGGGCACTGTCGGGGTCGGTCAATTGGCCGGCGTCGACCATGGTGCGCATCACCCGCAGGGCTTTTTGCTCATCCATGCTGCTCTCCTTAACTTCTGTTTACGTCTTGGGCGGCAATTTAGGCCGTGGCAGCCAACCAAGCAAGCGCTTGGGGCAAAGTTATGACCAGAGTTTACAAACCAAGCGCTTGCTTGGTAGTGTGGGTGCCAGAAAACCAGAGGAAGGACGCCCCATGAACAAGACGGTACGCATCGGCTGCGCCAGCGCCTTCTGGGGCGACACCTGCACCGCCGCCGCGCAGTTGGTGCACGGCGGCACGCTGGATTACCTGGTGTTCGACTACCTGGCGGAAGTCACCCTGTCGATCCTCGCCGGAGCGCGAATGAAAGACCCCCAGGCCGGCTATGCCACGGATTTCGTCGAGGTGCTGACGCCGCTGCTGGCGGATATCCAGCGCCAGGGCATACGCGTGATCAGCAACGCCGGCGGGATCAACCCCCAGGCCTGCGCCGCCGCGTTGCAGGCGGCCTGCGACCAGGCCCGAATCCCGTTGAAGATCGCCGTACTACTGGGGGATGACCTGCAACCGCAGTTCAAGCAACTGCAAGGCGTCACCGACATGTTCAGCGGCGCGCCCTTGCCGCCGATGTGCGTATCCACCAACGCCTACCTCGGCGCGCCCGGCATCGTGCAGGCGCTGGAGCTGGGTGCCGATATCGTGATAACCGGCCGTGTGGTGGACAGCGCGGTGGTCAGCGCGGCGCTGGTGCATGAGTTCGACTGGTCCTGGCAGGACTACGACCGCCTGGCCCAGGCGGCATTGGCCGGGCATATCATCGAATGCGGCGCGCAGTGCACCGGCGGCAACTTCACCGATTGGCGGGAGGTGCCGGACTACGAACACATCGGTTTCCCGATTGTGGAGGTCAGTGCCGACGGCCAGTTCACCGTCAGCAAGGTCGAGGGCACCGGCGGACTGATCAGCGAACTGAGCGTCGCCGAGCAACTGCTGTATGAAATCGGCGACCCGCGCGCCTACCTGTTGCCCGACGTGATCTGCGACTTCAGCCAGGTCAAGCTCCGGCAACAAGGCAAAAACCGCGTGCACCTGCACGGCGCCAAAGGCCTGCCGCCCACCGACCAGTACAAGGTCAGCGCCACCTACCCGGATGGTTTTCGCTGCACCGCCAGTTGCCTGATCGCCGGGATCGACGCGGTGGCCAAGGCCGAACGGGTCAGCCAGGCGATCATCAACAAGACCTCAGAGCTGTTCAGCCAGCGCGGCTGGGCGCCCTACACCGACATCAACATCGAACTGCTGGGCAGCGAAACCACCTATGGCCCCCATGCCCAACGCCAGGACTGCCGCGAAGTGGTGGTGAAACTGGCGGTGCGTCACCCCAGCAAACAGGCGCTGGTGCTGTTCGCCCGGGAGATTGCCCAGGCGGCCACCGGCATGGCGCCGGGGCTCACCGGGATCGTCGGCGGGCGACCCACGGTGTACCCGCTGATTCGGTTGTTTTCATTCCTGATCGATAAAAGCGCCTGCCAATTGCAGGTCGACTTCCTTGGCGAACGGCATGCCTGCGAATTGCCCGTCACCAAACCGCTGAACACCTCGATCGCATTGATCGACCCGCCCAAACCCCAAGGCCGCGCCGACGCCAACGTGCCGCTGGTCAAGCTGGCCGTGGCCCGATCCGGCGACAAGGGCAACCACAGCAACATCGGGGTGATCGCCCGCGAGCCCGAGTACCTGCCGTGGATCGCCGAGGCGCTGACGCCCGAAGTGATCGTCGACTGGATGAGCCACGTGCTCGACCCGATCCACGGCCGCGTCGAGCGCTGGTATTTGCCCGGCAGCCACAGCCTGAACTTCCTGCTGGAAAACGCCCTGGGTGGCGGCGGGATTGCCAGCCTGCGCATCGATCCCCAAGGCAAGGCCTTCGCCCAGCAACTGCTGGAAATCCCGATTGCCGTGCCGCAGCACATTGCCGATCAATTCACTTAAAGGACCCGCGCCGTGGCCTTCGACTCGATCTTCAAAGCCGACCTGTTCCAGGGGCAGACCATCATCGTTACCGGCGGCGGCAGTGGCATTGGCCGTTGCACCGCCCACGAGCTGGCAGCCCTCGGCGCCCATGTGATCCTGGTGGGGCGCAAGCCGGAAAAACTGCAAACGGTGGCGGCGGAGGTCAGTGAGGACGGCGGTCGCGCCAGCTGGCAGGCCTGCGATATTCGTGATGAAGAAGCGGTCAAGGCGCTGGTCGGCCAGGTCCTGCAGGAGCACGGCCCGATTCATGGCCTGGTGAACAACGCCGGCGGCCAGTACCCCTCGCCGCTCGCGTCGATCAACCAGAAGGGCTTTGAAACCGTGTTGCGCACCAACCTGGTGGGCGGTTTCCTGATGGCCCGGGAAGTGTTCAACCAGAGCATGAGCAAGCACGGCGGGTCCATTGTCAACATGCTCGCCGACATGTGGGGCGGCATGCCCGGCATGGGCCACTCCGGTGCGGCACGTTCGGGCATGGACAACCTCACCAAGACCGCCGCCGTTGAATGGGGTTACGCCGGGGTGCGGGTCAACGCCGTGGCGCCGGGCTGGATTGCCTCCAGCGGCATGGACACCTACGAAGGCGCATTCAAGGCGGTGATCCCGACCTTGCGCGAACACGTGCCGCTCAAGCGCATCGGCACCGAATCGGAAGTCAGCGCGGCGATTGTGTTCTTGCTCAGCCCCGCCGCCGCGTTCGTCAGCGGCAGCACCTTGCGCATCGACGGCGCCGCCAGCCTGGGCAGCCGCGCCTGGCCGCTGCACAAGGCGCAACCGCCGAGCGTGTCCTTTAATGGTTTCCACCGGGCTTACTTGCCGGACGTGCTCAAGGAGGAGAAATAAGCCATGCCGGTGATCGACTCGCAACTCGACGCCCACAGCCCGCAATTCGCGCAGAACCGCGAAGCGATGCTCACGGGCGTCAATCAATTGCGCCAGCTGGAGCAAAACCTGCTGGGCAAGGCCGCCGAAGCCAAGGCCAGGTTCGACAAGCGCGGGCAACTGCTGCCACGGGAACGCCTGAATTTATTGCTCGACCCCGGCGCGCCGTTCCTCGAACTGGCGAGCCTGGCCGGCTACAAACTGCACGATGACAAGGACGGCAGCGCCGCTGGGGGCGGGTTGATCGCCGGCATCGGCTACGTCAGCGGCGTGCGGATGCTGGTGGTGGCCAACAACAGCGCGATCAAGGGCGGGACCATTTCCCCCTCGGGCCTGAAAAAATCCCTGCGCCTGCAACAGATCGCCATGGAAAACAAACTGCCGGTGGTGACGCTGGCAGAAAGCGGCGGCGCCAACCTCAACTACGCCGCCGAGATTTTCGTCGAAGGCGCCCGCAGCTTCGCCAACCAGGCGCGGATGTCGGCCATGGGCCTGCCGCAGATCACCGTGGTGCATGGCTCGGCCACGGCGGGCGGCGCTTATCAGCCGGGTCTTTCGGATTACGTGGTGGTGGTGCGTGGCAAGGCCAAGCTGTTCCTGGCCGGCCCGCCGCTGCTCAAGGCCGCCACCGGCGAAGTCGCCACCGATGAAGAACTGGGCGGCGCCGAGATGCATGCGCAAACCGCCGGCACCGCTGAATACCTGGCGGAAAACGACGCTGACGGCGTGCGCATCGTGCGTGAGATTGTCAGCCTGTTGCCGTGGGATGACCGCTTGCCGCCTGTGCCAAAGCGCGCTTACAGCGAGCCGCTGTACCCGATTGACGAGCTGTTGGGGCTGATCCCCGACGATCCGAAAAAGCCCTACGACGTGCGCGAAATCCTCGCGCGGTTGGCGGACGCTTCCAACTTCCTCGAATTCAAGGGCGAGTTCGACCCGCACACCGTCTGCGGCCACCTGCATATCCAGGGCCGCGCCTGTGGCTTTATCGGCAACAACGGGCCGATCACCCCGAAGGGTGCGAGCAAGGCCGCGCAATTTATCCAGCTGTGCGACCAGAGCCAGACACCGCTGCTGTTCTTCCACAACACCACCGGCTTCATGGTGGGCACCGAGTCGGAACAGCAAGGCGTGATCAAGCACGGCGCGAAGATGATCCAGGCGGTGGCCAATGCCCGGGTGCCGAAACTGACCATCGTCGTCGGCGGCTCCTATGGTGCCGGCAACTATGCGATGTGCGGCCGTGGGCTCGACCCGCGTTTTATCTTCGCCTGGCCCAACAGCCGCACCGCCGTGATGGGCGGCGCCCAGGCGGGCAAGGTGCTGCGGATCGTCACCGAAGCCAAGCAACTGAAAGACGGCCTGGTGCCCGACCCCAAGGTGCTCGACATGCTCGAACAGGTCACCGCACAGAAACTCGACAGCCAGTCCACCGCCCTTTATGGCAGCGCGAACCTGTGGGACGACGGGCTGATTGACCCACGGGATACACGGACCTTGCTCGGGTTTCTGCTGGACATCTGCCACGAGGCCGAGGTGCGGCAACTACAGCCCAACAGCTTTGGTGCAGCGCGGTTTTGATGATCGTTCCCACGCCCCGCGTGGGAATGCAGCCCGGGACGCCCCGCGTCCCCATAGGGAGAACAATAAAAATGATCTTCACCCAGGAACACGAAGCACTGCGTCGCACCGTCCGTGGCTTTGTCGAGCGCGAGATCAACCCGCATGTGGATGAGTGGGAAAAGGCCGGACGCTTTCCGATCCACGAGATCTTCCGCAAGGCCGGCGACCTCGGTTTGCTGGGTATTTCCAAGCCGGAAAAATTCGGTGGCATGGGCCTCGACTACAGCTACTCGATCGTCGCCGCCGAAGAGTTCGGCAGCATTCGCTGCGGCGGCATCCCGATGTCCATCGGCGTGCAGACCGACATGTGCACCCCGGCCCTCGCCCGCTTCGGCTCCGATGAATTGCGCGAAGAATTCCTGCGCCCGGCCATCAGCGGCGAACAGGTGGGCTGCATCGGCGTCTCGGAAACCGGCGCCGGCTCCGACGTGGCCGGGCTGAAAACCCATGCCCGCAAGGACGGCACTGACTACGTGATCAACGGCAGCAAGATGTGGATCACCAACTCACCGAGCGCCGACTTCATCTGCCTGCTGGCCAACACCTCGGACGACAAGCCGCACATCAACAAGTCGCTGATCATGGTGCCGATGAACACCCCCGGCATCAGCGTCAGCCCGCCCCTGGAAAAGCTCGGCATGCACAGCTCGGAAACCGCCCAGGTGTTTTTCGACGACGTGCGCATCCCCCAGCGCAACCGCATCGGCCATGAAGGTGCGGGATTCATGATGCAGATGCTGCAGTTCCAGGAAGAGCGGCTGTTCGGCGCGGCCAATATGGTCAAGGGCCTGGAGTACTGCATCGACAGCACCATCGATTACTGCAAGGAACGCAAGACCTTCGGCAAGGCGCTGATCGACAACCAGGTGATCCACTTCCGCCTGGCCGAACTGTCCACCGAAATCGAATGCCTGCGGGCGCTGGTGTACCAGGCCACCGAGCAGTACATCAAGGGCCAGGACGTGACGCGCCTGGCCTCCATGGCCAAGCTCAAGGCCGGCCGCCTGGGCCGGGAAGTCAGCGACAGTTGCCTGCAATATTGGGGCGGCATGGGGTTCATGTGGGACAACCCGGTGGCCCGGGCTTATCGCGATGTGCGGCTGGTGTCGATTGGTGGTGGGGCGGACGAGATCATGCTGGGGATCATCTGCAAATTGATGGGCACCCTGCCGGGGAAGAAGTCGTGAACACGTTGTTGCTGGAACCGCATAACGGGGTGCTGCATGTGACCCTCAATCGGCCGGACAGCCGCAATGCCATGAGCCTGGAAATGGTCAACGAACTGCGTGCGGTACTGGCCGATGTGGCTGGGGACAAGAGCGTGCGGGCGTTGGTTATCAGCGGCGCGGGTGGGCATTTTTCGGCCGGTGGCGATGTGAAGGACATGGCTCGCGCGGGAGCCGCGGGTGGCTTGCAGGCGTTGAACCGGGCGTTCGGTACGCTGTTGCAGGAAGTGGAGGCGCTGCCGCAGGTGGTGATTGTGGTGCTTGAGGGTGCCGTGCTGGGCGGTGGGTTTGGGTTGGTGTGTGTCAGTGATGTGGCGATTGCGGATCATCAGGCGCAGTTTGGGTTGCCGGAGACCGGCCTCGGGTTATTGCCGGCGCAGATTGCCCCGTTCGTGGTGAAGCGTATCGGGCTGACCCAGGCGCGGCGGCTGGCTTTGACGGCGGCGCGGTTTGATGGGGTTGAGGCGCTGCGGTTGGGGTTGGTGCATTTTGTGGAGCACGATCCGCAGGCGTTGGCGGAGCGGCTGGATGAGGTGTTGGGGCAGGTTTTGCGGTGCGCTCCGGGGGCTAATGCGCGGACCAAGACGTTGCTGCTGGCCAGTGGTGAGCAGGTTTTGGGGCCGTTGTTGGACCAGGCTGCCGAGTGGTTTGCCGAGGCGGTTTGTGGTGAGGAAGGGGTTGAGGGGACTCAGGCGTTTGTGCAGAAGCGCAGGCCGGGGTGGGCGCGATGAATCGGGGGCATATCCGTTATTTTTGTAATGGCGACTATGGGTTCCGCTCTTACAGCGGGTCACTTTTGAAAAGCGCAAAAGTAACCAAAACGCTCTTGCCCCACCAC
>NZ_JACAPY010000059.1:0-240 GCF_013385455.1 Pseudomonas sp. G1002
CAAGAGCACAGCGGCCTGAAAGCCGACTTGAGTGTTAAAAGCAAAATCAAAAGCTAAAGCGGGCACGGTGCACTGTAGGAGCTGGCTTGCCGGCGATGGCATCGCCTCGGTGTGTCTGATGTACCGAGGTGTCTGCATCGCCGGCAAGCCAGCTCCTACAGAAAAGCAGCTTTGTTTTCGCTCTGGTCTTTGCTTTTGCTTTTGCTTTTAACACTCAAGTCGGCTTTCAGGCCGCCGTGC
>NZ_JACAPY010000059.1:341-8051 GCF_013385455.1 Pseudomonas sp. G1002
GCGAGGCACCGAGTGGTGGGGCAAAGACCTTTTGGTTACTTTTGGGGCGTTTGCCAAAAGTGACCCGCTGTAAGAGCGGAACCATAGGTGGCCGTTACCGCAGCAACGGATATGCCCCCCATCCAAAACCCAAATCACCGCGGCACCGCCCGAATCACCGCCCTAACCCCCTGCCCCCCGGGAATCGCCTTATCCACCGAAGGCAACTGCGGCGCCTGCACATCCGGCATCGCCCAACTATGCTCCGGCTGCAACCCACCCTGGGCCCTGCGCATAAACTCATAGCGATTCAGCGTAATACTGCGCCCCGCCCCGCCGTCACGAATAATGTAAGGCCGCAAAAACACCATCAAATTAGTCTTCGTCACACTGCGCTTTTCATTCCTGAACAGCGCCCCCAACCCCGGAATATCCGACAACCAAGGCACGGCGTCATTGCTCTGGCTATACCCATCCTGCAACAGCCCGCCAAGTACCATGATCTGCCCGTCATCCAGCAAAATACTCGTATCAATCGCCCGCTTGTTCGTCACCGTCCCGGCATCCACCGAAGCCCGCGTGTCGACGCTGCTGACCTCCTGATAAATATCCAGCTTCACCGTCCCCCCCTCGGAAATCTGCGGCCGCACGTTCAGCTTCAGCCCCACTTCCTCGCGCTGCACCGTCTGGAACGGGTTATTGCTCGTGCCGCCGCCGCCCGTCACATAACTGCCGGTGACAAACGGAATCGTCTGCCCCACAAAAATACTCGCCGCCTCGTTATCCAGGGTCAGCAGGTTCGGCGTCGACAACACATTGGTCCCGCCCTTGCTCTTCAATGCCCGGGCCAGCACCTTGAGGTCCAGCACCTTGCCAATCCCCGGAATGTCCACCGAGCCATTCACCAGCCCGATGTTCAAACCCTTGGGCAACACATCAATGCTGGTCTTGCTGGTGGGGGTTCCATTCAAGCCGCTGCCCCCCAGGTTCACCCCGCCAAAGCCCCCCTTCCCGCCCAGGTTGCCCGCCTGCCACTGCACCCCGAACTCGCTGGCATCGTCCTCACCCACTTCGACGATCAGGCTCTCGATCACCACCTGGGCGCGACGCTGGTCGAGCATGTCGATCACCTCCCGCAGGTTGCGATACAGCGGGTCCGGCGCCGAGATCAGCAAGGTGTTGGTGGTGGCGTCCGCCTGGATCGTCACGCCACCGGCGCTGAACGCGGTGTTCTGGTCGGTAGGGGAAGAGGCTCCGGTGCTGCTGGTGTCCTGCCCGTAACCACTGGGCTGGACAGTGCCGCTGCCGGTGGGAGTGCCGCTGCTGTTCTGGGTACTGCCCTGGCCACCCTGGGTGTTGCCGCCCATGCTGCTCAACTTGCCGCGGGCATTGTCACTGGTACCGGTGTCGCTCTCACCAGTGAGCAAGCCCCGCAGCGACTGCGCCAACTTGCCGGCCTGGGCGTTGCGCAGGTACACCACGTGCATATTGCTCGGGTTGCTCTGGGCGTTGTCGAGCTTGTAGATCAGGTTGCGCGCCAGTTCCGTGCGCTCCGGGCTGCCGGCGCGGATGATGATGGAGTTGGAGCGCGGGTCGCCGATCACGTTGATCTTCTGGGTCTGGTCGGCGCCCTGGGTTTCGAGGAGTTCCGAGACCATGGCGGCGATGTCCACGGCGATGCCGTTCTGCACCTTCACCACGTCGGTGTCGATGGCGCTCGGGGTGTCGATGCCGTCGATGATCTGTGCCACCCGCGCCAGGTTTTCCGCGTAGTCGGTGATCACGATGCTGTTGTTGCCGGGGTAGGCGTTGATCGGGTTGTTCGGCGACACGATCGGGCGCAGCACCGGGATCAGGTTTACCGCGTTTTCGTATTGCAGGCGGAAGGTGCGGGTCTGCATGCCCTGCCCGCCCGGGTTGGCGCCGCTGTAGATCGGCCCGCCCAGCAGCTTGGCGTCCGCCTCCGGCACCACCTGGGCCACGCCGCCTACGTCGACCACGCTGAAGCCCTGCATGCGCAGCGCCGCCAGCAGCATGTCGTAGGCCTGGTGCGCCGGTACCTGGCCTTCGCTGACCAACGTGAGGTTGCCTTTGACACGCGGGTCCACCAGGAATTGCTGGCCGGTGGCGCGGGACAAGGCGCGCACCACCGCCTGGATATCGGCGTCGACGAAGTTCAGTTGTACCGGTTGATCACCCAGCGGGTTGCGCGCCCTGGCCGGTGCGGCGCCATGGCTGCGGGCGCTGTTGGTCACCGGGTGTTGCACCCGGGGTGGCGGCACGGTTTCGCGCTGGCGGTCCAGTGGTGTGTCGCCGCTGCGCCGGGTGTCGGCCAGGGGTTGGCCGAGCTCGCTGTCCACCAGCAACGGCGCGGAGGATTGGGGGTTGCTGCACGCTCCCAGCGCCAACAAGAGCAAAGGGGCGACCTTGCGATAAGGCGCAGCGTTGGGCAATGACCACTTCATGAAGCTTCCTTAGCGCCAGGCGCCTGATCCATGCGAACGGTCCCGGACAAGGTGCCGGCCGAGGTTGAAGGGGTAGCCTCGCCTGCGCGTTGCAGGCGGGCCGCAGAGACTTCCAGGGAGAACGGCCGGGGGTTGGCCAGCAGCCAGTCGATCACCGCGTCCGCCGGGGCATCGTCGAAGGTCAGGCGCCAGCTGCCGGTGTCCTGCGGCTGCAATTGATAGCGGCCCTGCAGCCCGGCGTTGTCGAGGGACTGGTGCAAGGCGGTTTCCAGGTCACTGCTGCGCGGGGCTGGGGCGACGCCTTGCAGCAGCACCTGCAAGGCCTCGGCCTGGCTGCGCAGTTTCGGAGTTTCGGCTTGCCAGTAGTCGATTTTCTTCAGCGGTGGCTGGATCAACAGCAACCAGGTCAGCAGGCCCGCCAGCACCAGGCCGGCACCCACCAACAGACGTTTTTCACGCATGGCCAGGCCGTTCCAGAACACCTGGGCCTGGCTGCGCAGAAGCTGCCAACGCTTATTCATCTTCGGCCTCATCGTCTGCATCGGCTTCAACGCGCTCGGTAAGCGGGCCGACTGTCCAGCCCTGGTCGTCGCGACGGGCGCTGAACCCGGCCTGGGCCAGCAGCGCCTGCGCGTCAGCGGCCAGCGCCGGGGTCCGGGCGTCCGGCAGCAGGCTCAGCTGCAGGCGGCCTTGCTCGTAGCTCAAGCTCTCGACGCTGCCCGCCATGGACGGCAGGCTGCTGCCCGCCAGCGCCAGCAAGCCGGTAAAGCGCTGCCCAGGTTCGGCCGCCGCGCCGCTCTGGCGTGCGGCCAGTTGCTGACGGGCTTGTTGCAGCGGGTTGAGAATCACCGGCAGTTCGGGGAAGGCCTGGCGTACTTGCTGGCTCATCTGCGCCTTGAGGCGTTGGCCTTCGTCGACCTGGCGGGCGGCGTAGAGGTTCAGGCCCAGGGCCCAGACGGCGACCGCCAGCGCCGTGCAGGCCGCCGCCCTGCCCCAGCCACCGGTTGCCGCCTGCTGGAGCCGACCGTGCAAACCCCAGCCCGGCGCGGTACCGCTCCAACGGGCATCGTCGGCCACATGGAGCACATCGACACCGGTGGCGAGCAGATCATCCAGCGCCTGCTGCCCCAGAGGATGTACCGCGCCCTGCTGCAGGCTATGGCGAAGTAGCAAATGCCCGTCGCAGAAGGCCGCGCTCGCTGGCCCGCTGACCGGCAGCGCGTAGGGCGCCGGGTACAGGCCACGCACTTTGATTTTCAGCTGGGTCGTTATCCGGCCCAGGTGCTCAAGGCTGCTTTTGGGCAACCAGCCGACCTGCACCAGGCCGCTGCTGTCCCGTGGACCGTGGGCCACATGCATCAATTCCAGCGGGCCGAGGATCAATGCCTGGGCCGCACAGGTCACTGCATCGTCGACCTTGGCGGAGGGCAATTGCGGCAGCTCCAGGCTGGTCAGCAAGCTGTCCCGTGGATGCAGAAAACACTCCGCCTGGGTATTCGCCCATTGCGCCAGGCGGCCCTCGCCCTGCTGGCTGACCTGCCCGGCGCGGTCCAGCCAGGCGAACTGCACCTGGCTCTCGGTGGTGAGTTCATCCAGCGGCGGCAAGCCGATGCGCAAACGCTTCATACGCCCACCCGCGACCAGATCACCTGGGGCTGACGGTCTTGCGGGCGATACAGCAACGCCTCCAGCGTGACCCGACGCTGCTCGCGGCGCGCCTGGCCGTGCACGCGAAACCACTCGCTGGTGATCCCCACCTGCACCGTGTCCACCGCGACTTGTGGCATGCGCAACCGGTTGACGAAATCCCCGCGATTGACAAACCAGCGCCCGCCGTCGCGCTCGGCCACCAGTGCCTGGGCCTGGGACAGGCTGAGCCCCGGCACCACGCTGCTGAGTACCTCGGCGCTGGCGGTATTGCCGTTGACCCAGGTATTGCCGGGCAGCACGCTGACATAGCTCGCCATGCGCCGCAGTTGGCGCGGGTCGAGGCCTTCGATACCGCTGAGGTCGGTGAGGCTGCGCAACATCGGGTACTTGGCCGGGATCAATGGCGCAGCGGCACCGGGCGAGGTATCCCGGCTGCTGTTGAAACCGCCGGTGAGTGAGCCGCCGAGCTCGCGCTGGTCGTATGAGTCGATCACCCGCCGGCTGATGCGGCGGCTCACGGCCGGCTCGATGCCGATCAACTGGCACAGGCGTTCGAAGCTCTGCAATTGCACGGCGTCCGGGTGTTGTTGGGTCACCAGGTTGCGCAGGTTGAACTTGCCCTGCTCATCCTCAATCCGCCCCTCGAAAGCACCGCCGAGGGGCCGTGCCCACGGTTGATCGAGCCGGGTCAACACGTCCTGGCGGCGCGCATCCCACAGGAGTTGGCGACTGGTTTCCAGGCCGCCATTCAACAACCATTGGCCCTGGATACGCAGTTGTTCAGCTTCCAGGCTGCGGGTGAACACGGTTTGCCGGGTGAGCATGGCGCCGGCAAGCACCGCGACCACGGCCGCGATCAGCAAGGCACTGATAATCGCCATGCCGCGCTGCTTCGCCGCTGGGGGCGAATGGCTGTTCATCGCCGGCCTTACAACTGCCAGGAGCCGATATCGGCATTCACGCCGTCACCATCAGGTTTCCCGTCGGCGCCGAGGGAGAACACATCCACTTCGCCGTTGGCCCCGGGGTTGAGGTAGTGATACGGGTTGCCCCACGGGTCGTTGGGCAAGCGTTCGAGGTAGGCGCGCCAGTTGCTGTTTTTCGCATCGGCCGGGCGTTCCACCAGCACCTTCAAGCCCTGGTTCATGCTGGGATACGAGCCGTGGTCGAGGCGGTAGAGTTTCAGGGCCTGCATCAGCCCGCCAATGTCCTGCCGGGCCGCTGTGGCCCGCGCCTGGTCGGGGCGGTCGAGCACCTTGGGCACCACCAGCGCCGCCAGAATCCCCAGGATCACCACGACCACCATGATCTCGATCAGGGTGAAACCGCGCTGCCTGCGCGCTGACGTGAAGTGTGCGATATCCATGTCGACATTCCTTGGCTTGAGTGCATTTCGTGGCGCAGTGTTGCAAGAACACATGTCAGTCATGTTGAAAATCCTCGGGAGCTTTGGTCGCCAATCGGTCAACTCCCGGGGCTAGTCTGCGGGCCTGTTTCCCGGTTTTGAGTACGCCATGGGCGGGCCCCGCAACGAGCAAGGTTTCACCCTGATTGAAGTGTTGGTGGCACTGGCGATCATCGCCGTGGCCATGGCGGCGGCGGTACGCGTGGCCGGGCTGATGACCACCAGCAACGGCCTGCTGCGGGACAAGTCGATGGCGCTGCTGGCAGCCCAGGGGCGGATGGCGGAACTGCGCCTGGAAGGTCGGGTGAGCACCGGGCGCAAGACGTTCGACTGCGACCAGGGCCGGCTGAAACTGCGTTGCGAACAGACCATCAGCAACGGGCCGGATGGGCGCCTGTTCCAGGTCAGCGTGCAGGTGCTGGACGCCACCCGGGAAGCGCCACCCCTGGCACGCCTGGAGACACTGCTGGGGCGCCCGCCGGTGAAGCGCCCGGTTACTGCCGAATGAGGCTTGGCAACGTCGGCCCGTCGGGCAACTTGTCGAGGGGCACGCGGATTTTTTCCGCGCCGCGCTCGATCTCCACGCTATCGCCTTCAATGGCCGTCAGCCGCACGCCGGGACTCAGGCGTTCACCCAACAAAAAGCTGCGGGGCGGGCCGTCGTTGAGACTGAGGATCGCCACCGCCCCACGCGCCCCGGCAAGCACCCCGGAGACCCTGATCTGCATCACCGCCGGGGTATTGGAAAACCATTGCACGGCGGGGTTGTCACTGCGAGCCGCCAACGCCTGGGGCGCGGCCTGCGGGGTGTGGGACTCGGCCGACGTGAGCAACAGCGGCGTCCAGGTCGCAACCCCTGCCAGCACCGCCAGCAACGCCAAGGCCTGGACGCCATGGGCGGGTGAAAAACGATGGATGAATGCCATGGGCGGGACCTCCTGTTTGTCCGTCGCCTCAGGCTACAGGGCAATTCACACCTTTTTATTTCAGCGGTTGATCAGGGAGCAAAAAATGAAACAGCAGGGCTTCACGTTGATCGAGTTGATGGTGGTGCTGGTGATCATCGGCATCGCCAGTGCGGCCATCAGCCTGAGCATCAAGCCTGATCCGCTGCACCTGCTGCGCAAGGACGCGGAACGCTTGAGCCAATTGCTGCAGATGGCCCAGGCCGAGGCGCGTGCCGATGGCCGGGCGATTACCTGGAAAGCCGATGCCAAGGGATTTCGCTTCAGCCGCGTGACGGATGATGGGCTGGGAGTGGAGAACTTCAGCGGCGATCAGCAACTGCGTCCGCGGGCCTGGGACAGTGCGCCGATGCAGGTGCGCATCGAGCCCGGGAAAACATTGGTGCTGGATGCTGAATGGGTGAACCCGCCGGTGCGGGTGGTGCTGTCGGATGGGCAATACAGCCTGAGCCTGCAACGGGATGCGGCGGGGTTGTTGCGGGTGGTGAGTCATGAGTGACCAGAAGGGTTTTACGCTGATCGAGGTGATGGTGGCGATCATGTTGATGGCGGTGGTCAGTGTGATTGCCTGGCGCGGGTTGGACAGTGTGACCCGGGCTGATCAGCATTTGCAGGCCAGCAGTGAGCAGACGGAGGTGTTGTTGCGGGCGCTGAACCAGATGCAGCTGGATGTGAGCTTGCGCGCGGGGGTTGAGTTGGGGCCGCCGATTGGCGAAGACGCGCCGAAGCCTGGCGGGTTGGCGGCGGTGTCGGTGAGGAGTTCGGACAGCAAGGGGTTTCGGCTGGAGGTGATCCGGAGTGCGCCGATTCCTGGGGATGGGTTGCAGCGGGTGCGGTGGTGGCTCAAGGGCGACACGCTGTACCGGGCAGCTGCACCGGCGCGGGATCGGTATCCGCTGCCGGCGCCCAGGGATGCGGTGGCGGTGCTTGGGCAGGTCAGGGATTTGCAGGTGCGGGTTTGGGACAAGGGGTGGCGGCAGTTGAGTGGGAATCGGCAGGAGGAACCGCTGGGGATCGAGGTGGTTCTGGTGCGGGAGACGGGCCAGGGGGTGGAGCGGTATCGGCAGGTTTTGGGGCCCTTGCGGTAGGGCTTTTTGGGGTGGTGTACATATCCGTTATTTTTGTTATGGCTGATATGGGTTCCGCTCACTTTCGAAAAGCCGGAATGCCGGCCCAGTCAAAAGTAAGCAAAACGCTCTTGCCCCACCACTCGGCTCCTCGCTTAGGCTTGAGTGTTGAAGAGCAA
>NZ_JACAPY010000059.1:8139-36806 GCF_013385455.1 Pseudomonas sp. G1002
AAGCAGATCTGTTTTCGCTCTGCTCGTTACCCCAATAACGGATATGCACACCGATCTAACTCAACAAAACAACACCGCCAGGCAACTCCGTACACTTGGCCCCATACGCATCGCGAATCAAAAGCGCCACCCCCGCCAACTGATGCAGACTAAACCGCGCCTGCACCCGCCGCTTGCCCAACTGCGCATTCATCAGCAGCAACATCCCCGGCCGATAGCGATTGATCTCATCCACCACCGTCGCCAGCGTCGCATTATCAAACACCAGCACCTGCTCCCGCCAAGCCACCACAGCCTGCACGTCCACCGCCACCGGCTCACCCACACCGCTGGCGTCATAAGTCAGCTGCCGCCCACCCTCAAGCCGAACCGTACGCCCCCCAACACCCACCAACAGCGCCCCATCAATACACGTCACACACACACTGTGATCCGTATTGCGCACATTGAACCGCGCCCGAGCCGCACTCAACCACCCTCCACCCGCCTGAACCTGAAGCGGCATCGCAGCATCGGCCAGCACCTCGACCTCCCCCTCCAACAACTCAATCCCACCCTCACGCCGGCTGATCCGCGTCTGCGTATTGAGCTCCAGCCGAACCCCATCACCCAACTCCACCCGCCGCTGCTCCCCGACCTCGGTGCGGTAATCCGCCGTCAACCCGGCAAACCCACCCGGCACCGTCACCCGCACCATCAACACCGCCGCCGACGCCGCAATCGCCCCGCCCAAAAACGCCCGCCGCCCAAAATGCCGCGGCCGGGAAAACTGCTCGGCGGCGGGAGCCAATTGCTGCCACAACACCTTGGCCTGCTCGAACGCCCGGGCATGCTCCGGGCTCTGGGCGCACCACTGGCGCAACGCCTTGGCATCGGCAACGGTGGCCTGGCCCGACGTCAGCAGCACCAGCCAGTCACGCGCTTCATCGTGCAGGGGGCTGTCGGGCGCAGCACGGGCAGCGGAGAGGTTAAAAATGTTCAAGCGCGCAGGTACTCAACGGATTATCAGGGACTCAATCACTAAGACGGTTTTCCGGCCCCGGGACCGAACCGCTGGATCACTTTTCTTTCAAGGCGCTGCGCACAGTGGCCCAGCCCCGCCTTGATTTCCTTTTCGACCATGCGCGTGGAAATCCCGAAACGCCTGGAGATTTCCAGGTGTGGCGCCTCTTCCAGACGTGCAGCGATAAGGATCTGGCGCCGCCGCGCCGGCAGTTCGTAGAGGGCCTTGAGCAAAGACTGGATTTCCCGCTGGCCACCCACCACCCGCGACGGGTCCTGGGCTTCATCGACGGTTTGCAGCAGCTCTTCGACTTCGCTGCCGGTCAACAGTCGCGCATCCGCCTGGCGTCGGTCAGCGGCGATGTTCAGCGCCATTCGATACAGGTAGGCATTGGGTTGCGCCAGGTTCGGCGGCATGTCCATGCGGTCGACCCGCAGGTAGGTTTCGTGCAGCACGTCGTTGGCCAGGTCCTCGGACCCGAGGCGCTTGCGCAGGCGTACCTTGAAGTCCTCGTAGGACGCCAGGAACAGGCTGACCATCATGCTGTGGCCGGTATCTTTCATGCCCCGGAAACTCCTTCCCCTGCTGTGCATTCCATGCGTGTTCCTGTTGAATCGGGCATCAAAAGTAAGGTCACCGGCAAGCGCAGCGAACTGGGCGCCGGGCGTTCGACCCGGGTGGCGCCCAGGCCGCGTACCAGCGCTTCGTCACGCTGCAGGTCACCGGTGGAGCTGACCAGGCGGCTGTGTTCGATCACCCCGTCACCGTTGACCCACACCTGCACCAGCGCCCGGAAACTGCCGGGGCGGGTCAGCGGCGAACGGCACAAACTGCGTTCGATCGCCTGCTGCAAGGCCGCGGCATAGCTGTTGTTGATCCGTGCTGCATGCCCTGCCTTCAGCCCCCGCGTCGTGGCCGGCTGGCTGACCTCGGGGACTTGCAGGGTGAACGCATCGCTGCGGGCATAACGCGCCATCAGGCCACTCCCTGTCAGCAGCAGGCCCAGGGCTTGCTGCGCACTGTAGCGGCCATGCACGCCGATGGAGCGCCGGCCCCGGGTCAACTCGCGGTCCACCAGCACCGCCATGCCGGTGGCATGGCTGAACGCCTGCAGGGCGCTATCCAGGTTCTGCGCGGGCAGGTCCAGGGTCACTTCGGCGCGCACGGTCTGCGCCAGCCCCAACAGCAGAGCCAGGCAGCAGCCCGCGCGCCTCCAAGCCCCCCTGCTCAGCATCGCAACACGTCCGACATAGCCTACAAAACCGTCATCCTGAGGCCAGTTTATGAACCTGATGTTACGGTGCCAGCAAAAAAAACATCACGGTGACGGGCAGCCCGCTGCACTACACTTTTGAGCCATACCGGCCCATTTCCCAGGGCTCGCCAGGAGGCACCGATGAACCTGTTCCCGACCCTCGCCAGCCTGTTGCTGTGTGCTGCCCTGCCACTGATGGCCCACGCCGAAGGAACGCCGAATGGCTGCACCGAGGTCAATGTGGATGGCTACAAGGCACCGGACTATGGCTGCCTGAGCCAGCAGATGGGCAACCTCCCGGACGCCGCCAAGGCCACGCAAAAGAACCAGCAAGCGCAACAGGTGCCCATCGACAAACGCAAGCCGAACCAGATCGGGCTCTCTACACCCGCAGCGACCAGTGTGCGCATGGGCAATACGTTCGGTACTTCGGTGAAACCCCAGCGGCCTTGATCGCCGCTTGTCCCCCCCTGCCCGCCCAGTGCAAAAAAAGCCATTGTGTTATCGCGATTGCCGATGTTATGTTTCTAACAGACATCAAAATCATGAAACATGAGTAACATCAATGACCGGCCTGCGCGAAAACGTCATGGATAAAAACAGCTTCCAGCGCACGCTGGAACAGCAGTTCCCGACGCTGACGCCCACCGGCAAGCGCATCGCGACCTACCTGCTGGGCAACCTGCAACAGCTGCCGTTCGAAACCGCCGACAGCATCGCCCAGCAAGCCGGCACCACCGGGATTTCAGTGGGGCGTTTCTTGCGAACCCTGGGTTATCGCAACCTCGATGACGTCAAGCAAGGCCTGCGCGGCGACCCGCAAGCCTCCTGGCTGATCACCGACCGCCTGGGTGCGTTTCGCCAGGAGAACGATCAGGAAGACGCCCTCGACCGTTCCCTCAACCGCGAGATCGAAGCCATCCAGCATGTGTACGGCCTGGCCCGCAGCCAGGGTTTCGCCGACATCGTGCAGCACATCGTGGATGCAGACGCCGTGTTCATCCTCGGTATCCAGTCCACCCGGGGCATCCTCAATGCGTTCCACAGTCACCTGGAATACATCCGTCCCAAGGTCTATTACGTCGATGGCCTGTCGGGGATCTACGCCGAGACCCTGAACTCCGGCTTTGAAAAACCCTACGCCATTACAGCGGACTTCCGCGCCTATTCCAGCATCACGCCCACGTTCTGCGAGACCGCGAACGCCCAGGGTCTACCCTTGGCGCTGATCACTGACTTGCAATGCCCCTGGGCCCGGGACTACGACCTGGACCTGCTGCAATTGAAAACCGATGTCGGCCAGTTCTGGGACTCCATGGCGCCCCTGACGTGCCTGTTCAACCTGATGGTGTCTGCCGTCGCTGACCGCTACGGCGAGCGACTGGATGCACGCCTGGCAAAAAACCGCGCCCTGCAACAGGCCTTCGGCCAGTTCGAATCCTGACCCTGGAAAGGAAATCTTTGAGTGAAAACCAGCCCATTGGTAGAAATCGCCCCACCGGAATACCCGGTACAGGTCGACCTGATCTACGCCAGTGCCGACAACCTGGCAGGCACCGTGATCTACCGCAATGCCCGCTGCCTGCTGCACGCCGAAGCGGCGGCCTGCCTGCGCAAGGCGAGCCTGTTGGCACGCCAGGCCGGCATGACGTTGCTGATCTACGACGCCTATCGCCCTGCCTACGCCCAGCAACTGTTGTGGCAGGCCCTGCCCAACCCGGACTACGTGCGCGACCCGCGCCTGGGCTCGCACCACACCCGTGGCGTGGCCGTCGACCTGACGCTGATTGATGAACACGGCACCCCACTGGACATGGGCACGGCGTTTGATGCCATGGAGCCCAAGTCCCACCAGTTCTACCCCGACCTGCCGCCGCAGGTGCAGCGCAACCGCCTGCTGTTGCTGGGCATCATGCTTGGCGCCGGCTTCAAGGCGATTGCCACCGAGTGGTGGCATTACGAATTGCCGGATGCCGAACTTTTCCCACTAATTGAGGAGTCACACTGATCACAAGGACCGTACCATCACAATAATGAGCAGCACCCTTTAGCTCCAACTGCCCGGTTATAGATTTCATAAAAATAAACCAACCCGCTTTTTCCTCTAAATAATCAAGGAAACCGGCATGACCCCAAGCAACCGCAAGACCCTCGCACTCTCCCTGCTGTGCGCCGCCCTGAGCCTGGGCGCGTGGCAATCGGCAAGTGCCGCCGCCCCCAAAGACACCCTGATGATCGGCAAGGCCGCCGACCCGCAAACCCTCGACCCGGCCGTGACCATCGACAACAATGATTGGGCGGTGACGTACCCGGCGTACCAGAAGCTGGTGGCCTACAAAGTCGAAAACGGCAAGGGCAGCACCGAGGTCAAGGGCGACCTGGCCGACAGCTGGACCACCTCGGCCGACGGTCTGGTGTGGGACTTCAAACTCAAGCCCGGCAACAAGTTCGATGACGGCGCCGAGGTCGACGCCAATGCGGTGAAGTTCTCCTTCGACCGCGTGATGCTGCTCAAGCAAGGCCCGTCGGGCGCGTTCCCGGATGACATGAAAGTCACCGTGGTCGACCCGCTCACCGTGCGGTTCACCCTGGCCAAGCCCTACGCGCCCTTCCTTTACACCCTCGCCCATAACGGCGCCGGCATCATCAACCCGGACGTGGTGAAACAGGGCGACGTCAACGCCTACCTCTCCACCCACACCGCCGGCTCCGGCGCCTTTCGCCTGAGCAACTGGCAGAAAGGCCAGAGCCTGACCCTGGAACCCAACACCTACTACGCCGGCACCAAGCCCGCGCTGAACAAGGTGGTGATCAAGATCATCAGCGAAGCCTCGGTACGCCGCCTGCAACTGGAACGCGGTGACCTGGACATCGCCGAAGACATGCCCCAGGACCAGTTCACCAACCTGGCCAAAAAGAAAGACGTGGTGATCAAGGAGTTCCCGTCGCTGCGGGTGACCTACCTGTACCTGAACAACCAGAAAGCCCCGCTGAACAACCAGAATGCGCGCCAGGCGATCGTTGATGCGGTGGACTACAAAGGCATTGTCGACGGCATCCTCAAGGGCCAGGCCAAGTTGATGAACGGGCCGATTCCTGCCGGCATGTGGGCCAATGACCCGAGCCTGCCCTTGATGAAACAGGACCTGGACAGCGCGGGCGCGAACCTGAAGAAACTCCCGGAAAAAATCACCAACCTGAACTACATGTACTCCGACAAGGACCCGGACTGGGAATCCATCGGCCTGACCCTGCAAGCCAGCCTGGCGCCGCTGGGGATCAACCTGAAGATGGAAAAACTGGCCAACGCCACCATGCGCGAGCGCCTGGGCAAGGGTGACTTCGACGTGTCCATCGGCTCGTGGGCACCGGACTTCTCCGACCCCTACATGTACATGAACTTCTGGTTCGACTCCTCCCTGCAAGGCCTGCCGGGCAACCGTTCGTTCTACAGCAACCCGGTGGTGGACAAGCTGATTCGCGATGCGGCCGCCAACAACGACACGGCCAAGCGCACCGAGCTGTACCAGGAAGCCCAGAAGATCGTGCTCAAGGACAGCGTATACGCCTACCTCTATCAGAAGAACTACACCCTGCCGATGCGTGATTCGGTGAAGGGTTATGTGTTCCATCCGATGCTGGAGCAGGTGTTCAACGTGGCTGAGATCAGTAAGTAACACGCGATCAAATGTGGGAGCGGGCTTGCTCGCGAAAGCGGTGTATCAGTTACCCGATGTATGACTGACCCACCGTATTCGCGAGCAAGCCCGCTCCCACACTGGACCTGCTGTGTTTTCCAGGCTGTATTCCTGATCCAAATGTCTCGCGTTACCGAGGAGCCCTCATGGCCTTCCTGAATATGTTGCGCAAACGCCTGTTCGGCCTGATTTTGGTCGTCGTCGGCGTTTCGCTGATTACCTTTTGCATCTCCCACCTGATCCCGGGTGACCCGGCGCGCCTGATTGCCGGCGACCGGGCCAGCGACGCCATTGTCGAGAACATCCGCCATCAACTGGGCCTCGACCTGCCGCTGTACCAGCAATACGGCCGCTACATGAGCGACCTGCTGCACGGCGACCTCGGCACCTCGATCCGCACCAGCCGCCCGGTGCTGGAAGACCTGAAAGCGTTCTTCCCCGCGACCCTCGAACTGGCAGTCGCCGCCCTGCTGCTCTCGGTACTGGTGGGCGTACCGCTGGGGGTGCTGTCAGCGGTGTATCACAACCGCGCCATCGACCAGATCGCCCGAACGCTGGCGGTTACCGGCATTTCCACGCCGGCCTTCTGGCTCGGCCTGGGCCTGATCGTGTTGTTCTACGGCCAGCTCGGCTGGCTGCCCGGCAGCGGGCGGCTGGATGAAGGCCTCGAACCACCGCGCACCATCACCGGGTTCTACCTGATCGACTCGCTGCTGGCCGGCGATATCCCACTGTTCCTGAATGCCCTGGAACACCTGATCCTGCCCGCCGTCACCCTGGGTTTCGTCAACCTCGGCGTAGTCGCCCGGCAGATTCGTTCGGCGATGCTCGACCAGTTGGGCGAGGACTACATCCGTACCGCCCGCGCGTACGGCCTGTCGCGCTGGGCGGTGATCCTGCGCCACGCCTTGCCCAACGCGCTGATCCCGTCGATCACCGTGCTCGGCCTGACCCTCGGCGACCTGCTGTACGGCGCGGTGCTGACCGAAACCGTGTTCGCCTGGCCGGGCATGGGTGCCTATGTGGTGAAGTCGATCCAGTCCCTGGATTTCCCGGCGGTGATGGGCTTCGCGATCCTGGTGTCGTTTATTTATGTACTGCTGAACATGCTGATCGACCTGCTCTACCGGGTGGTCGACCCGCGCATCGGCGAGGTGAATTGAAATGACCGCTCCCCTGACCATGCCCGTACCGGTGCCCCTGGAACAGCGCCCCACCTGGCGTGCGCGAATGGAGTACCTGGGCTATCAAATACGCCGCAGCCCGCTGACCATCGCCGGCCTGACCATCACCTTGATCGTGCTGATCTGCATGGCCTTCGCGCCCTGGTTGGCGAGCCATGACCCCAATGCCCTGAACCTGGCGCAACGCCTGGCCGAGCCCTCCGCCGAACATTGGTTCGGCACCGATGAAGTCGGCCGCGACCTGTTCAGCCGGGTGCTGTACGGCAGCCGCCAGTCGGTGGGCGTGGGCCTGTTCGTGGCGTTTTCGTCCTGCCTGGTGGGCGGGCTGCTGGGCTGCCTGTCGGGGATTATCGGCGGGCGTTTCGACAGCCTGATCATGCGCCTGATGGACATCATGCTGTCGGTGCCGTCCCTGGTGCTGATCATGGCCCTGGCCGCCGCACTGGGCCCGAGCCTGTTCAATGCGATGCTGGCGATCACCGTGGTGCGCATCCCGTTCTATGTGCGCCTGGCCCGGGGCCAGGCCCTGAGCATTCGCCAGATGGGCTACGTCAAGGCATCCCAGACCTTCGGCGCCGGGCGCTGGCACATCGTGTCGTGGCACGTGGGCCGCAATGCGATGCCGCCGTTGCTGGTGCAACTGAGCCTGGACATCGGCAGCGCGATCCTGATGGCCTCGGCCCTGGGTTTCATCGGCCTGGGGGCACAGCAGCCCACCGCCGAATGGGGCGCGATGGTTGCCACCGGGCGCAATTTCATTCTCGACAACTGGTGGTACTCGACCTTTCCGGGGCTGGCGATCCTGGTCACCGCGACCGGCTTCAACCTGCTGGGTGACGGTGTTCGTGACCTGCTCGACCCACGGCAACAGGGGAAATGACCATGTCCAGTCCGGCAGTGCTTGCCATCGACAACCTGAGCCTGGAATTCCCGGCTTACCGCAACAACGTCCAGGCACTCAACGGCGTGTCGTTGCACGTCAACCCCGGCGAAGTCGTCGGCGTAGTGGGTGAATCCGGCTCCGGCAAATCCGTGACCGCGATGCTCAGCCTGCGCCTGCTGCCGGAGCGCAGTTACCGGATCACCGCCGGCAGCTTGCAGATGCTCGGCCGCGACATGCTCGGTGCCAGCGAGAAGGAGCTGCTGCAGATCCGCGGGCGTGACGCGGCGATGATCTTCCAGGAGCCGATGACCGCGCTGAACCCGACCCGGCGCATTGGCCGGCAGATGCTCGATGTGATCATCCACCACCAGCGCCTGAGCAAGGCCGCCGCCCGTGCCAAGGCCATCGCCCTGCTGCGGGACATGCACATCGCCGACCCCGAGCAAGTGCTCGACAGCTACCCCTTCGAACTCTCCGGCGGCATGCGCCAGCGGGTGATGATCGCCCTGGCATTTTCCTGCGACCCTCAGTTGCTGATCGCCGACGAGCCCACCACTGCCCTCGACGTCACCGTGCAACGCCAGGTGCTGTTGCTGCTGCGGGAAAAAGCCCGGGAACGCGGCACCGCGATCCTGCTGATCACCCACGACATGGCTGTGGTCTCGCAGTTCTGCGACCGGGTGTATGTGATGTACACCGGCGCCGTGGTGGAAGAAGGCCCCACCGCCCAGGTGATGAGCGACCCGCGCCACCCCTACACCCAAGGGTTACTCAGCGGCTTGCCGGAACAGGTGAAACCCGGCGACGACCTGCTGACCATCCCCGGCCAGGTGCCCAACCTTGCCGCCCTGCCCTCAGGCTGCACCTTTCGCGAACGCTGCCCCCAGGCCATGAGCCAATGCATCGAGCGCCCGCGCCTGGACCTGATCAACCCTGCCGGCACCCGCAAAAGTGCGTGCTGGCTGACTGCCGGGGAGTCGGTGCAATGACCGTGTCTCAAGATTCACTGCTGGCTTTGCGGGATGTACGGGTCAAGTTCCCGGTAAAAACCGACTGGCTGGGCCGCCCGCGCGGTTATGCCCACGCCCTCAACGGCATCGACTTGCAGGTGCGCCGTGGGGAAACCCTGGGGATTGTCGGCGAGTCCGGCTGCGGTAAAAGCACCCTCGCCCAGTTGCTGATGGGCCTGGTCAAGCCCAGTGACGGTGAAGTGGACTGGGTCTACGAAAGTGCCCGGGAACGCCACCGGCATGTGCAGATCGTATTCCAGGACCCGCAATCGTCCCTCGACCCGCGCCTGCCCATCTGGAAAATCATCACCGAGCCGCTGTTCGCCCTTGGCGACACGCCCAAGAGTGAAATGCGCACCATCGCCGCCAAGGTCGCCGCGCAGGTAGGCATTCGTGCCGAATACCTGGACCGTTACCCGCACCAGTTTTCCGGTGGCCAGCGCCAACGGATCGCCATCGCCCGCGCGCTGGCGTCCAACCCGAGCATCCTGGTGCTGGACGAGCCGACCTCGGCCCTGGATATCTCGGTGCAGGCGCAAATCCTCAACCTGCTGGCCGAGCTGCAACGGCGGCTGGGGCTGACCTACATCCTGATCTCCCACAACGTTTCGGTAGTGCGGCACATGGCCGACCGGGTGGCGGTGATGTACCTGGGGCAGATCGTGGAACTGGGGTGTGCCGAGCAAGTGCTGGAGCAGCCGAAGCATCCGTACACCCAGCTGTTGCTGGAGGCGGTGCCCAAGCTGGGGGTGGCGCTGGACGACGCGTATGTCAGTGCACCGACAGAGCTGCCGGGGAACCGGGTGTTGCCGGGTGGGTGTTTCTTTCTCGACCGCTGCCCGAGGCGTACACAAGGCTGTGAGCGGCCGCAGCGGTTGACGGGTGGGATGAGTCAGCAGGTGCGCTGTCACCTGGAACATCCGTGAGGCGTCCTTAACGAAATTTTCATGATTGCGCGGCTATGATCCGCCACCTCGTTGGGGAGTAGCCTGCTTCGGATTCTCGAAGCGTTCGTATCAACATTCTCGGCAACATGCCGTGGTGCGAACACCATTTTGGTTGGTGAGACCAGCGACACATCCATGCCTGAAGTCGGGCGTGTGGTTGTGTCGTTGACTCATACAGCCCGACTGGAAGCCTTACCGTGAACCCCATTTCCCTGATTCTTCTCGCCCTTGCCATGTCCACGGACGCCTTTGCGGCGGCCATTGGCAAAGGTTCCAGCCTGCACAAACCACGCCTGACCGAAGCCCTGCGGGCCGGGCTGATCTTTGGTGTGATTGAAGCGATCACGCCGATCATCGGCTGGGCTATCGGCCAGGCTGCCACTCGCTGGGTGGAGCAGTGGGACCACTGGATCGCCTTTACCCTGCTGGTAGCCCTGGGCCTGCACATGATCTACAACGGCTTGAAGGCCGATGATCCAGAGGAAGAGAAACCGAGCCAGCACTCGTTCATGATTCTTGCCGTGACCGCGTTTGCCACCAGCATTGATGCCCTGGCGGTGGGCGTAGGCCTGGCGTTTGTCGACGTGAATATCCTGGTGGCCGCTGCGGCGATCGGCTTGGCGACGATGACCATGGTAACCATCGGCATGATGCTTGGCCGGGTGTTGGGGACTGTGGTCGGCAAGCGCGCCGAGATGGTTGGCGGCGTGGTGTTGATGCTGGTGGGTGCGACGATTTTGTATGAGCACCTGTCGGCCTAGAAACCGGCGAAGATCAAAATGTGGGAGCGGGCTTGGGTGGGAGCGGGCTTGCTCGCGAAAGCGGTGGTTCAGCCAGCCTATTGAGCGACTGACACACCGCCTTCGCGAGCAAGCCCGCTCCCACACCAGCCCGCTCCTACAGGGATCGGCGGCGATCAATCAGGCCGCGTGTTTTTCTTTCTTCAGGCTCTCGATGTCGATCACGAACCGATACTTCACATCGCCCTTGAGCATGCGCTCGTAGGCGTCATTGATGCCCTGGATGTCGATCATCTCGATGTCCGAGACAATCCCGTGCCTGGCGCAGAAATCCAGCATGTCCTGGGTTTCCTGGATGCCACCGATCAACGACCCGGCCAGGCTGCGACGCTTGAAGATCAGGTTGAACACGGTCGGTGACGGGTGCGGGCTATCCGGGGCGCCCACCAGGGTCATGGTGCCGTCGCGCTTGAGCAGGTTGAGGAAGGCGTCGAGATTGTGGGACGCGGCCACGGTGTTGAGGATGAAGTCCAGGGAGTTGGCAACCTTGGCCATTTCGTCCGCGTTCTTCGACACCACCACTTCATCGGCCCCCAGTCGCAGGCCGTCTTCGCGCTTGTTCGGCGAGGTGGTGAACAGCACCACGTAGGCGCCCATGGCATGAGCGATTTTCACCGCCATATGGCCCAGGCCACCGAGGCCGACAACGCCGACGCGCTTGCCCGGCCCGACGTTCCAGTGGTGCAGCGGTGAGTAGGTGGTGATGCCTGCACACAGCAGCGGCGCGACCGCCGCCAGGTTGCTCTCGTCGTGGGAGATGCGCAGGACGAACTTCTCCTTGACCACGATATTGTCCGAGTAGCCGCCGAAGGTGTTTTCGCCGCCAAAAGCCGGGCCATTGTAGGTGCCGGTGAAGCCGTTTTCGCAATACTGCTCCTCGCCCTCGGCGCAGGATTCGCAGTGCTGGCAGCTGTCGACCATGCAGCCGACACCGGCCAAATCGCCCACCTTGAACTTGCTGACATTGGCGCCCACGGCGGTCACCCGTCCAACGATTTCATGGCCCGGTACCGACGGGTACAAGGTGTTTTTCCATTCGTTGCGTACGGTGTGCAGGTCCGAGTGGCAGACGCCGCAATAGAGGATGTCGATCTGCACATCATCGGCCCCGGGGGCGCGACGTTCGAACGTGAAGGGTTTGAGCGAATCCTTGGAGTCACGAGCGGCGTAGCTGTAAGTCTTGGCCATTTCGTTCACCTGTTTGTTCAGACGGTAGAAAGCAGTTGACCAGCATAGACGCTGAACCGTTCAACCGAGCACAGGCATACAAGTCCCTCGTCAGATTCTGCGCCTATAGTATTGGCTGCCCTCTCACCCAAGGAGTTTTGCCATGAGCACCCTACGCACACAAGACGGTACCGAGCTCTACTACAAGGACTGGGGCACCGGCAAACCGGTGCTGTTCAGCCACGGCTGGCCGCTGGATGCCGATATGTGGGAATACCAGATGGAGTACCTGAGCAGCCGCGGCTACCGCACCATCGCGTTCGACCGCCGTGGTTTTGGCCGCTCGGACCAGCCCTGGACCGGTAACGACTACGACACCTTTGCCGACGATATCGCCCAGTTGATCAACCATCTGGATCTGCAGGACGTGACCCTGGTGGGCTTCTCCATGGGCGGCGGCGATGTCAGCCGCTATATCGCCCGCCATGGCAGCGCGCGCGTGGCCGGGCTGGTGTTGCTGGGGGCGGTGACGCCGCTGTTCGGGCAAAAGCCGGATTACCCGCAAGGTGTCGAGATGGCAGCGTTTGACGGGTTCAAGGCCGCGTTGCTGAAGGATCGCGCGCAGTTCCTGGCAGACTTCAATACGCCGTTCTATGGCATCAACAAGGGCCAACAGGTCTCCAGCGGTGTATTGACTCAAACACTGAACATCGCCCTGCTCGCCTCGCTCAAGGCGACGGTGGATTGCGTCACCGCGTTCTCGGAAACCGATTTCCGCCCGGACATGGCCAGGATCGACGTGCCAACCCTGGTTATCCACGGTGATGGCGACCAGATCGTGCCGTTCGAAACTACCGGCAAGGTCGCCGCGCAGATGATCAAAGGCGCGCAGTTGAAGGTGTACAAGGATGCCCCCCATGGTTTTGCGGTGACCCACCAGCAAGCCTTGAACGAAGATCTGCTGGCCTTCCTGCAACGCTGAGCCGATTGCGTTCTCCTGCGACGGCTTATTTCTGGCCGGGCTGACACCCGGCCTTTTCAGGCAGTCGTACTATTCCCCGGTGCCGGCAAACCCCGCGACGATCTCGTCGATCACCACCCGCACCCGGGCGGTGTGCCGCAGGTCGGCATGGGTCACCAGCCACACATCGTAGGGCAACGGCCGCGTACGGTCCGGCCACAGCCGCACCAGGCCGTCGCGTTCGCCGGAAACTATCGGAACCTCACCGATACCGATCCCTGCAGCGATGGAGCGGCGAACCAACAGGCTTGAACTCAAGGCCGCAACAATACGCCCGCGTCCCAGCGGCTCGCTGACCAGGGTCAGGTCCTTCTGGCTTTGCAGGTGCGGCTGGTACACCACCAGGTCGTGTCCTTCGAACAGGCTGCCCGGTTCGGGTGCGCCGTGCCGATCGATATACGCCTGCGAGGCAAACAGCCCCACCGGCCAGCGGGCGATGCGCCGGGCGATCAGGTCGGGGTTGTCCGGGCGGGTATTGCGCACCGCGATATCGGCTTCGCGTTTGGCCAGGTTAAGCAACTGGGTCGAAGCGTCCATCTGCACGCGCACGTCAGGGTGCGCATCGTGCAGCCGGGCAATGGCCGGGATCAGGAAGTCGATGGCCAGGGAATCGGTAGTGGTCACCCGTACGGTGCCGGTCAGGCGGTCGTCCAGGCCCAGGACCTGACGCTCCAGGTCAAGGGCCGAGCGCTCCATGTTCTCCACCGATTGCAACGCGGCCTCACCCACGGCGGTCAGCGCATAGCCTTCGGAGGTGCGCAGGAACAATGTTGCGTTCAGGGACTTTTCCAGGGCATTGACCCGTCGCCCCACGGTGGCCTGATCCACCCCCAGCACCCGCGCGGCCCCGCGCAGTGTGGACTCGCGGCACACCGCGAGGAACACCCGCGCATCGTCCCAATTCATGGCTTTCCCCTTCAATGCATTTTTGCATCAGCGTGACGTGTAATCGCAGCATTATTGCATCACTCATCACGGCTATGCTGGGCACCAGAGAAAACACCCAGGATCGCCAGCAGGCTGAACCGCTCGGTAACGGGCGCGGTCCCAACCCATACGTTCATTGCTACAGGTGCGCTCAAATGAATCTGCCCCACGAAATGACCCTGATCGAAATCACCAGCCCCGGCGGCCCCGAAGTCCTGCAGCCACGCCAGGAGCCGGTACCTGTCGCCGGCCCCGGCGAAGTGCTGATCCGCGTGCACGCCGCCGGCGTCAATCGCCCGGACGCCCTGCAACGCGCCGGCACGTACCCGATGAAACCCGGCATGAGCCCGATTCCCGGGCTGGAAGTGGCCGGTGTGGTGGTCGCGCTGGGCGAAGGCGTCAGCGAGTACGCGCTGGGCGACAAGGTGTGCGCCCTGACCAATGGCGGCGGTTATGCGCAGTACTGCGCAGTGCCCGCCAGCCAGACCTTGCCGGTTCCCTATGGCCTGGACTGGATTCAGGCGGCAGCGATCCCGGAAACCTTCTTCACCGTATGGGCCAACCTGTTCGGCATCGGCGGTGCGCATAAAGGCCAGCGCGTGTTGATCCATGGCGGCACCAGCGGCATCGGCACCACCGCGCTGATGCTCTGCCGCGAGTTCGGTATCGAAGCGTTCGCCACCGCCGGCAGCGTGGAAAAATGCGCCGCCATCCGCGAACTGGGAGCCGAGCCGATCAACTACCGGGAACAGAATTTCGCCGAGGTCATCGCTGACAAGACCGCCGGCAAGGGTGTCAATGTGGTGCTCGACATCATGGGTGGCTCCTACCTGAACGACAACATCAGCGCCCTGGCCATGGAAGGTCGCCTGGTGATGCTGGGCTTCCTCGGCGGCGCACGCGCCAAGGACATCGACCTGCTGGCGATCCTCGGCAAACGCGCGATCGTTACCGGCTCGTTGTTGCGCTCACGCACCCGGGAAGAAAAAGCCGCGATTGCCGCACAACTGCGCGAACACGTGTGGCCGGTGCTCTCGGCCGGGCGTTGCCTGCCGATGATCGATGAGGTGTATGCCTATACCGACGCCGCGAAGGCCCATGCGCGCATGGAAGGTGGCGACCATATCGGCAAGATTGTGTTGCGGGTGGATTGATAAACATGCGGAAAAACGGTTTATAACGTCATCAGAACAAAACACTGCGGTTAATGGAGGCTTCATGAAACTGGTCGGCATGCTGGACTCGCCCTACGTGCGCCGCGTGGCCATTTCCCTGGAACTGTACGGCGTCGCGTTCGAACACCAGGCATTGTCGGTGTTCAGCACCTTCGATGAGTTTTCCGGGATCAACCCGGTGGTCAAGGCCCCGACGCTGGTGCTCGACGACGGTACGATGCTGATGGATTCCGGCCTGATCCTCGAGTACCTGGAAGCCCTGGCGCCGGCCGGCAGCCGATTGCTGCCCCCGTCAGCCCCAGCGCTTGCCCGGGATCTGCAAGTGATCGGCCTGGCGCTGGCAGCGTGCGAAAAGACCGTGCAGATCGTCTACGAACATCACCTGCGGCCCGCCGAAAAACTGCATCAGCCGTGGATCGACCGCGTGACCGGGCAACTGCTGGCGGCCTATGCGTTATTGGAGGCGCGGGTGGCCGAGCGCGACAGCGACTTGCCGCTGACCCAGGCGAGCCTGACGGTGGCGGTCGCCTGGTCATTCACCCAGCTGAAGATAGCCGACGTCGTGAAGGCCGATGCGTTTCCCCACTTGCAACGCCACGCAGCCTTCGCCGAGCAGCACCCGGCATTCGGCAAATACCCGATCGAGTAGCCCGTGCCTACCCGGAATACACCGGGTAATCGGTGAAGCCCACCTCGGTGCCGCCATACAGGCCGTCCGCGTTCAACGGGTTCAGCGGCCAACCGTTGAGCAGGCGTTGGGGCAAGTCGGGATTGGCAATGTACGGCCGGCCAAACGCGATCAGGTCTGCCAGCCCCGCCTCCACCAGCCGCACGCCGCGCTCTGCGGTGTAGCGGCCGGCGTAGATGATCCGGCCGCTGAAGGTGTCACGCACCGCCTGGCGGAACGACTCGGGCAACTCGGGGGCATTGTCCCAGTCGGCCTCGGCAATCGACACGTAGGCGATGCCGGCCGCCTCAAGCACCTTGATCGCCTCGATGTAGGTGTGATGCGGGTCTTCCTCGACCAGGCCGATGTAGACCCGGTCCTGGTCAGTGCCGCTGAACAACGGCGCAAAGCGCACACCCAGGCGTTGCGGGCCGACTACTTCGGCCACCGCCTCGACGATTTCCCGCAGGAACCGCAGGCGATTGTGCAGTGAGCCACCGTATTCGTCGTCGCGCTGGTTGGAATGCGCCGAGATGAACTGGTTGACCAGGTAGCCGTTGGCCGAATGAATTTCCACGCCATCGAAACCGGCGGCCAATGCATTTTTTGCAGCCTGGGCGTAAAGCCCCACCAACTCCTTGACCTCGGCGGTAGCCAGGGCGCGCGGCTCGGGTGGCTGCACCAACTTACCGGTGCCGGGCCCGGTTGCAACGAATGCCTTGGCTTGCTGCGGCTGGATCGCCGACGGCGCGACGGGTGCTGCGCCGTCGGGTTGCAGTTCGTGATGGGACACGCGACCCACATGCCAAAGCTGGGCGAAGATCACGCCGCCTTCGGCATGCACGGCATCGGTCACGGTACGCCAGCCGTCAATCTGCTCCGGTGTGTAGATGCCCGGGGTCCAGGCATAGCCCTGGCCGCGAGGCTCGATCTGCGTGCCCTCGCTGACCATGAAGCCGGCGGTGGCGCGCTGGCGGTAATAAAGCGCCATCAAGTCCGTGGCGATATCACCGGGCTGGGCACTTCGCTGGCGGGTAAGCGGCGGCAGGACGATGCGGTTTTTCAGGGTGTGGTGCCCCAGTGTGATCGGGGTACCTAAAGCGCTGTTGCTCATGGGGGAAAGTTCCGGATTCAAATTTCAGACAGGCAGAAGCTGCCGGCTCCCGCTCAGGGGAGCCGCCAACAACGTACTTTTGGGGGGGGATTCAGCGGGTTACGCGGTCAGCTTCAACAGCGCTTTGGCAACGTCACTGGAACTGGCAGGATTCTGCCCGGTGACCAGCAGGCCATCTTCAATCACAAAGGACTGCCAATCGGCACCCTTCTCATACGTGCCGCCCAGCGCCTTGAAATCATCCTCGATCAGGAACGGCACCACGTCGGTCAGGCCAACCGCCGCTTCTTCGGAGTTGGAGAAGCCGGTGACGCGTCGGCCCTTGACCAGCGGCTCGCCGTTGACCGCCTTGACGTGACGCAAGGCGCCCGGGGCGTGGCACACAAAGCCAATCGGCTTGCCCGCACGCTCGAAGGCTTCGATCAGGGCGATGGAGGTTTTCGACTCTGCCAGGTCCCACAGCGGGCCGTGGCCGCCTGGGTAGAACACGGTGTCGAAGTCGCCGGCGTTGACCGACTCCAGCTTCACGGTGGTGGCCAGGGCCTGTTGCGCCGCCGGGTCAGTGGCGAAGCGGCGGGTCTGGTCGGTTTGCGAATCCGGCAGGTCGCTGACCGGGTCCAGGGGCGGCTGCCCACCGGCCGGCGAAGCCAGGGTCACGTCGGCCCCGGCGTCCTTGAACGCGTAGTAGGGAGCAGCAAATTCTTCGAGCCAGAACCCGGTCTTGCGGCCGGTGTTGCCAAGCTGGTCGTGAGAAGTCAAAACCATCAATACTTTCATGTGCCAGTGCCTCGGGGTGATGTGGGTTGGAATGGAATCAAGCTTAGGAGCCGGGCCAAAACCGCACAATGTCATGTCCGCAAGGATTCCGGACATTGCGCCAAGGCGGTTGCCGTTTCCCTGGCACACGCCGACAATCAACGCTCCGCGCCCCCTGGAGAGATGAGATGCACAGCATTGCGCTGATGGTGTACCCGAACTTTCAATCCTTGAGCCTCAGCCTGGGCTCGGTGTTCGAGTGCGCGAATCTGCTGCGTGGCGAGCAGGCGTATGAGTTTCACCTGGTGTCGGAAAGTGGCGGTCCGATCATGACGTCCCAGGGCTTCTCGGTGAACAGTACGCCGATCCGGCCCGAGGGCTATGACACATTGATCGTCAGCGGTTACCTGGAGTTCCAACTGCCTGACGCCAGCCTGCCGAGGCTGGTCCAGGCGGCGTCCAAACAGTCGCGGCGGATTGCTTCGTTGTGCATGGGCATCTTCGTGCTGGCCGAGGCGGGATTGCTCGAAGGCAAGCGCGCCACCACCCACTGGCTGCACGCACCGGCCTTTGCCAAGCGCTACCCGCAGATTCGCCTGGAGGAAGACAAGCTGTTCGTGGTCGACGGCCAGATCTGGACCGGTGCCGGCATGAGCGCCGGGGTGGACCTGGCGCTGGCGATGGTGGAGAACGACCTGGGCAGCGACCTCGCTCGCCGCATCGCGCGCAAGCTGGTGATTGCCCAGCGCCGTGGCAGCGAACAGTCGCAGCTATCGGCGTTGCTGGAGCTCGACCCCAAGTCCGACCGTGTGCAGCTGGCCCTGGCCTACGCCCGGGAGAACCTGACCCACGACCTTTCGGTCGAGGCCCTGGCGGCCGTGGCGCGGCTCAGCCCACGCCAGTTCAGCCGGGTGTTTCGCGAGGAGACCGGGCAAACCCCGGCCAAGGCCATCGAATCCCTGCGGGTGGAAGCCGCCCGGGCAATGATGGAAACCAGTCGGCACCCGGTGGAAGTGGTCGCCCGCGAGACCGGGTTCGGTGATCGTGAGCGCATGCGCCAGGCGTTCCTGCGGGCGTTCGGCCAGCCGCCACAGGCGATGCAGGCGGCATTGTTCAGTGCAGGGGCTGGCGCAGCGTTTAGCTGATGCCTCAGTGCAGCGCCGCCCGCGTCACCAGGAAGCTCAGCAAATTCGGCTCATCATCCAACTCGATGGCCTGCACCGGACGCGGCAGGTTATCCAACACCGTGCGCCAGAACGCCTGGCTCACTTCATCCTGATCATAGAAACGCACCAGCCAGTTCGCCTCGCCGCTGCTCAACACCTGAGTGGCGATGGCGCGGCCAATGCCCTTGCGGCGGTAGCGTTTGAGGATGAACAGGTCCGCCAGTTCCAGCGCATCGATCCCCGGCAGTTCGCTGCCTTCGATCAGCAGGAAGCCGGCGATGAAGCCGTCGACCAGCAGCAGGTTGGCACTCCACCGCGGGTCTTCCCAGTAGCGGGCCAGGTGCTCCTCATGGATGTAGAAGCGACCGTCCACCTCGACATCTTCCTGTTCCCAGTCCGAGGACTCGTAGGCGTAGAACTGGTAAAGGTTGGCGATCAACGTGGCGTGTTCCGGGCCGGTCTCGATCAGTTCGACGGTGGTATCGGGGATTGCAGGCATGGGCATCTCGGCAAAAAAACAGGCCGCCATTGTCAACAAAGCCACCTGCAATGCCAATACACCGGCCAAGCTTTCTGCTTGCTGAACCGATCGCGCTTTTCTCGTGTCAACGACAAAATCGTTACAAAGTTAGACTAAACTCCGCGTCACTTCCCTCCCCTTGCTTTCAGGATAAGTACTTTGACAAACGTCTGCACCAGCGGCCTCGATGTCGGCTTTGCGTCCCTGGATTACCTGCAAATAGGCATCCTGGGCATCATTCAGGGCATCACCGAATTGTTGCCCGTGTCTTCCACCGCCCACATGCGCATCGTGCCCGCCCTGCTCGGCTGGCCGGATCCCGGCTCGGCGTTTTCCGCAGCCATGCAGTTGGCCGCCCTGGCAGCAGTGGTCAGTTACTTCTGGAAGGATGTACGCCAGGTCACGGTCGGCAGCATCACTGCGATGCGCCAGGGTGACTACAACAACCAGTGGTTCAAGCTGGCGGTGGCCATTGTGCTGGCGACGATTCCGATCGGGATTGCCGGGATAGCCTTGTCGTCGACCCTCAACTCCTGCAACTCGCCGCTGCGCGGGCTGATGGTGATCGGGATTTCCTGCCTGGTGATGGCGGTGCTGCTGGCGGCGGCTGAACTCAGCGCGAGGCATAAGCGCACGGTGGGCGAAATGCGCCTGCGGGATGCGCTGATTGTCGGCATTGCGCAGATCGGTGCGCTGATTCCAGGGGTTTCCCGCTCGGGTTCGACCCTGACCGCCGCACTGTTCCTCAACTTCAAGCGTGAAGAAGCGGCGCGGTTTTCGTTCCTGCTGGGCTTGCCGGCGATCGCCCTCGCGGGGCTGAAAGAGCTGTGGGTATTGTTCCACGCCGACCTGCCCGCCCACGCCTGGCCGCACCTGATCTTCGGGCTGGTGGTCGCCAGTGTGTCGGCGTTCTTCGCGATCTGGGGCCTGATGAAGTTCCTGGAGCGATTCTCCACCTGGCCGTTCGTGATCTACCGCGCGGTGCTGGGGGTGTTCCTGATTGTGGCGGTGAGCACCGGGTTGTTGGCCTAAGGCGCGCGGTCGGCCAGTTCTTCGAGCAAATCCGCAGACGGTATGAAGAACAGGCCCCCGGTGACCGCCGTGCTGAAGTCCAGCAGGCGGTCATAGTTGCCGACCGGTCGGCCGACAAACATGTTCTCCAGCATCAACTCCAAAGGCTCTGGCGAGCGCGCGTAGCCGATAAAGTACGTCCCGAATTCCCCCGCGCCCGGCCGGCCAAAGGGCATGTTGTCCCGCAGGATCTTCACTTCCTCGCCGTCCTTGGTGATGGTGGTCAATGCACTGTGGGAATTGCTCGGCTTGGTCGCATCGTCGAGCTCGATGTCCGACAGCTTGGTGCGCCCGATCACCCGCTCCTGCGCCTCCACCGACAATTCATTCCAGGCCTGCATGTTGTGCAGGTACTTCTGCACCATTACATAGCTGCCGCCGCTGAACGCCGGATCCTCATCACCGACGATGGTGAAACCCACCGCCTTGCGCCCGGCCGGGTTCTCGGTGCCGTCGACAAAACCGATGATGCTGCGCATGTCGAAATAGCGGAAACCCTGGACCTCGTCCACCACCGTCACCGCATCCCCCAGCGCCGCCATCAACTGGGTGGCCAATTCGAAACACAGGTCCATCTGCTCGGCACGAATGTGCAGCAGGATATCCCCCGGCGTGGCCGGCGCCAGGCGCCCGGCCACGCCCACTTCCTTGAACGGGTGCAACGCTGCTGGCCGCGGCCCCCCGAACAGCGCGTCCCACGCCTTGGAGCCAAACCCTGCGACACACGTCAGGTTGCCGGCTGGCACCCGCTTGCCGACCGAGCGCACCAGGCCGGCGATATCGGCGCACCAGCTGCGCACCGCCTCAGCCGAGTCACTGCCAGGCGCCAGGGTCGCGACCATGAAAATGGCGCTGCTGGTGATCGGGCTGCAGACGGATTGGGGTTCAAGGTTTTGATCGGATGGCGATGTCATTGAGAGGTCCACGGGTGGCGGTCGAGATTCAACGAGCGCAGATTAGCAGACCACCTAACCCTGTGGGAGCTGTCGAGCTTTAGCGAGGCTGCGAAGGCGGCAGCAGTGTCAACATTGATGCTGCCTGACCCACCGCCATCGCAGCCTCGCTAAAGCTCGACAGCTCCCACACTGGATTTTCGTTTATGCGCCACTTGTGCATTTCCTCCGGACAAATCCCACAACGGGGGCTCCCCTCCTGCGCCCTCCCGATGGTAGTGTGTGAAATTGTTTCTGACCTTTCGATCAGACATTTCTCACTCACTCCCTGCAAAGGAATGCCCCCAGCAATGGATTTTTCCCTCAAGCAACTGGCCGTAGCCACCCTGATGGCCGCCAGCCTTTCGGTGTTCACCACCCAAGCTCAAGCCAACCTCACCCCACAACAGAACGCCGTCATCCTGAAGACCTTCAGCGATGCCTCGGTCAAGGATTTCCGGCAGTTCCTCGCCAGCCTGGCCAAGAGTGACGTGGCCAAGAGCGACAACCTCGGCCCGGCCATCAGTGCCTTTCTCGACAACAAGGACCTGAGCGCCGACCAGCAGAATGAAATCCATCGCCTGCTGGGCCTGTATGCGCGGGTGAAGTACGGTGCGGCCGCCACTGAAACCCTGCGTGAGCTGGTGGAGATCCCGACCTTCCAGGTCGCCGGCGTGGCCCAGCACGACAATCCCGAGTTCATCAAGATCGCCGCCAAGATCAAGAGCCTGGCCGAGTCGTTCAACCTGAACTTCCGCAACATCGACAACCGCGTCTACGAGATTTCCCTGGAAGGCAGCGGCGATGAAGTGGTCGGCATCCACGCTCACGCGGACGTGGTACCGGTAACCCCGGAAAACTGGGTGCTCAAGGACGGCACCAAGCTCGACCCATTCAAGGTCACGCTGATCGGCGACCGGATGTATGGTCGCGGCACCGAGGATGACAAGAACGGCATCGTGGTGGCGATGTACGCGATGAAGGTGATCAAGGAAGAGAAGCTGCCGCTGGCGCGCAATTTCAAGCTGCTGGTGGATACCACCGAGGAAACCTCCGGCGACGCGATCCCGTACTACTTCGAGCACAACCCAACGCCCAACTACAACCTGGCGCTGGACGGCGGCTACCCGGTGGTGATCGCCGAGAAAGGCTACGGCACGGTCATGGCCAAGTTCCCCAAGCGCAAGGCTGAAGGCAAAGGCGCAGAAATCATCTCGATGACCGGCGGCAAGGCCACCAACCAGATTCCGTCGGCGTCGGTGGTGACATTGCTCAGCGACAAGCCTGCCGAACTGGCCGCCAGCCTGCAAAAGGCCGGCAGCGAGTACGCCAAGCGCAATGGCGGCGACTTTGAAGTGGCGGCCAAGGTCGTCGGCAAGGACGTTCAGTTGACCGTCACTGGCGTGTCCGCCCACTCCTCCGAACCGGAATCCGGGGTGAACCCGGTAGCCAGGGTCCTCGACTTCCTCAACAGCCTCGACGGCAAGGTCGCGCTCAAGCACAACCAGTTCACCGACGCCGCGCACTACGCCGCCAACAACTGGGGCCTGGATTACCTGGGCGCCAAGCTGGGCGTGGGCTTCTCCGATGCGTTCATGGGCCCGCTGACCACCTCGCTGACCTATGTGGGCGAAGATGACACTACCTTCAAGCTGGCGGTCAACCTGCGGGTGCCAAAGGGCAAGTCACCGGAAGCGCTCAAGGCCGAAATCGCCGACAAGCTCAGCGCCTGGACCAAGAAAAACCACGTGGCTGTGACCTTCGATTACTCGATCGCCGAGGCGATGTACCGCAACCCTGAGGGCGAGTGGGTCAAGGCGCTGTTGGCGGTGGCCAGCGAGAACCTGGGCATGGAGCACAAGTACGGCACGTCTGCCGGCGCTACCTCGGTGCATGAGCTGCCCAACGGCGTGCAATTCGGCCTGGCACGGCCGGAGGTCAAGTACACCGGCCATACCGACAACGAGTTCAAGACCGTCGACCAGTTCCTGCTGGACCTGCAGATCGTCACCGAAATGATGGGCCGCATCGGGCAACTGCCAAAGCTCTGACCTGCCCTTCGGACCCGCCGCCCTGGCGGGTCCACTAAGCGATACGCCAGCCTTTCGATGCTCGCCGCTGCGCGAGGAACCGGGCATAGCGCCCTTGCCTTGCGGTCAATTGCTCAGGCGTGCCCTGCTCCACGATCCGGCCTTCATCGAGCACCACGATCTGGTCGGCCATCACCACCGTCGACAACTGATGCGCGATCACGATCAGCGTGCATGTGCCGCGCAAGCGTGCCAGGGTTTCGGCGATGACCGCCTGGTTCTCGGCGTCCAGTGCTGCCGTGGCTTCGTCCACCAGCAGGATCGGCGCGCCCTTGATCAACGCACGGGCGATTGAGACACGCTGACGCTCGCCACCGGACAGGCGTGCCCCGCCCTCACCCACCGTGGTCGACAGGCCCATGGGCAGGCGCTCGATAATCTCTTGCACGCCAGCCTGCCGCGCGGCCTCCAGTACTTGTGCGTCGCTGGCGTCGGGCTTGCCGAGGCGAATGTTGTCGGCGACGCTGCCCTGGAACAGGTACGTGTCCTGGAAGATCTGGCTGATCTGCGCGTTGAGCTGCTCGCCGGACATCTGTCGCACGTCCACGCCACCGATACACACCTGGCCCTGGCTGACCTCGAAAAACCGTGCGACCAACCGCAACAGCGTGGTCTTGCCCGAACCGGAAGCCCCCACCAACGCGGTCATGCTGCCGGGCTCAATACGCAGGTTCACCCCGCGCAGCACGTCCCTTGAACCGGCCGCGTGGCGAAAGCTCACATCGAACAATTCCACCGAGGCATCCCGTGGAGATTGCGGCGCGCTCGGCGCCTTCAGGGGCGACGCGGCCAATATCTCGCGCACCGCCTCAAGCTGCACCCCGGCGCCGCGCAACG
Organism: Pseudomonas sp. G1002; assembly: GCF_013385455.1. NCBI lineage: Bacteria > Pseudomonadati > Pseudomonadota > Gammaproteobacteria > Pseudomonadales > Pseudomonadaceae > Pseudomonas > Pseudomonas sp. G1002. Next base: position 32,363 of record NZ_JACAPY010000059.1, read on the forward strand.
TTTCGCCATAGCCGGCCACCTCCAGCAACGGGTCGATGAAGCGGCTGACCAGCAACAGCGACACCATCACCGCAATCACCGAGCCCACGTGCAAGGCATTTCCCAGGTAAGCGTCAAGCCAGAGCGCGGCGGCGATCAACAAGGCCGCGAACACCACCTGCACCAGCCACATGTTCAGCAGAATCGAGGTGGCGGACAGCAGGATCAGGCGCGCCCCGGTCACGTGCTGCTGCTCGATCGCCCGTTGCAGGAACACCGAGCTGCCGCCGCCACTGAAGGCACGCAACACCGACTGCGACTGGGCGAACTCCAGCATGCGCTGGCTGGTGTCGGCCGAGCTGCGCTGGAACGCCCGGTCGGCGCGCCGCCCAAGGCGGGCGCTGAGCCAGAACGCGCCGCCGAGAATCGGCAACGCCAGCAAGGCGATCAGGCCCATTTTCCAGTGCAGCACAAACAACGCCAGTACCAGCACCAATGGCGTCACCACGCCGCTGAGCACCGGAGTAAATACATGGGCCGGCAGCTGGGCCACGGCCATCATGCCCTGGGTCACCACCTGGTTGAGCCGCGCCGTGTTATCGGGCGTGAACCAACCGACAGGCAGTTCGGCCACATGGTCGCCGATGCGCTGGCGCCCGCCTTGCAGCACCGCCACACCGACCGCGACGCCAGCCTTTTCAACCTCGCGTCGCGTGGCCCAACACGTCGCCACCGCCGCCAGGAACACCACCAGCCACAACGCCGCTTCGGCCAGATCACCGTTGAGCATGTCGGTGAGTACCGGCACCAGGGCGGCGAGGGTCAGCCCGCACAGCGCACCGTAGAACATCACTTTCCCGACATAGCGACGGAAGACCGGCCCGTCATCGCCCAACAGTTCGATAAAGGTTTTCAGCATGTCGGCAGCGCCTGTTCGCGGGTCTGTTTGTAACCGCCCGACGCCCACAGGCGCGCATAACGGCCCTCTTGCGCGATCAGTCGAGGATGGGTGCCCTGTTCAACAATACGGCCGTTTTCCAGCACGATGATGTGGTCGGCGTGCATCACGGTATCGAGGCGATGGGCAATCACCAACAGCGTGCGCCCTTGGGCGAAGCGCGACAGCGCCTCCTGGATTGCCACCTCGTTTGCAGCATCGGCGGCGGCCGTGGGTTCATCCAGCACCAGCACCGGCGGCGCCAGTAATACTGCGCGGGCGATGCTGATACGCTGCTGCTCGCCACCGGACAACTGCGCGTCCTCGCCAATCACCGAGGCATAGCCCCGTGGCAAGCCGATGATGCACTCATGAATATTCGCGGCCCGTGCCGCCGCCTCGATTTCCTTGCGGCTGGCGCTGGGCCGGCCGAGGGCGATGTTTTCGGCAACGCTGGCGTGGACCAGGCGCACCTCTTGCAGCACAAAGCCGATCAGGTTGTAGAGCTGCGAGGTCTCGATCTGCCGCAGGTCGACGCCGCCCAGGGTGATACGCCCCTCGGTCGGGTCAAAAAACCGCAGCAGCAGGCGCGCCAGGGTCGACTTGCCCGAACCCGAGGCCCCGACGATCGCGGTTACGGTGCCAGGCTTGAGGGTGAAGCTGATGTTCGACAGTACCGGGTGCTGCGGGTCGTAGGCGTACCCGAGGTTTTCGACGCGTACTTCGGCGTCCTTGGGCAAGCGTTCGCACCCCGGCTCCACCTGCGCCAGCACCGGCGTCGCCAGCAGTGCCTGCACGCGCTGGGCCGCGCCGGTGGCGTTGTCCAGATCATGCACGATGTAACTCAGCAGCATCAGTGGCGCGCAAATGCCCGGTGCGACAATGGCGAACGGCAGCACCTCCACCGCGCTGATCCAGCCCAGGCTGACAAACACCAGGCCAAACGTCAGCACCATGGCGAGCACCGTCACCGGGGCGATCATCGCGTTGGCATTGGCCATCGTCCCCACCAGTGGCCGGGTGAACTCAACGAAGGCCTCGCTGAACTCATCTACCGCCTTGCGGTAACTGGCGTGGGCCTTGCCGGTGGCACCGAAGGCCTTGACCACCGGAATGCCGTTGACGAACTCGACCACCGCGTTATTGACCCGGGTCATGCGCTCGACAAAGGACTGCATGTGGCTGCCGCTGGCTTTCATCGCCCGGGTAAAAAACAGCAAAAACCCCGGAAACGGCAACAGCGAGACCAGCGCCATGCGCCAGTCCACCATGAACAGATAAGCCGCCGACAGCAGCACGGCCCCGGCACAACGGCCCACGGTGGTGTAGAAATGCGCAGTCAGGCTGTGCAGGGTGCCGATGTCATCCTGCATCGCCTGCTTGACCTCGCCCGACGCCCGCTCGGTGAACCAGCCCAGCGGCACCTGGCTCAGGCGCTGGGCGATGGCCAGGCGCAAGTGGCGAGTGATGTGGTTGTCGGCCAGGTGCGCGACCGTCTCCGCAACTGTCATCAACAGCAGGCCCGCGAACAGGCTCGCCAGGCTGAGGTTGATGGTCAACCAGACCTCGCCCGATGCCTGGGCCATCGACGGCGCGCCGAGGGCGACCCTGGCGATATGCACAATGCCCCCCAGCGGCACCAGCGTCAGCATACTGCCCACACCGGCCAGCAGTGCCGCAGCGATCAGTCGCCCGCGCACCGGCCGCAACACTTGCGAGACCGCGCCCCGCCCCCTGGGTTTGGCCGCAGCCACATCCTTGTTACTCATGAAGTCTCCCTGACTGAATGAGCCTTTGCTCGCCCTTACCTTATCTTCCGAACGAGCGGCCAAACCCCTCAATCGAAACCTCAAGGAATTTTCAGGCAGGGGCGCGGACCGTCACCCAATAGCGGGTGCGCCGCACCACCTGGATCGGCAACGCGGCGGCCAGGTTGTCCAGCGCCAGGTCGGTATTGTCCAGGTGCAATACACCGCTGACCCGCAGCATCGCCACCTCAGGCGCACAGCGCAGTACACCGGTGCGGTAGCGTCCCAGCTCGGCGATCAGTTCGTCCAGCCGGGTACCATCGGCCACCAACAGGCCCTTGACCCAGGCGATGCTGCGGTCAGTCACCGCCGCAGTCGGCTGCACGGTGTCCCTGGAAACCGTGGCGCCTTGACCTGCCGCCACCCGCGCACCTGCGCCATGGTCGGGCTGCACCTGCACGGCGCCCTCAAGCACGGCCAACTGGCAGTTGCCGTCGTCGCATTGGCGCAGGCTGAAACGCGTGCCCAGGGCATGAAACACGCCCTGGCGACTCTGCACCCGAAACGGCCGGGGTGACGGCGCGGTCGTGATGAAGACCTCGCCGGCCCGCAGCAGCACCAGGCGCTGGTCGTCATCGAACTGCACGTCAATTGCTGAAGCCGGGCCCAATACCAGGCGGGTACCGTCGGGCAATACCACTTCGCGAACTTCACCGGTGCGGGTGCTATGGCCGGCACTCGCCAGTTGCCAGGCGTCTGTGTGGCGCACGCCGTAGGTGAGGCCACCGGCTGCGACCAACAGGCCCAGCAGGCGCAGGGTGCTCCGGCGGTCGGGGGAGTCGGGAGCGTCGGGTTCGGCCAGGCTGTGCCTGGCCACCGGCGCGGGGATGCTATGGAGTTTTTGCTCGAAGCCCAGCAGGCGCGTCCAGGCCAGTTCGTGATGGGGATGTTCGGCGCGCCAGTGCAGGCAGTTGGCGTGGTCTTCGGCGCTGGCGTCATCGGCCCACAGGCGGGCCATCCAGGCGGCGGCGCGCTCGATGATATCCGGGGAGATTGGCTGCTCGGTCGACATTGCGAGGGTCAGCCGTACAGGGTCTGGTAGCAGGCCAGCAGGCCGGCGGCGATGTACTTTTCCACCGAGGAGACGGAGACCTGGAGCTTGGCGGCGATCTCGCGGTAGCTCAGGCCATCGAGCTTGCACAGCAACAGGGCCTGGCGCGCCTTGGGTGGCAGGCTGTGCAGGGCGGCGTCGATTTGGATCAGGGCCTCGATGGCCAGGGCGCGGGTTTCTTCATCGGGGGCGCAGGGTTCGGGCAACAGGGCCAGGGCTTGCAGGTAGGCGGATTCGATCTGGCGGCGGCGGTAGAGGTCGATGACCAGGCCGTTGGCGATTTGGGTCAGGTGCCGCCGGGATTCGCCGGTGGGCGGGAGTTGGCCCTTGCGCATGAGTTGCAGGTAGACGTCGTGGGCCAGGTCGGCGGCGTCGAATGCGTTGCCCAGCTTGCGGCGCAACAGGGTACGTAGCCAGGCGTTGTGGTCGACGTATAGATTTTCAACCTGGCGTTGAAAGGCGAACTGTCCGATGTTCACAAACCTCTCCTTTTACCCAATGGGCCCGGGGGTGCTGGGGCGATTGGGCTGGTAATGATTTGCAAGACTATCGGCTCTGGGCTGCGGGTGCAATGCGGGGGGATGGCGGGGGGGATGGCGGGGTTATGGGTACATATCCGTTGCTGCGGTCACGGCTGCTATTGGTTCCGCTCTTACAGCGGCTCACTTT